>JACCLG010000013.1 GCA_013425335.1 Microcaldota archaeon
AGGAAGGTTCTCCCAGGGCTGAAGGAGGAGGTGGAAGAAGTTGATGAAGAGATTAAGGAGGATGAAGAGGCAGAAAATGAAGAGCAGAAAAACCAAACAGATTCAAAGGTCAGTTAGAATTGTTCTGGTAGAGCCGGAGTACGAGATAAACATAGGGCATGTCGCTCGCGTTATGGCAAATTTCGGCTTTTGGGAGCTTTACCTAGTCAACCCAAAGGTAGAGATTGGGTTCAATGCAAAAATGTTTGCAAAGCATGCCTCGCATCTGCTGCAGAAAGCCAAGGTAGTTCCTCGCCTGGAGGATGCGCTGCGAGGCTGCAACTTTGTTGTTGGGACAACCGGCATAGTTGGCAGGGGCAGGAATATCATACGCAACCCTGTCACGCCTGCAAAATTCGCAGCTGATATGGGAAAGCTTGACGGCAGGTTTGCCATTCTCTTCGGCAGGGAGGGCACCGGCTTGAACCAGGAGGAGATTAAGAAGTGCGATTTCCTTGTCACAATACCCGCAGACGAGGATTATCCAGTGCTCAACCTCTCCCATGCGCTTGCAATTGTCCTCTATGAGCTCTCCTCGAACAAGGAGCAGAACATGATAATCCAGGCAAGCGGTGAGGAGAAGGAGATGCTCATCAACTGCTTCAACAGCATTGTTGATTACTTCTCGCCGCAGCTCAGGAGCCCCGAGAAGATAAAGCTGTCCTTCAAAAGGGTAATCGGTAGGTCTCTTGTCTCTGATGTTGAAGCTGCTGCTATATTGTGCGTGCTGCAGAGAATAAGAAAGAAGTTGAAAATAAAGAAAATCTAGGCTTTCTTCCTTGACTTGACAATCTTCACTTTTGCAGGTGTGAGAAGACTCTTGTCGTTGTCTATCCTGGCTATGTCGCCGTCAATCTTCACCACAAAGCTCTTCATGTTTGAGACAATCGCCTTCAGCTTTGCAGTGTTCCTTGACATCGGAGCAACATTCAGCAGTATTATGTTCCTCTGCCTCAGCTCATTCTCAATTACCTTAACATCCTCCTCGCTCTCAAGGGCCACTGGTTTCACATAGAAATCTGCAGCCTCGTGAAGCACGTCCACATTCTCAAGCTCCACGGTGTCCATGTACTCCTCGATGTCCATGTCCTTGCTTATCCCCAGCACCTTGGACAACTTCTGAAGTATCCCCATATTTCCACCTCTTTTGAATATAATAGTTTAACTTTTCATTAGGGGGTTTAAATACTTTTCTTCTCACCTGGCTTTGCACATAAATTAGGGTCTGCACATAAACTCGGTTTCTTGCACATAAATTCAATCAAAGAAATTGAAAAGGCTTAATTTATGTGCAAAGCCTTCTCACCTACAATTGATGGTGCGCGCTCAAGCTTTTCCAGTGGGCTCTCGCGAAACTTTGTTGAACGTCGAACCAGTAAAGCTTAATAACCTTTTCACCTAAAACTACTATTCCTTCGTGGTGAACTTATACGGTGGTTATTTGTTAAGCTCCTTTCAGGATATACTCTCGCGGAGCAGCATCTTTAGAGACAGGAATACGCTCTCTCCGCACTACATACCATCCACGCTTCCTCACAGGGAGAAGGAGATAAGCACAGTCATGTCTGCAATTTCTCCAGCGCTGAAAGGGGAGAAGCCAAGGAGCATGTTCATATACGGCAAGACAGGAACTGGGAAAACATCGTGCGTGAAATACGTTATGGAAAGGTTTGAGGAGATGAAGAGCGGCACGGCAAGGATGTGCTATGTGAACTGCAGGATATACAACACGCGCTACAGGGTCTTCCACAAGCTCATGAAGGACAACCTTCCCGATTACGCCAAGACAGGATACGGACTTTCCTTCTTCTACGAGAAGATGATTGACCTGCTGGATGCTAATGCAATAAACATGGTAATAGTGCTTGATGAGGTTGACATGGTGAGGGATTTGGATGACTTGATATACACCCTCACTAGGGCAAATGACGACCTGAAGAAAGGCGGCATGTCGCTGATTGGGATTTCAAACAGGCTGTCATTCAAGGACAGGCTGGACCCCAGGAGCAAGAGCACTCTATATGAAACCGAAATTGTATTTCCGCCTTATACATCGACACAGCTTAAATCAATACTGGAGCAGAGGGTGAAGCTGGGCTTCTCCGATGGGGCTGTTGATGACTCTGCAATAAACCTTGCATCGGCAATGTCTGCGCAGGACAACGGGGATGCGCGCTATGCCCTCAAGCTCCTACTGAGGGCTGGCGAGATAGTTGATGAGGAAGGAACTGTAGTCATATCAGAGAGGCATGTGACCGCGGCAAGGAAATCGGTTGACGAGGATGTCTCCATAGAGGCTATAAGCACCCTGCCCCAGCACCAGCAGATAGTGCTCTACTCCATAGCGACTCTCTCCATGGACGGAGGGCGCTATTCAAAGCTAAATGGAAACACAGACAACTACCTGCTCTCAGGAGAGGTCTATGAAACCTACCTAAAGAATTCCAGGAATTTCAAGAAGGAAGCGAGAAGCTCCCGCTGGTACAGGGAATACCTGAACGAGCTTGAGATGCTGGGGCTGATAAACACCGTTGAATCCGGGAAGGGCATGCGGGGGCACACGAGGCTTGTGAAGCTCGCCTACTCGCCAGCCAAGGTCAAGAGCATTATTGAGAAGAATATCCTGGAGTGACTACCACCCAGTAAGCTCCCTTCTGTTTCCAAATATTGCAATCAGCACCAGGAGCGGCCCCATAATCATAATCCCGTAGAATACGCTTACATTGCTCATCAGGTTGTTTTCGAAATACTCCATGCCGCCAGGAATATTCAGTGCCTTCGTCAGCTCAAGGATAAAAGTGATGACGCATACGACAATGCCATACCTGTACGACCACTTCTTTGTTGTCGCAAGCCCGGAGCTCAGGGCCAGAAAAGCCAGCCCAATGATGAGAGAAGGTGCTTCAGAGAGCATTGCATTGTCAAATGGTCCGCCAGAGCCAAAAGATGCCTTGTAGATATACATTGGTATATACGCCAGCAGCCCGTAGGAATCATGCAAGCTGACGATTGTCAACAGCAGGGCTAAGAGGCTGGCCACCAAAATACTCATTGTCAACGATTTTCTAGTTTCCTCTCTCACTTCTTTCACTATTTCTTTCAGGCAGTCATAGCAGTAAGCCTTGTCATCTATCAACTCGACGCACGCTAAACAGAAGTGCTTCCTGCATCTCGTGCATCTGTAGATGCCTTCCTTTCCAGGGTGGTTTACGCACTCAGCCAACTCAGCTCACCTGTTGTACTTGGCCATTGCCCTCTTCCTTTTCTTCTCGTATATCCCCAAGCTCTTTCCACAGCTCGGGCAGTAGTAGAACTTCCTCCTCTCCATAAGCTTCACATCATCCGCAGTTTTCAAATCAGTGCTGAAAACCATGGACCTCTCATAGGTGACGGCCTTCCCCCTTGGGAGCCTCCTGCCGCACGCCCCGCAGTTAACCATCTGGTCTCTTCCTCGTCCCATCATATCACCTCTGTTTTATATCGTTAATTATACCAAGGCTTATTCCATTCAGTAGAAATGTTTCTGCACCACCCAATTTAAACATTTCATTTCTGAAGAGCGGTCCGAGCAAATCTCTCTTTTTTACAGCGTTGAAGACCATCCCCCCAACAAGCTCGCTGAATGCCGGCATTACCACAACTTTCATCCTGCTGTTGAAACCTGCATATTTCTTCTCCACCTTGCCAGCATCAAGCTTCCCAACCACCCAAACCCTCTGAATGCTCCTGTAGCCCAGCTTGTCCGTGAGCTCCACACAAGGGTGGTTGTGTGCTAGCACAAGCCAGTCTGCCCCCATCATGCTCTCGGAAGGCCAGGCATGCCCGTGGCTGAGAGAGATGTTTCCTCTCCTCACTCCTGTTGCGCCATGAATTTCAATCCCTTCTGCGATTTCTCTCAAGCCCCCATCATGGTTTCCCATCACTATAGACACTTTAACCCTTTCATTCAACTCCCTAAGAAACCTGCCGAGCTTCTCTCTCTCAGGGAACTCCATGTTCGGTATATCGTGCTTCACATCTCCAAGTAGAACAAGCTCATTGCAGTTTGTTTCATCAACAAGTTGCAGCAGCCTGTCCATCGTCCTGCCAAAAACATTCATCTCCACAGCGCTTCCAAAGATGCTCCTCTCCATGCCTAGGTGCAAATCAGCAACGATGAGCATCTCCTTGTATAACACAGCTGGTTCATTGCAGACGAATTTCAAATCCTCCATAAGCATACTATGCCCCTATTAGACTTTTATTAATTCTCATCCAAAAGCATAGCCATGGCGTTTTCACCAAGTTTCAAAGTCATGGGAATAGAGATTGAGCTGCACTGGAGTCTGCTGCTTCTGCTTCTGCTCATATTTGCTGCACAGGGGATTGACGCCGCCCTCTATATCCTCTTCATCTTCATGTTTGTTGTGTTGCATGAGCTGTCCCACTCCTACGTTGCAATAAAGAATGGAGTTGAGGTCAGGAAAATAACTCTCTTTCCGATAGGCGGCATGGCTACAATAGACGACGTGGCCGTATCGCCAGATGTCGAGTTCAAGCTTGCCCTGGCAGGGCCTCTCTTCAATTTCGTGGTTATCATACTGGCCCTGCTCCTTGACATCATAGTAAATAATGCGGCAATAAGCGAGTTCCTTTGGATTATCATACAGATTAACCTTGTGCTGGGGGTCTTCAACCTGCTGCCTGCCATACCTCTTGACGGCGGGAGGGTCTGGAGGAGCTGGAGAGAGAAGAAGGTTGGCCATCTGAGGGCAACGGTTGAGGCCGTGGGACTCAGCAGGTTTATTGCCCTACTCCTGCTACTGCTGTCATTAATAATAGGACTTGCGCAGGATGACTTCAGTTTTCTTATATGGAACTCCCTGATATCCGCTGTTATCTACTTGGGCTCTCAGGCCGAGCTCAGCATTGCGGTGCTCAAGGAATCCGCGAAAGGCCTTTTTGTCAGGGATGCCATGAGCTTCTCAACATTTTCCATAGGCCCGCATTCAACATTGAGAGACGCATCCTCAGTGATGTATGCGACACGCTCTCCGGTAGTTATAATGTCAGGCAGTCCTTTGAGACTTCTTAGCTACAGGCATCTTCTGGGAATTGAGAGGAGTAAATGGGGCAAGATACGAGCTGTGGATGTAGCCCAGCCTGCACCGCTGTGCAGGATGGACGAGCCGATTCTGGATGCTTGGAAGAAAATGAAATCAGAAGACGTATCTTTGCTGCCTGTTATATTTGACGGAGAGCTTATCGGAGCGATAAGCGAGATTGACGTAGAGAAGCTCCTGGTGCTGAGCAGACTGAGGACGAGCTCTCCTGAAAAGGTTGAAAACTGAAGTGATGGTGTACAAGTATGGTTAAAGTGGAATTTATACAAAGTGATATTGGCGCGGATTGGCTGGTACCTGAAGAACGCACCTCCAGAGGCGGTATATGGTTCCGCTTATATATTTATAAAGATTGGATTGCTAATATAAAGAATTCCAGGTGGTTAGATGAGTCTCTGGCATGATATAGAAGCAGGGGATGACATCCCCAATATACTCAATGTGATAGTCGAGATACCCAAGGGTTCCCAGAATAAGTACGAGTATGACAAAAGGCTTAATATAATAAGACTGGACAGGGTGCTATTCTCACCTTTCCACTACCCCGGGGATTATGGTCTTATACCACGAACGCTTTCTAAGGATGGTGACCCACTTGATGCTCTTGTGCTTGTCACAAACCCCACACACCCCGGCATACTCTTAAAAGTGAGGCCCGTGGGGTTGCTTAGAATGAATGATGTCGGCAAGATAGATGACAAGATACTGTGCGTTTCTAATGATGACCCCAGGTTCAAACACCATGCGGATATATCAGACTTGGATGAGCATCTGCTCAAGGAAATTATGCACTTCTTTCAAGTGTACAAAGACCTCGAAGGAAAATCAGTGAAGATGATAGGCTGGAAGAACGCTGCCGCGGCCAAGAAGATAATAGTGGAGTCAGTTAAAGCCTACGACAAGAAATATGGAAGCAGGAAACCCAGCAGATAATGTACCTTAAGCTTTTATCCTCAGAGCATACTTGCCCGGCATCTTCGCGTCTATCTTCTTTGCAAGCTCTGATTTTTCAGCATTAAAAACTATAAGATAGCTGCTCCACTTGTCTGTCAGCTCTGTCCCGCCGCAGTTCGGGCATTTTGCGCCCTCGCTCACTATAAACCTGCAGTTCTTGCATGCTTTTTCGACCATATCAATCACTTCTTTTTGGGTACTGGCTCCTCCTTTATCCACTCAAGCTTCCCCAGCCCCTCTGGCCTCATTGTAAGGCCTATCTTGGTTTCAGGGATGCTGCCTTTCATGCTCACTGTAGATATTTTGGCGAGCACGTCATCGCCCTTCTTTATTATCTTCTTGCTCTCCCTGCCTATGAACGCCGGTATCTTCTTGTCATATGACAGGAAATCATTGGTTATCTGGGAGAGGTGCGCCAGCCCGTCAATCGGCCCCATCCTTACGAATGCGCCGAACTCCACTATTTCGGTGACCTCCCCTTCGAATATCTCGTTGAGCTCAGGCTTGTAAATAAGCATGTCAAAAGTCATCTCATGGTACGACGCCCCGTCACCCGGTATAATCTTCCCCTCGCTTATATCCCTGGGGTTCCATACGCAGAGCACTATGCCGAAGTCCTTGTCAACCTTCCTCTCGTACCTCTCCCTCAGTATGCTCACTATGGCCTCCTTTAGGTTTTTTGAGAAGTATTTTGGCTCAACTCTCACAGTGCTCTTTATAGTTATTATGCTGTACATTGTATCACCATTTGTTCAGAAACATTAATATATCATCCGAATTGCAAGCGTGCCTTACCCCTTAATATTACGGCTTTCACCCCTTCTTTCTTCAGCCTTCCTATGAGCTCCCTGTCAACTGTGCATGCAACTGCGCCATTTTTTGCGCAGTATTTCAGTATCCAGTCGTCAACACCCTCGCTGCTCCTCTTTACCTCCACTCCGCGCTTCAAAAGCTTGAGAGCATAACCCGCAGCAGCCGAGTCCTTTCCTTTTCCTGAGTGAACTCTCTCCAATTCACCTATTACCCCGCTGCATGTCACTGCCTTGTATTCCCCTAAGAGTTCTCTCAGCCCACCTAGTATATCAATCTTGAACTGATGAGCAAGCATAAGGAAGTTCGTATCCAGCACTGCTTCGAGCATTTAATAATTTTGAAGTATAACAAATTTAAATGCAAGCCCTACCTGGTTATTTTCCCCTCCTTGAAAATATCAAGCAGCTCATGATGCTTCTCGAAATACTCCCGGCTTGGCTTGAGGATGCCTGAGAGCTCCTTTGCAACGGCATTCTTCAGGTCTGTTGGATGCAGCTCACCTTTCTCATAAGCTTTTTTAAGCTCCTCGAATTGCATGTAATCAATATCCCCTCCGTATTTCTTGCTCCTCTCAATATGCAGAGATTTGTCCCTCATCACCACATACTCGCAGAGCTCTAGTACTGGGTTGCCCTCAGTCTGTTTCTCCGGGCAGTATGCCCTGTTTATCTTGTCCTTTATCTCCTCCTCAGAGTCGTGGATATAGATGGAGCTTTTCGGCAGGCTCTTGCTCATCTTTGAGGAAACCTCTGTGTCAAGCTTCTCGCTGCTCTCAAAGCCCATCTTCTGCGGGCCCTGAAGCCCCATCAAGAGGTGGTTGTGCACTGCAACTGGTTTGGGCCATTTCATCCTCTCGGCAATTTCCCTCACGAGTACATGCACCTTTCTCTGGTCCATCCCCCCGTGCATAACCTGAACCTTGAGGTGGAATATGTCTGCAGCCTGCATTGCAGGGTATAACACCGTGGCAGCCTCAGTAGCCTCGCTCTCCTTCCTGCCCATTATTGTAATGCATCTCAGCATCCTGTCTATGCTGGCGTTTTTCATCACCTCGATAACCTTCACCCAGTACCATTGGTCGTAATGCTCGCTGGCCAGCTCATACCTGACCTTTGACTCATCCAAGCCAAGGGAGACGAAGCCTGCCTTGAAATACCCCCTTGCAACCTCCCTTATTAAGCTCAAATCGCCCCCTAGTTTCTTGTTTATCCAGGTGTGGTAATCCGCAAGCCATACTATAGGCTTTATGCCGGCTTTCAGGAAATCATCAATCTTCATTGCAGTCATGAGAGCGGAACCTATGTGCATCATCCCGCTTATCTCAAACCCGATATAGTGCAGGGGATGCTCCTCTTTTTCGAAAAGCTTCACAAGCTCATCTTCAGTCAGCAGTTCCTCAGTCGGCTTCCTTTTCACGAGAAAAACCTTGTCCTCAATGTTCAATCAATCACCCTCTATGCAATCTCCGGCATTTCACATTTGAATTTCATCAATTTTATTCTTTTCCTAACCTTTCTTATACTGCTTTCCTTCAAACCAAGCCCTCTCGCAATATTTCTGTCACTTTTTTTCCCAATTCTCATCAGGATATGGTCGAGCTTGCTGTAGCTTACTCCCAGTTCCCCCTCAGCAGTCTGCCCTTCCCACAGGCCGGGGGAAGGCTTCTTCCTAGTTATCTCCCTGTGAATCCCAATCTCCTCGGCAAGCTTTCTCACCTCGGTCTTGTACAACCCGCCGATTGGAAGGAAATCAACCCCCCCATCCCCGTAGCGCGTGAAGTAGCCCATCTTCAGCTCGCTTTTGTTGCCTGTCCCTGCAACAAGCAGGTTCCTGCTGTTGGAAAAATAATAAAGGATGCACATTCTTATCCTGGCTCGCAGGTTCCCGTTCGGTATCCGCGCCCCCTCCGCGAACGTTGGCAGTATTGTTTTGAACTCCTTGTAAACCTGGCTGAAATCGATTATGTAGTATTTCACGCCAAGACGCTTTGCTAACCTCACTGCATCCTTCAAATCCTTCTCTCCAGTGGTCTCGCTCTCGGGCATTATGAGGGCGGTTACCCGCTTCCTGCCGAGAGCCCTCGTGCAGAGTGTTGCAACAACTGCGGAATCAATCCCTCCGCTGATGCCGACCACTACCCCTCGTGCTTTGGCTTCTCCTACCTTATTCCTTACGAAGCTTTCAATTCTCTTTGCCTGCATATACATTCTTTCTCCTCCAACTCTTTTTATTGTTTACCTCACTATTGGCAAATGCAGACCGCAAGAAATATAAAATGTGCACGGGTTAATAGTGAGTATATTTTGAGGTGAGTTGTTGGGGTCAATCCCAAGGAAATGGAAGAAAGCCGGAAGAATGCGCTGGAAATGGCTTAAGAAAAGAAGGAAGAAGATGAAGAGAAAGCTAAAGAGAAGAGTTGGAGAGCTCTAGGCTCCTACCCAGCTCCTTACAACATACCTGCCTCTCTTCTCTATTTCTGCCAGTTGGTTCATAACGTCTTTGTACTTTTCGTACTGTTTGTACCCGGAGAGGAAGCTTCCGTATAACCTCTCATTCCCGAGCGATTTCTTCATGAGCAGGACATCTAGGGCTTTTTCCTCGGCATCCTTGGAAAAGCTCCCCAAACCGAAATCTATGAAGAAAACCTTTCTGCCGCTGACCATAACATTCGCAGTTGTAAAATCCCCGTGGACCACACCATGCCTATGCAGTTTCGCAAGCCCTCTTCCAACTTCCTCAGCCACTTTGCCGATTCCCCTCCCTTTTCTGTTTTTGATGAAATCCCTCAGCAGCACTCCGTCTATGAAGCCAAGCTTGAGCTCAAACTTCCCTATCTCGTATATTACCGGGCATGCTACGCCAGCCTCCTTTGCCGAGTGCAGGAGCGATGCCTCTCCTCTTGTCCTGCTTCTCCTCAGAGGGACATCTATCTCTTTTATCCTATACCCCTTGGAAACTCTGTTCTTGGTGGCTACTCTCCTATCCACAAGCCTGTCCAAGTAAAGCTCTGCCTCTGCGCCCCTCGCAAGGAATTTTGCCATACCCACACCTAGCCCGGAATAGTTCCTAAAAGCGTGCCTGCCTAGACTTCTTTTATAGCGGCATTCAGCACAAGCATTATTACGTACGCTATGAACATCCAGAAAGCTATGTCCACGATGCCTCCGAGCCAGTTTATGCTGCCTGTCTGCCATCCCTGGTATGTATTGTAGCTGAACCAAGGATAAGGATATCCATTTGCTATGTTCTCGCCAGCGCAGCTGCCTGCGCATTCCAAATTCTTGTAATACGCTCCTGACACTAAAACTACGAGCAGCGCTATAATTAGAGAGTAGACAATTGCATCACTAAATTTCGGCCCAATAACCTTCTCCGGCCCCAAAATATTTCTAGCCTCGGCAACCTTTTTTCTCCTCGGCATACGGCATCACCGGATATACTTATTCTGCGCCCGTTTAATAACTTATCGTTGATTCCTCCCTCCTTGTTATAGCGGATTAAATTCCATCACGCTTATATACCAATATCCGCAATAAGAATTCATGGGATGCAAAAAGGCGCAGATTTCCGGTCTTGACCTCATACTCGCCATAATGCTTTTCTCAATGGCGATTATACTCTTTTCCATTCTTTGGAATGTGGTGCAGTACAATGTAAAGACATCGGCAGACGCCGATATAATCGCCATTCAGGTTGCAAACAGGCTTCTGGACAGTCCCGGCTACCCATCTGACTGGAACGACTCATCAAACGTGCAGCTGATAGGCCTATCCTCAGAAAGGGGCGTCATAGACCAAGCCAAGTTCCAGAATCTGATCAAGATGCTGGGCAATGGCTCGGACTCTAACTATACCCGAGCGAGGGAGCTTCTGGACCTTGGGCCGTACCAGCTGTGTATCAGCCTGACATACCCGAATGGCACTGTTACGCAGGGAGGCAACTGCAACTTCGGCAATACCACAACTGTCAGCATTATAAACAGAACTGCCCTGTTCGGAGAGGTAGTGGTGCATAACAATTCAATAACGTTCATTTTCGACTCATCGGGAAGCATGGACTGGTTTTCCAAATCCTGGGGGTATACTCCAAGTAAAAATCTCTCGAGTTCATGGGTGAACATATACAATGTATCATTTAACACATCACCCCCCGCTGCACCAGACGATTTTGACTTCGTGCTTGAATTTAACACTAGTTTCACGGGAGGAAGCGTCGCATCGGATGATGTTGTGATGAATATTACGAGCCCCAAGAACACAGTCTATGTATCCTGCCACGGGACTGGTTGCAACTGCGGTTCAGGATGCTTGTCATACGGCTACAGCGGCGCACTACGTATGAACTTTTCAAAAACGCTTTGGAATGCGAGTGGGGTTTGGAAGGTGGGGGTAAGGAAGACGGTATCCGGTAATCTTCAACTTGATGATTTTATGGTGCAAACTCGCCCGAGGAGACTAGATGGGGCAAAAGATGCGACAATGAACTTCGTCAATGTTATAGCAACCGAGTCTAAGGGGATTGATGAGATGTCGCTATACAATTTCAGCAAGAATTCTGCGCAAGGCTGTCCTAACTACAATATGGTGATTAACTTTACGGTTAACTATACTGCAATTAACTATTCGATAGGCAATATGAGTGCCTATGGTGCCACACCAATTGCCGAGAGCATAAAGCGCGCTGCAGATTCTATAAACGCTTCATATTACAACTCAACTACTAACAGAACGCACGCCAGGATGATTGTTGTCTCAGACGGAAGTGAGACATGCAATGGTGATGTAGCTGCCGCAGCAAATTATGCAATGGACAAGGTTCACATTAAAGATTTTGAAATATGCACTGTTGGATATGCTCAGGGCTCAACAGGTGAGTCACAGCTCAGGACTGTTGCCAGTATCGGAAAATGCCGGTATTACTCTGCGAGAAATGAAGGGCAGCTAGCGCAGGCTCTGACTGAGATATACTTCGGAAACCTTGAGAAAGAGAGTGTTGTAATCAACATAGTGGTGTGGAGATGAGAAGAGGGGTTGTCTTCACCCTTGACGCTCTTGTTGCTGTTGTCATAGCAGTAATTGCACTAACCATACTCATGCAGATGCTGAGCCTGAAGACTTCGTCATGGTCCAAGGAAATCTCACTCTACAATTCGGCTCAGGACTTTCTAACCTCTAGGGATAAGAACGACACCCTGGAAAACATATTCACCAGCACGGACATGAACTCAACCATGTCCAGTCTCAACATCTCGATGACATCTCAGATTCCCGCTAGCATGGTGGCGAGAATGAATATTACCACCTGCTATTACAATCAAACTGCTCTTGCTTTTAACTGCAGTAGCACAATTACGGCGCAGAACAGCACAACTAACGTTAAAAGTGTTCTGAGGAGGGTCTTCACGGACCCGACGAACAACCGTTACGGTATAGCTGTTATGGAAGTGTGGTACAGATGAAAAGAGGTTTCATGCTCACTGCAATTACTGTAGTGCTCTTTATGGTGCTGATTAACACGGCTTTCCAGTACTCCCAGAGTTCGTCAGCCTATTCAAAGAGAATCTCCGAGATGATTGTCTCGGAGAAAGTAAGCTACACATTTGATGACATAACTGAGGATGTGACAAGAATAGTCGGTTTCAATATAACCCAGCGTGCATCTGATTTGATAATAGCTGATTCACTTCCTGCGAGCATTAATGTGACCAAAAATCTTGCGCTCTATGAGAATTTCACAAGAAACTACTATCTGACTCCAGAGATTGAGGCGAAATTCCTGGATAAAAATAACCAGCCAATAAACCTAAGTGCCCTCTCATCCAATATATCTATAAGCCCATTCAACCTCACCTATGGCTACACAAATTTTAGTAAAAACGATATTCTCATAAAAATTCCATCCTCACAATTAGGCGCAATACAGTACACGTGGTACAACCTAACAGTCACAAGCGGCAATTTCTCCAATTTCTCAAGCATAGCCTGGAATTCCTCACCGGCGCCATGTTCCATGAATTGCATGAATTTATATCTTGTGGACAACTTCGCCATAAACCAATTCAACTCGACTTTTAACAATACTTATTCTGGGTATCTCAACATGAGTTTCGTCGACCAGAACTGCTCACTGGAAATTCGGGTTGGAAACCCATACATTCTCAACCTCACCAACCACGGATGCAGCATATCAAGCCAGATTCAGCTCACTCTTAACACCAGTAACATACAGCCCCATTTCCCTGAAAAGTTGAGCATCCGGGACATAAACTATAACACATCAAAGACGGACAACATAGACGTAATTGTGAGAAGGATGCTCAAGTAGCTACCACATTACTTCCACTTCGTCAACCCTCATCTTCTGGACAACTCCGCACTCCCCAAGCTTCATTCTCACCCCTGCTTCATACATGAGATTCCCGGTCAGCGCTATCATGGCTCCGTTATCCGCGTTGAACTGCCCTTCAGTCACAAAAAGCCTGCAGCCATGCGGCTTTGCCATTTCTCTCACCATCTCCTGCAGCCTGCTGTTCTGTGCGACTCCTCCGCAGAGTATGAGCTCCTTGCTTTTTGTCAATGCCAAAGCCCTTTCAGTGGCTTCCACAAGCATTGAGAAAGCGGTTTCCTGCAGCGAGTAGCACACATCCTCCTTTCTGTGCGTTTTCAGGCTGTTCTGCGCCTCTGTGAGAAGGCCTGTGAATACCAAATCCATTCCCTTGACAGAGTAAGGCAGAGGTATGTAACCACCCTCGCGTGCCATCTTTTCAACAACTGACCCGTGGGCGTGTTTCAGCCTCATGCTCCTGCCTACAGAGTCTATGAGGTTTCCCAGCCCGATATCAAGCGTTTCCCCCATCACCCTGTAATTTCTATCCTCAAGGACTATTATCTGCGTGTTACCGCCGCTCACATACACCACAAGTGGGTTCCTGCATCTGCAGAGGCTCCTCACTATCTCAATGTGCGCCAGGGCGTGGTTCACTCCTATTATAGGTTTATTGAGCTCCTGAGCCATTGTTTTTGCCCCAACCAGCCCGATTTTCAAGCAAGCTCCAAAGCCTGGCCCCATGGTGAAAGCGACCAGCTCAATCTCCCTGAGGCTTACTCCGCTGGCCTCCAGCGCCCTTCTCACGACAGGCTCAAACTCCTTTGAGAGGAAATCCGCAGCCTTTCTCGGATGTATGCCAGTGTATTTTGGCTGGTAAGTGCTCCTCTCGTTTGCAAGCACCTTTCTGCCGTCCACTATCCCAATGCCGATGGTATGCGCGCTACTTTCAATTCCTATACATATCATTTTACCACTTGCAACCCGTAAGACACTACCATTATAACATTTATGAAATTAAATGTTGCGTGTGCGAATATTGACGGTATGATGGACTTGCTTTTTTTGTACAAGACGGCAAATACAAAACCGGCTGTGAAGGCTGCGAGAAATTCCGTGTAGGAACCGTACGAATAATGCGCCAATGCGAAGAGCAGTGATGAGAGGATAATCCCCACCCTGCTTAGCAGGAACCCCCTGAAGAAAATCTCCTCTGCAATCGGGCCTATTGTGAAAGAAAAAATCAGTATGTACAAAGGCAAACCGCTCACAATCATCGACACCTTTCCAGGCTCCTCGAGATGCAGCAGCATCACAACTACGATAGCTTCTGCAATCACCAGCGGTCCGATAATGAAAATAGTGGCTGCCACGCCCAAAAGTGCATTCATCAGAAATCCTTCGGTTTTCAGGCCAAGATAGTTAAAAATCTTTTTCAAACTCTTATGCTGGAGTTCAGCATCCCAAACAAACGGGAAGGAGAGGAAAGCAATTGAAAGAGCGATGGATGAAGCATAAGCAAAATGCATCGACAGCAGCGTAAAAGCGGCGTATACAATATCCGCCCCAACCGCAGTAGCCTTCCCGTACCTCTTCCCTATCGCCGCAGTGCATATGGCAAGCAAAGCCCACAGGGCGGGGATAGTCACGAACAAAGGCAATTTTCTTATCAGAACTGTTAAGACCTCAAATATGGAGCCAAAAAACAGAAGCAGACTGAGTGCGCGGAATGCCCTCTCCTTCTGCATCCTATTACCTTTTCATCTCCAAATAGCCGCATTTCCCGCAGGCGAACCTGTCCTTGTGCTCGGCAAGGTGTACTCCGCTGCCGCACTTTGGGCATGAGCGCCTAGGCCTGTACTGCTTCACTTTTTTCTTTTCCGCCACTCTTCTCACCCTTCTCCTCCTTTGCAGGAGCTTTCTGCTCAGCTTTCTTCTCTTTCTTTACCCCAGCATCTCTCTCAAGCTTGTACTTGCTCTCTATGCCAATTGCCTCCTTGTCGACATAGAGTTTGGCATACCCCTTCAACTCCTGTTTGCCGTACCCCTGCTCCAGAATATCTATTACTGCAAGCGAGCCATCAGCACCAAGCTTTGAGCAGAGCGACTCCTTAACCTCTCTCCTGCTCGGAGTGGGACCAGAAAAGCCAGCTATAAACCTAATCTCCTTTCTCTTCAGAATCGGATTATCCTTCTGCTCGGTTATTTTAATATCCAT
>JACCLG010000052.1 GCA_013425335.1 Microcaldota archaeon
CTCCAGTGGCTCCAGGTGCTTTTTTGATTCCTTCAACAGCCATACCCAAATTATGGATTTTTTTGTTTAAAAACCTACACTAACTATTTAAACTTTGCAAGAATAATACTAACTGCAGTGGGATAGGTCGGGAGGTTAGGGGTCTCCTGTAATCACAAACCCCCTTCACGGTGAGACCGAAAAGCTGGAAGAGGTTCGAGCCATCTCACTTCGGCTCAGGCGCAAGCGTTGAAGCTTTGCCTTGCTGGATGGAAGGTCGTGCGAACCGGGCTAGGCCGGAAGGAGCAACCCTGAACACAAATCACCGGAGTTTTTACTCTGTGAGTGCAATCGTCCATGCTAGCAAGTAACAAAGTCCAGCCCATGCCTGAACAACCGGGCGAGAGGGCTCCCATCGATTCCGGTGAGGCCCGCTGCACTCTGAATTCTTGTACGAAAAGAAAAACTGTTATTAAATATATACAATATAAATAATAAGAGCGCCGGGGTCGCCTAGTGGTTCCTGAGCTTCTCAAAAGAGAGGCGAGGCTCTAAAGGGCGGCAGCCTGCTAAGCTGTTTGGTCCAAAAGGCCTTCGCGGGTTCGAATCCCGCCCCTGGCGTTTTTTTTTACAATTCCTTTTTAACAAGGTGAGCGGGAAACCCCGCATCCTTTAGGGGTGGGAGCATGTCACGTACCTCGTTACAAGGTTACATGCCGATGAGCGAGGAGCACTGAGAGGGATAGGGGAGGAGATGGCGAAGAAAGGAGAGATAACTAAGGATGAAATGAGAGAGATATTTAAAAAGCATGTAAAGAGTTACTACCCCCGCTGTAGTGCAGAATAGGATGAATAATTTATACTGCTCTCATTTGTGAAAGATGACGCTCTAAAGATGGAGAGGAAGACTGTTGTGAAGGAGAAATGAGAGAAAGGCTTTTAAATATCATCTTCTTAAACTTATTCCACTCTTTTCTACGACTGAAGTATGGGGTTTCCCGGCCCCCGTTCTAGAGGTCTTATTATGGGAAAGATAAGGAAACCGAGATGCGGGTCTCGAGCATTTAGACCGAGAAAAAGGGCGGGCAGTCAGAATGCCCGTATAGTTAGCTGGCCGACTTTGAATGAGACGAAGCTGCTGGGCTTTGCCGGATTTAAGGCAGGCATGACGCACCTGACAATGATTGATGATTATGAGGGGTCTCCAACAAAGGGGCATGAAATTTCTGTTCCTGTGACTGTTGTTGAAACTCCTTCCCTTTTTGTGCTGGGTCTGAGGGCTTATTCTTCTGATGTCTGCGGTCTGATGGCTTTTTCTGACGCATACGCAAACATTGACAAAAAAATTGCCGAGAGGATAAACTTTAAAAAGAACAGGTTTGAGGATGCTATGAAGAAAATTGAGAGCAATTCTGATTCCATCAAGGATGTGAGAATTCTTGCAATAACCGCTCCTGACAAGACTGGCTTCGGGAGGAAGAAGCCCGATGTTATAGAGATTGCCGTGGGAGGCAAGAATGCAAAGGAGAAGCTGGAGTTCTGCAAGGGAATACTTGGGAAGGAAGTGACGCCCTCTGATGTTTTCACTGACGGCGAGTATGTGGATGCGATAAGCATAACAAAAGGAAAGGGATGGCAAGGTGCAGTAAAGAGGTTCGGAGTGCACCTGCAGAGGAGGAAAGCCACCGGAAGAGTGAGGCATGTGGGAACTCTGGGTCCATGGCACCCTGCGAGAGTTATGTATACGACTCCAATGGCGGGGCAGATGGGCTACCACAAGAGGACTGAGATAAACAAGAGGATACTGAAAATTGCGGGGAAGGATGATGTTAACCCGAAGGGGGGTTTCCTGAATTACGGAATTGTAAAGAATGACTGCATACTCATAAAAGGTTCCGTAGGGGGGCCCTGCAAGAGGATGATAAAGCTGAGAAGGAGCATCAGAGAGAAAGGGAAGCCTGTAAAGCCCGAGATAAAATACATCTCAAAGGAGTCAAAACAAGGCAAATCAAGGTGCTTAGGATGAAAGTTCACGTTTACTCAATTGACGGGAATCCTGTGGAGGAGCTGGAGCTTCCTCACCAGTTCAGCGAGGAAATTAGGGAGGAAGTGATAAGCAGGGCAGTCATAGCTGAGCAGAGCAGGAAGTACCAGCCAAAAGGTGCATTCAAGCTTGCAGGTATGCAGACAAGCGCGGAGTACATGGGAAGGAAGGAGAATTACCGAAGCATAAAGAATAAAGGTATCTCAAGGCTGCCGAGGGAGAAGTTCCCGAAAGGAAGGTTCGGCAGAGTGAGGATAGTGCCATTCTCAGCAAAGGGAAGGAGGGCGCACCCGCCAAATCCTGAAAAAATTCTTGTTGAGAAAATAAACAATAAGGAGTATGAGAAGGCCCTGAGGAGCGCCATAGCGGCAACTGCAAGGAAGGACATCATTGAGGCAAGGGGCCATGTAACAAAAGGCGTTAAGGAAATTCCGCTTGTCGTTGAAGATAAATTTGAGGAGTTTGATAAGACGAGGAATGTGCTCACCTGCCTGAGAGCTCTGGGACTTGAGGGTGATTTGGAAAGGGGGCGCACAACAAGGAGGATAACAGGAGTTAGGAAGAGAAGGAGAGGGGGGAGCATAAGGCCAAGATCAATTCTCATAGTTGTTGGAAAGAACAGCAAGGTGGAAAGAGCATCGAGAAACCTTGCAGGAGTTGATGTGAGGAGCGTCAATGAGCTTGATGTGAGCTCTCTCGCGCCTGGAACGCATGCAGGAAGACTAACTCTCTGGAGCAGGAGGGCAGTTGAGGAGCTTGCAAAGATGTGATGTTATGGTTATAATGCACCCCGTAATGACAGAGAAGGCAATTACGCTTATAGAAAAAGAGAACAAGATGGTTTTCGTAGTTGAGAAGGATGCAACCAAAAAGGAGATTGCGGATGAGGTTGAGAAGTCATACAATGTGAAGGTGGACAAGGTGAATGTTCTCATAACTCCTCAGGGAAGGAAAAAGGCGTATGTGAAGCTTCAGAAAGGCTACTCTGCAGATGAGCTGGCCGTAAAGTTGAAGATTATCTAGGTGGGATGAATGGGAAAGAGGCTTATACAACAGAAACTCGGCAAGGGCTCTCCAAGCTACAAGAGGCCGTCCAGCAGGTGCAAGACGGATTTGGAATACAGGAATCTTGATGAGTTTGAGAAGAACGGAAAGCTCACCGGAGAGGTTGTTGGGTTTGTTGATGACCCTGCCAGAACCGCAATTCTCATGGAAGTTAAGTTTGACAATAATGAGATGGATTTGTTCATAGCGCCGGAGGGCGCCATGATTGGAGAGAGAATAGAGGTTGGAGTAAGCGCAGAGGTGAAGCCAGGAAATGTGCTTCCGCTGAACTCAATTCCCGAGGGCATACCTGTTTACGATATTGAGCTCACCCCTGGTGACGGAGGCAGGCTCGTGAGGAGCAGCGGCACAACTGCGTTTGTTGTCTCCCATGAGGGGGGCATTGTGACAGTCAGGCTTCCTTCAAAGAAGCTCAAGATGCTTGACGGAAGGTGCAGGGCACAGGTTGGCATAATATGCGGAGGGGGTAGGCGGGAGAAGCCATTCCTGAAAGCCGGCAAGAAGTTCTACGCAATGGGGGCAATGAACAGAAGGTGGCCCAATGTGAGAGGAGTTGCGATGAACCCATACAACCATCCATTTGGAGGTAAGGAGCATCACAAGGGAAGGCCTTCAACAGTTTCAAGAAGCACTCCTCCAGGAAGAAAGGTTGGGCATCTTGCATCTAGAAGGACAGGAAGGAGGAGAGGAAAGAGCGTAGAAAGGGAGGAGATGGGTGAGTAGATGGCGAGAAAGGTCCAGTACAGGGGAAAGACTCTGGAGGAGCTCAGGCAGATGACTGCCGAGGAATTCTCAAAACTCCTCAAGTCCAGGGCAAGGAGGGCCGTGAAGAGAGCTTCCGCGCGCTACAGGAAACTTCTCGAGAAGGTGAAGAAGGCTGGAAGCGAAGGCAAGGCGGAGAAGGTCCTAAAGACCCACCTGAGGGATGCGGTAATAATGCCGGACTGGGTGGGGTTGAAGTTTGGCATTCATAATGGAAAGGAATTCAAAATAGTTGAGATGAAGGTGGAGATGATAGGACACAGGCTCGGCGAGTTCGCCCACACTACGGGCAGGGTGGCTCACTCCGGTCCAGGTCTCGGAGCAACAAGAGGTTCCAAGTTCATACCGCTCAAGTAAGGTGCGATGATGGAATACAGCTACAAACCAAAGGAAGGAGTTCGTGCGGCTAGGGCACTGAGGCACGACATTGACGCTTCATTCAAGGATTTGGGCCAGGTTTGCGGCAATATTAGCGGCAAGGAAGCTTCAAAGGCAGTCCAGTTGCTTGAGAGCGTAAAGCTTGGCGAGGTTCCCATATTGTACAGAAAATTTAACAAGAAGCTCGGCCACAGAAAGGAGCTGGGAGGAAGAAGGGGCAGGTACCCCAAGAAAAGCGCAGGGATAGTTTTAGAGGTTCTGAGGAACGCAATGGCAAATGCCAAGAATATCGGGATGGGCGAGAAACTTGTTGTTAGGCATGCTTCGGCAAACAAGCAGAATATATACCCGAGGATGGCATCGAAGGGAAGGGCCATGAGGTCAAACTACGAGACCGCAAAGGTGGAGATAGTTCTGGAGGAGTTGAAGTGATATGGCAGTGGAGAGAAAATTCATAGCGGATTCGATAAGCAGGTACAAGCTTGCAGCATATCTAGAGAAGGAGCTGGACCGGGCGGGCTTTTCAAAAGTCGACATACAGAGGACTCCAATGGTCACAAGGATAAATGTTGAAGTGACAAAGCCAGGCAAGGTGATTGGCAGAAAAGGAAAAACAATAAAGGATTTGACGGATGCCATACAGAAGAACTTCGGGGTGGACAACCCGCAGATAAGCGTCTCCGAGGTCACAAATGAGAATCTTGAGCCACGGCTTGTTGCAAAGAGAGTAGTGAGGTCTGTGGAGATGGGGAGAAATGTGAGAAGGATACTGCATTTCACGCTGAAAACAATAATGGATGCCGGCGCACTTGGTGCTGAAATAATTGCAAGCGGGAAGATTGCTGCAAAGGGGGCAAGGGCAAAGCGCCTCAGGGTTGGGGCTGGTTACCTGCCAAAGGCAGGCGAGCCCTCAAGGCTCGTGAGAGTAGCCCATGTTACCGCATATCCAAAATTCGGCGCAATAGGTGTGCGTGTAAAGATAGTTCCTCCGGGGACTGTATTCCCTGATAAGAAGACAAAGCCTGTTGAGCTGCCCAGGGTAATAAAGGAGGCGGCTGCAGAGAGTGAGGAAGATGCCGATATTGAGAGTAAATGAACTCAGGACAATGGAAAGCGAGGCCCTGAAGGGCAAGCTGAGAGAGCTAAGGAACGAGCTGAGAGTTGACAGAGGCAGCGTTGCAAGCGGGGGGAAGGCAAGCAACCCCGGCAGGATAAAGGAGCTGAGGAGAAGTATTGCAAGAATACTTACAGTCTGTAGGGAGAAAGGAGTCAAAATTTGATGAGGTGAGAGGTTCAGATGGGAGGAATATGCCCAAAGTGCGGGCTTCCGAAAGAGATATGCGCGTGCGAAGCTCTTGAGAGAGAAGGAGCCAAGAGGATAAAGGTTTACAGCACGAAGAAAAAGTTCGGCAAACTTGTGACAATAGTAGAAGGGTTGGAAGAGGGCGAGCTGGACAAGATAGCAAAAGAGCTGAAGAGAACCCTCGCATGCGGAGGAAGCTCAAAGGAGGGCGTGATAGTGCTGCAGGGGGAGCACAGAGACAAGATAAGACAGCTCCTGGCAAAGATGGGGTATCAGGAAGATAGCATAGACGTGGTATGATGATTGACAGAAACAATATATTGATTCATGAGTTCATGGGATTGGAGGTTGAAGTAACGAAGAGCACATGCAGGAACCTCATCGGCAAGAGAGGGAGAGTAGTAGACGAGACAAAGAACACAATTGAGATTGAGAGGAATGGGGAGACAAAGATTGTGCCGAAGAGGTCGAACACCTTCAGGTTCTACCTGCCAAGCGGCGGCAGTGTCGATGTTGAGGGGAGGCTAATAGAGCACAGGCCCGAGGACAGACCGAAGAGGCTCATGAGGCATGTCAGGAAGGTGGGATGATGGCAACATGTAATGATGAGAAATGTTTCAAGCATGGAAGTATCAAGCTCAGAGGAGGCACAATAGAGGGAGTGGTCGTGAGCGACAAGGGCAGGAGGACAGTGATAGTAGAGAGGCCACTGGTGAAGTACATTTCAAAGTATGAGAGGTCTGCCAGGAGGAATTCCAGGATAGCAGCACACAACCCGGATTGCATAGGCGCAAAGGAGGGGGATGCGGTGAAAATTTCCGAGTGCAGGAAGCTAAGCAGGACAAAGGCATGGAGCGTAGTCGAGATTACGAAGAAGGCTGAGAGGGGTAGTTGAGATGAAAGGCATGCAGAGCAGAATCACTGGAGGGCTGACAATAGGCTCCCGCCTTCTTTGCGATGACAACAGCGGAGCGAAAATTGTGCAGATAATAGGGGTGAGAGGCAGCCACACCAAGAGGACCAGGTATCCCTCAGTGGGCATAGGCGATGTTGTGATAGTCGCAGTCAAGAAGGGAGTTCCGCAGATGAAGAAGAAGATCGAGAAGGCAGTGATAATAAGGCAGAGGATGCCCTACAGAAGAGCTGGGGGGATGAGGATTGAGTTTGAGGATAATGCAGTTGTGCTCATAGATGACCAGGGCTTGCCGAAAGCAACTGAGATAAAGGGAGCCATAGCAAGGGAAGTTGTTGACAGGTTCCCTAAAGTTGCGGGCATAGCCAGCGCGGTGGTATAATGGTAGCTCCCACAAATTCAAAGCAGCCAAGGAAGCAGAGAAAGGCCAGGTATGAGGCGCCGCTGCACATCAGGCAGAAATGGCTAGGGGTGCATCTCAACAAGGAGATGAGAGAGAAGCTCAAGACAAAGAGGAGAAGCGTACCTGTGAGGGAAGGGGACAGGGTAAAGATAATGAGGGGGGAGCACAAGGGGAAGAGCGGCAAAGTCATAAGGGTTGATTTGAGGTATAGCAAGGTTTATGTTGAAGGAATTGTCAGGAAGAAGGGGAAAGGAGGGGAAGCTCCAGTTCCCATTGACCCTTCAAAGCTTCTGATGGTCGAGGCTGGCTTCTCAGACAAGATGAGAGGCAGGATACTTGAGAGATCTAAGAAAATTGAATGAGGTAGGTTGAATGGCTAAAAAAGGCGGTTCATCGCATATGAAGAGAATTGCTTCACCGAGGTACGTTCCAGTGGCAAGAAAGGGGGCGGTATGGCTCACAAAGCCTGCACCAGGGCCGCACAGCCTCGGTGATTCCATTGCGTTGGGAGTTGTACTGAGAGACATAATTGGTGTTGCCGACTCAACAAGAGAGGTTAAGAAAGTCCTCATGGAGGGGAATGTGCTTGTTGACGGCAGGGTTATCAAGGACAGGAAGTTCCCAGTTGGGCTCATGGACGTGGTCAGCATACCGAAGCTCAAGAAGGATTACTGGGTGGGAGTTGACAGGAAAGGCAGATTCAAGCTTATAGAGGTGGAAGGAGAAAGACCAAAGTTCAAGCTGTGCAGGGTTGAGGGCAAGAGCAGCATTTCAGGAGGCGCCTTCCAGATTGCGCTGCATGACGGCAGGACGGCAGTGGGAGGAAAGGGGCTGAAGCTTGGTGACACGGTCAAGCTGTCCGTCCCTGAGCAGAAGATAGTTGTAGTAATGAAGCTGGAGCCAAACGCGAGCTGCATAATAACAAGCGGCAAGCACGCTGGGGAGCTGGCAACCATTGACGAGCTTTACCACAAGAAAGGTGCAAGGAGGGCAGAGGCAAAGCTGCATTCAGATTCAGAAAGCTTTGTAACGGTGAGAGATTATTTATTCGTTGTTGGCGATGATGCGCAGGTGTTCAAATGAATCCGATGAGGGAGATACGCGTTGAGAAGGTCACCGCGAACATGGGGGTAGGAGAGGGCGGGGAGAAGCTTCAGAATCTCTCTGGGCTACTGGGAAAAATAAGCGGAAGGAAGGCGGTGAACACCATTGCAAGGATCAGGAACCCTGTGTTCAAGATACAGAAGGGCGACCCTATAGGGACGAAGGTGACAATGAGGGGGAAGGGGGGCGAGGAGTTCCTCAAGAAAGCGCTGGAGGCTGTTGACAAGAAAATCAGCTCAAGAGCATTTGACAAGGAGGGCAATTTCTCCTTTGGTGTGAAGGAGTACATAGATTTTCCCGGTGTAAAGTACGATCCGAAGATTGGAATTGTTGGGTTTGATGTTTGCGTGACTCTCAAGAGAAGGGGAAGCAGGGTGACCAGAAGAAGGAGGAGCCAGCATGCGATTGGGAGGAGGCACAGGGTGACAAAGGAGGATGGATTAACGTTTGCAAAGGATATTCTGGGAGTTGAAATTGTGTGAGTTGATTGGATGACTAGCAAGAAAGTTTCACAGGAGAAAAGGCTCAAGATGAAATACAAGGGAAGGGGCTTGAGGAAGTGCAGGTTCTGCGGCAATGGGAGAGGAATGATAAGGATGTATGGTCTGTACGTGTGCAGGAGGTGCTTCAGGGAAGTCGGCGAGAGTATAGGCTTCAGGAAGTTCTAGGTGATGGGATGACTAACGACCCGCTTGCGGATGCGCTTAACACGATAAAAACGCACGAGATGCTCGGCAGGTCTTCATGCGTAATAAAGCCTGCCTCCAAGCTCATAAAGGAAGTGCTCATGATTTTCCAGCAGCACAGGTATATTGGAGAGTTTGAGTACATAGACGATGGAAAGTCGGGCTCATTCAAAGTGCAGCTCAACGGAACAATAAACAACTGCGGCGTGGTGAAGCCCAGGTTCGCAGTGAAGAATGATGAGTGGGCCAAGTGGGAGCAGAGGCACATACCCGGCCCTGAGTTCGGCTTGCTCATAGTCTCAACCCCCCAGGGACTTATGACAAATGCGGACGCAAGAAAGAAGAACATCGGGGGAAGGCTAATAGCATATGTTTACTAAGTGATGGCATGGTTGACATACCAAAGGAAGTTGAAGTTGAGGTGAAGGGAAGCACAGTTGTGGTTAAAGGCAAGAGAGGCAAGGTTGAGAAGAGTTTCAATGGAATAGGATTGAAAATTGAGAGAAGGGGGGATGCAATAGAAGTTGACGGAGGAAACGGGGGCAAGATGCTTGCCGGAACTGTGGAGTCACATCTCAAGAATATGTTCCAAGGAGTGAGTGAGGGTTACTCCCGCAGGCTCCAGATTATCCACTCCCACTTCCCAATGAGCGTTGAGGTGAAGGGGAAAGAGGTGCTCATAAAGAATTTCATAGGAGAGAAGAAACCCCGCACAGCAGACATCGTTGGAGATACAAAAGTAGAAGTTAAGGGAACTGATGTCTTTGTTTCAGGGCCTGACAAGGAGGCAGTGGGGCAGACCTGCGCGAACATATACCAGGCAACGAAGATAAAGCAGAAGGACAGCAGGGTCTTTCAGGATGGAGTGTATCCGGTTGAGTGATTCACATGGTAGTAGTAAAAAAGAAAAAACACCCGAAATTCTTCAGGCAGAACTACGGCAGGACTGACAGGAAGAGGATAGGGAGTAGCTGGAGAAGGCCGAGAGGACATGACAACAAGAAAAGAGCCAAGCACAGTTCCGCAGGAGCAGAGCCGAACATAGGCTGGAGGAATGCCCGCGCTGTAAGGGGCCTGCATCCATCGGGGACATGCGAAGCACTTGTCAAGAACATGGGGGAGTTGGGAAAGGTGATGCGCGGGACTGCCGTGAGGATAGCGCACGGAGTGGGGGTAAGGAAAAGGAATGCGATTGTTTCAAAGGCAAAGGAGTTGGGCTTGAAAATTTTAAATGAGTGATAAAATGGGAATGGCAACAGTAAGAAGAATTGCGGCCGAACTGCTCGGCGTTGGAGAGAGCAGGGTTAGGATAGACCCCAAGAACTCAGGCAAGGCGGAAGAGGCCTTGACAAGGGACGACATACGCTCGCTGATATCTCAGCATGCCATATACGCGCTTAGAAAAAGAGGAGTTTCCAGAGCAAGGGGCAGGGAGAAGCACAGAAAAGTTAAGGGCGGCAGGAGGAGGGGCATGGGAAGCAGGAAAGGAAAGCGCTACTCCACCATACCAAGAAAGAGGGTGTGGATAAACCACGTGAGGGCTCAGAGAGCCATGCTCAGGGATCTTCTGCTTGAGAAAAAGCTGCAGAAGGATGCTTACAGGAAGGTTTACAGGATGGTGAAGGGAGGCGCATTCAAGAGCAGGGCAAGCCTTCTCACTCATCTAAAGGATAACCAATTGATAAAGTGATGATATGGGAAAAGCAACTGGACCGACATACATTGTTCCGTTCAAGAGGAGAAGGCAGAATCTCACGAACTATGTCAAGAGGCTTGCGCTGCTGAAGTCCATGAAGCCCAGGATGGTTGTGAGAAAAAGCAACAAGAGCGTGCTTGCGCATTTCGTCAGCTATGCTGAGAACGGAGATGTAACAGTGGCAGCAGCAAGCTCAAGGGAGCTTGCTAAGTTCGGCTGGCACGGCAGCAGCAACACCCCAACTGCATACCTCACTGGCTTGCTTGCAGGAAAAAGGGCAAAGGAAAAAGGAGTTGATGAGTTCGTGCTTGACATAGGGCTTGCAACCCCATCTAGGGGCGCGCTGGTTTTTGCGGCAGTTAAGGGAGCAATTGACGCAGGTCTGAAGACAAAATACGAGGAGGATATGGTGGATGCAGAAAGGATGAGAGGGGAGCACATAGCAAAATACGCAGGAAGCCTGAAGGGCAAGCCCGAGTATGACAAGATGTTTGCATCATACCTGAAGGCAAATTTCCCGCCCGAGAATATTCCTGAGATGTTCGACAAGGTCAAAGAGGAGATAATGAGGAGCAGGTGATAGCTGATGGCTCGAAGAATGAATAGAAGCAGAGGCAGGGATGCGGAAGACAAGGTATTCAATATTGACGAGTGGAACCCCAAGACTGATATTGGAAGGAGGGTCAAGAACAAGGAGATAACTTCCATAGAGCAGGTGTTCAGCCTTGGCAAGCCAATCGTTGAGGATGAGATTGTTGATGCACTGCTCCCTGATTTGAAGGAGGAGGTGCTTGACGTTTCCATGACGCAGAGGATGAGCGAGAACGGCAGGAAGACGCTGTTCCGCGCAATAGCAATAGTGGGAGACGGGCACGGGCATATAGGAGTGGGCGCAGGAAAGGCTGAGGAGGCAAAGCCGTCAATAGAGACTGCGGTGAAATCCGCCAAAAGGAACCTGATAGGCGTCCCGCTTGGATGCGGCTCGTGGGAGTGCGGGTGCAAGCAGAGGCACACTCTACCCATAAAGGTGATTGGGAAGAACGGCGGGGTTATAATAACGCTCAAGCCGGCTCCAAGAGGAGTTGGCATAGCTGCCGATGAGATAGTCAGAAAAGTCTTGGGCATGGCAGGAGTGAAGGACAGCTGGGGGTTCGCCAGGGGCAGGACAAGAAGCATATACAACACTGCCATGGCATCCTATAATGCCCTAAACAGTTTGAACAGGATAAAGTTCCACAGGGAGTGGGACACTCTGCTTGGGGAGGAAAGCAAGGAGGTTGAAGCTGATGGCAAAGAGAGTAGCGGTAGTTAGAGTGAGGGGAACCGTTGCGACAAAGGGAACGGTAGAGGACACTCTGGGACAGCTCAGGCTCACAAGGGTTAACCACTGCGTTGTGATAGGCGATTCGCCGCAGAACATGGGCATGGTGAGGAAGTGCTCGAATTATATAACATGGGGAGAGATAGACCCAAGCACGCTGGCATTTCTGCTCAGCAAGAGGGCGAGGGCCCCTGGGAACAGGAGGATTGGGAATGACGAGCTCAGGAGCAGCGGGTTCGATTCCTTTGAGGAGCTTGCAGAGAAAGTCTGCAATTTCGAGTGCGAGCTCGATGCGCTGAAAGGCATGAAGCCTGTCTTCAGGCTCCACCCGCCAACAAAGGGCTACAGGCACGTGAAGAAGCCCTACCCGAAGGGTGCGCTTGGCTACAGGAAAGAGAAGATAAACGAGCTTTTGAGAAGGATGGTGTGATTATGGTGAGGAGGCACAGGAAGAAAAGCAGGAGATACCTCGGTTCAAGGAGTTGCGGGGCTGGCAACATAAAGCACAGAAGGGGCAAGGGAAGCAGAGGGGGCGTCGGCTACGGGGGAACCAAGAACAAGTGGACGTACCTTGTGAAATACGAGCCCGACCACTTTGGCAGGCATGGCTTTGTGCCTCCCAGAAGCGACAGGCTGAAGGAAATAAATTTATGGGAGATCAATAAGATGATAGAGGGTGGTAAATTAGAGAAGGACGGCTCTGGCAGGTTTGTTGTTGAGCTCAGCGGGTACAAAGTCCTCGGGAGCGGCAGGCTGAGCTCTCCGGTATTCGTAAAAGCGACTTCGTTCTCCAAGAGCGCTGTGGATAAGATAAAGAGTTTTGGCGGAGATGCTAAGGTAGAGTGATGGAATGGCATTGGAATTCATGGAACCGATAATAAAACTCCTGCCTGAGGTAAGAACCCCTGAGAGGACTCTCCCTCTGAGGGACAAGATATACTGGACTGTTGCTGCGCTTGCAATATTCTTTGTGATGTATCATATCTACCCAGTGGGCAGGTACCCAATCCAGGAGCAGTTCGAGTTCATACAGATGATAACCGCGAGCAAGGTTGGGAGCCTTATAACCGCGGGCATAGGGCCAATTGTGCTGGCATCCATATTCCTGCAGCTTTTTGCAGGCGCCAAGATAATAGACATTGACCTCAATAATGAGGAGGACAAGAAGAGGTTCCAGGGAACTCAGAAAGCGCTTGCTCTTATCCTGGCTTTCTTCGAGGCGGCCGTGTATGTCTATACAAATGCAGTGCCTGTAAAGGGGGTGGGCATCCCTGCGGAGAATACATTTCCTCTTCTTGGGAGCATTCTGTTCACACAGCTGATTGTCATATTCCAGCTCGCTATGGGTTCGGTCATACTTCTTTACCT
The DNA here is from genome assembly GCA_013425335.1 of Microcaldota archaeon. GTDB lineage: Archaea > Micrarchaeota > Micrarchaeia > Burarchaeales > Fermentimicrarchaeaceae > Fermentimicrarchaeum. Next base: position 13,023 of record JACCLG010000052.1, read on the forward strand.
GGACGAGATAGTGGCAAAGTACGGCATAGGCTCGGGAATAAGCCTTTTCATAGCTGCTGGTGTTTCGCTTGCAGTGGTGCAGGGCACATTCGGTGTGCTTATACCACATGCAATGAATGCCCTGGGCGAGGGCGGGGCAAACGCTGTGCCCTATGCGCTGTTAGCATTGATGCCTCTCGTATTCACATTCATTGTATTCATTGCAAGCTCGTATGCGGAGGGCGTGAGGGTGGAGGTGCCGCTTGTCTTCGAGAGGGTGAGGGGAGTTGGAGGAAGATACCCAATAAAGTTCCTGTATGTTTCAAACGTGCCAGTAATCCTTGCCGCTGCCCTCATGATGAACTTCCAGCTCATAGCAAGGGCCATAGGAAGCAGCTCATTGTACATAGGCGGTACGAATATCGTGAGCCTCATAGCAGTTGTCGACCCTAGCAGCGGAAGGCTCATCGACGGGCTGTTGTACTTCATGACACCAAGCTTCCAAAATCCCATCCTCGTGGGTTATCAATCGTATATAACAATTCTTCTGACATCTACTACTCAGTACAGCCACATTCCGGAGTACATTCATGTAATTGCTTATGTGCTCACAATGGTTGTGCTGTGCGTGATATTCGGAAGCTTCTGGATTGAGACCACGGGCATGGGGGCAAAGGACATTGCCGAGCAGCTCAAAGGGTCGGGCTTGCAGGTGCCTGGCTTCAGGAGGGATCCGAGGGTCATAGAGAAGGTGCTTGACAAGTACATACCGATGATAACGATACTGGGAAGCATATTCGTAGGACTTCTCGCATCGTTTGCCGATTTGACAGGAGCTTTGGGAACAGGTACGGGCATACTGCTTACGGTGGGCATACTCAACAACATGTACGAGGTTATGAAGAGGGAGCAGATGCTTGAGTTATACCCTGCGTTGAAGAACCTTGTGGGGTGACATCATGATAATCGTTATGGGACTACCTGGCGCAGGAAAGACAACGGTGCTCAACGGTGCAGTTTCGGGTTTTGCGGACTGGAAGGTCTTGAATTATGGAGACATAATGTTTGAGATAGCGAAGAAAGACAAGCTCGTGAACGACAGGGATGAGATGAGGAAGCTCCCCCTGAAGAAGCAGAAGTGGATTCAGGATGAGGCTGCAGAAAGGCTTTCTAAGATGCAGGGAAAAATCATACTTGACACCCACTGCTCGATCCACACTGCAACAGGCTATATGCCCGGGCTTCCTTTCGAGCAGCTCAGAAAGCTCAAGGTTGAATACCTTGTGTTCATATCCGCCCCGGCAAGGGATATACTCGGCAGGAGGCAGAGGGACACGACAAGGAAGAGGGATGTGGTCGGCATAGGGGACGTGGAGCGGGATCTAGCAGTCAACATATCGTACCTGTGCGCATACTCCGCGCTGAGCGGGGCTGCTGCAAGCATAATAATGAATTCCGACGGGAAGCTTGAGGATGCTATTGGCAGGCTAAAGGAAATTATAAAGAAGGCTGGTGAGCTGTGATATGGACGATTCCACAATTGCATTCTTTGCCATAACATTTAGTGCAGTGATTTACTCAGCCATATCGCTGCACATAAACAAGACGGTAGGGAACAGGAAAAGGGTGAAGGAGATACAGGATGAGATGAACAGGATAAGCGGCATGCTGAGGAAGACGGACTACGGCACTGAGGCTTCAAGGAAGCAGGCTGAAGCGGAGCAGGAGAAGATACCGAAACTGATGACTGAGAGCATGGTGCTGCAGTTCAAGCCACTGCTTATAATACTGCCAATATTTGCAATACTGACTTACTTCGTGAGAACAACCTTCCCGAATTTCATAATTAAGCTTAGCTTCGCAATCCCCACATTCCCCTACTACTGGCTGCTTCTGAGGTTCAATTTGGATACATTTCCAAACTGGAGGGACCAGTTCGGGACGTTTGGCTGGCTTTTGATTTCTGTTCTTGTTTCGGGCCTTTTAACCCAGGTGGTCGTTGATCAGATAGAGAAAAGAAGGAGGAGAAAGTGATAAAATGTTGCCAAGATTTAGGTCAAATGCCGTGAGAAAGGTCAAAGGAAAAGGAGTCAATTTTCCATTCCGCTACGTGAGAAAGAAGTCAAGGGTTGCGTGCTGCCCGCTCTGCGGTGTGAAGCTTGCAGTGAGAAGGCAGGGCGCCAAGAGCAAGAGGATACCCAGCAGGGCATTCGGGGGGGTTCTGTGCGCCAAGTGCTCCTTTGATGTGCTGAAGCTTGCCGGCAGAGTGATGGGAGGGCGCATGAAGCTGGAGGATGTTGACATGGAGAGGAGGAAGTTCGTGAAGCAGATGGTGAAATGATGATAATCTGCATATCGGGCCTAGCCGGCTCTGGCAAGAACACTGTCGGGGAGATAGTCGCAAAGAAGCTCAACCTGGATGGGGTTAAGCTAACCTTCAAGGATGAGGCCAGAAGGGAGAAGGTTGACCTCATGAAAGTGCAGATGGAGGCAACCAAGGATGAGAGCTACGATAGGGAGCTGGACAGGGAGATTGTCAGGCGGGCGAAGAAGGGAAACTGCGTCGTGATGACATGGCTCGGCCCCTGGATAGTGAAGAATGCAGACCTAAGGGTTTGGCTCAACGTGAGCGAGAGGGAAAGGGCAAAGAGAGTCGCCAAGAGAGATAGGATGAGCCTCAAGAAAGCTCTGTTGCACATAAGGAAGAGGGATGAGAACAATAGGAGGAGGTACAGGAGGTATTACGGAATCGATATAATGGACCACAGCATATTCGATTTGGAGATAAACTCTGATGTTTTCAACCCGCAGCAGATAGCGAGTATAGTAATAAAGGCCGCTGAAGCTAAGCGCGCCGGGAGGAGATGAGCATGGCAGCTATTATAGTAGGAAGCGTTTGCATGAAGAACAGGGGACGGGACTCCGGCAGGAAATGCGTCGTTGTGGGCCTTGTTGACGCTAACTATGTTGAGATTCTGAGCGCAGGGAGGAAGAAGAGGAGAAAGGTCAACATCCGCCATCTGGAGCCTCTCGGCGAGAGAATTGAGCTCAAAGCAACTGATGAGGAGACAAGAAAAGCCCTTGAGGGATGATGTGAAAACGCTTGTGAGAATTGACGAAGAAACCGATGTTCAGTATGGAAAACGCCCGGAGAGGAGGAGCGTTGAGGAGCTTATGGAATACGGAATTGCACCAGTTGACAAGCCCCAAGGTCCGTCCAGCCATGAGGTGACCTCCTGGGTGAGGAAGATGCTCGGCGCTTCAAAGGCGGGGCATTCCGGCACCCTCGACCCGAATGTGAGCGGCGTTCTTCCCGTGGGGTTAAACAGGGCTACAAGGGCAATGGGGCTCATGCTCAAAAGCTCAAAGGAATATGTGGGGATAATCAAGTTCCACTGCGATGTAAGCGAGGATAAGGTGAAGACGATTTTCAAAAAATTCAGCGGCGAAGTGGAGCAGATGCCGCCTGTGAAATCCGCCGTAAAAAGGGTGCTGAGGAAGAGAAAGGTTTATTACCTTGAACCTCTAGAATTTAATGGAAGAGAAGTCCTCTTTAGAGTCGGGTGCGAGGCTGGGACCTATATCAGGAAGCTCTGCTTTGATATGGGAGAGGAATTAGGATGCGGAGCTAATATGCTCGAACTGAGGAGGACGAAAGCTGCCGGACTTGAGGAGAGCCGCATCTCAAGGCTTCAGGATGTGAAGGATGCCTACTGGCTCTGGAAAGAGAAAGGGGATGAGAGGGAGATGAGAAAGGTCATCCTCCCGATTGAGGATGTTCTGAACTTGAGAAGAATCTGGCTGAGGGATTCCGCGGTTGAGGCGGTATGCTCCGGGGCAGTCCTTGCGGCACCGGGAGTTGCGAAGCTTGACGAGGGCATAGCTACCGGCGACAATGTGGCGCTCATGAGTCTGAAAGATGAGCTCGTTGCATTCTCTGTTGCAGAGGCGGGCTCTGATGAAATTCTCGCCATGAAGAACGGAATTGCGGCGAGGACAATAAGGGTGATGATGAAAAAGGGTACATATCCAAAATGCTGGTGATGAGATGCCGGGGTGACGGAATCTGGTCAACGTGTACGCCTGGAAACAGCCTCCCGGCAAGCGTATGGCCTTTACGGGCCTTATGGGTTCAAATCCCATCCCCGGCGTTTATCAAAAGAGTGATGCTATGGCAAAGAAAACGGAAGAAGCAGTTGAGAGCAAAGCGGAAGCGGCTAGCTCAACGAAGGAGATAAAGGGAATTGTCAGAATTGCCGGCAAGGATATAAAGGGCGAGATGAAGCTGCGCAGAGCGCTTATGCAGGTCAAGGGGATAGGCGTGACTCTGAGCACCGCCCTTACGAGGATTGTTTCCACGCAGCTCAGGGTTCCCAAGGACGTCATGATTGGGGAGCTTAGCGATGAGCAGCTTGATAATCTAACCGAGATAATAAGCAACCCATTCAAGCACGGGATACCCGAAAGGATGCTCAACAGGCAGAGGGATGTGGACACAGGCGAGAGCGTTCATTTGATAGGAGCTGACCTTACATTCAGGACAAAGCAGGATATAACAAATGCAAAGGATATGAACACCTGGAAAGGCTACCGGCATGCCTACGGCCAGAAGGTGAGGGGCCAAAGAACAAGGACAACCGGGAGAACAGGCATGAGTGTGGGTGTGCTCAGAAAGACAATGCTTGCAAAGGCAGCAGCGGCAAAGGCCGCCGCGGCAGCGCCTGCCGGAGCTGCAGCAGCTCCTGCAGCCGAGGAGAAGAAGCCCAAGGAGGAAGAGAAGAAGGAGTGATGAGGTATGGGAGACCCTAAAAAACTTAAGAGAAAATACGAATCCCCGAAAAAGGTTTGGGACAGCGTAAGGATTGAGGAGGAGCAGAAGCTTCTGAAGGAATTCGGTCTCAAGAACATGCATGAGCTCAGGGTTATGCAGATGGAGCTGAAGAAGATAAGAAGAGAAGCAAGGAGGCTTCTCTCTATGGGAGAGAAGGGGAGGAAGCTGGGCAAGCCCCTGCTTGAGAAGGTTGTGAGGCTCGGCATAGCAAAGCCCGATACTTCTCTGGAGGACCTGCTATCGCTGACAATAAGGGATATGCTTGAGAGAAGGCTCGAGACGAGGGTTTTCAAGAAAGGGCTGGCACGTTCAATTGAACAGGGGAGGCAGCTCATAGCGCACGGCCGCATAGCGATAGACGGCAGGAAAATATCCGCGCCAAGTTATCTGGTGCCTGTGGTAGAGGAGGAGAGGATAGGTTATTACAAGAGTGTTAATTTCATTCCAATTGTCGTAGGCAAGGCAAAGGAAAGCAAGGAGGGTGAGAAGGTTGGCGGAGGAGAAGGAAGCGGAAAAGAAGAGTGAAGCATCAGCTGCAACTGAAGAGGAAAAGGTCATAAGAAGGAGAAAGGAGGAGAGATGGGGAGTTGCAAACATATACTCATCCAAGAATGACACGATAATTACGATAACGGACATAAGCGGGGCTGAGACTGTTGCCGTGGGGAGCGGCGGGATGATAGTGAAGGCAGACAGGGAGGAGGGATCCCCGTATGCAGCAATGCAGGCAGCTTTCAAGGCCGCCAGCAAGGCGAGGGAGAGGGGCATAACTGCAGTTCATATAAAGATACGCGCGCCAGGGGGGCACGGCAACAAGACGCCAGGCCCAGGAGCGCAGGCAGTTGTGAGGGCGCTCGCAAGGTCCGGCCTGAGGATAGGCAGGATAGAGGATGTGACACCAATTCCCACAGACACAACAAAGAGGCCTGGAGGGAGAAGGGGAAGAAGGGTATAGGGTGGTTGTCTTGAAAATTGAGGTATTGCGTTCGAAAGGAAATGAAATGGAGTTCATACTGAAGGATGCCACGGTTGCATTCGCCAATGCATTGAGGAGGAGGGGCATGTCCCAGGTGCCGGTATTCGCTATAGACAGCGTGACATTCTACGAGAACAACTCAGCGGTATTTGACGAGTACATAGCGAACCGGCTCGGCCTGATTCCCCTGACAAGCGAGGGCGCGCACAAGGCAGATGAGGAAGTGCTGCTTTCTCTTGAGGCGGAAGGCCCCAAGATGGTGTGCTCAAAAGAGCTCAAGAGCTACACCCCAAAGGTGAAGTGCGTGTATGATAACATACCGATAATAAAGCTCGGCGAGGACAGGGGGATAAGGCTGGAGGCAAAAGCGAGGATGGGGATTGGCGCAGAGCATGCAAAATTCCAGGCCGGCATAATATCCTACGGGTATGAAGCGGACGACAAGAAAAATTTCAAGTTCATGGTTGAATCATTCGGGCAGGTCAGCCCAAAAACAATGCTGCTGAGGGCAGCAGAGGGATTGAAGGAGAAATGTGATGAGTTAAACTCGCAGCTAAAAGAAATATAGCGCGGGGGTGGCAGAGTCAGGTCAAATGCGCAGGACTGAGGCTCCTGTGCCTTTAGTGGCTGCGTGGGTTCAAGCCGAAAGGTTGCCCAAAAATCCCATCCCCCGCATTTTTGGTGATTGAATGAAAAGAGGCCCGGAAAGCAAGAGAACGCTGGAACTTGTGAACCTTCTGAGAAAGAAGGCTGTGGAAGACAAGGTTAGAATATGGAAGAGGGTTGCAGAGAGGCTCTCGCGCAGCGCAAGGATGATTGCCGAGGTGAACCTCTACGACATAGACAGGCACAGCAAGGAAGGAGATACCATAGTTGTGCCGGGCAAGGTGCTCTCAACAGGAGTGCTCAGCCACAGAGTCAAGATTGCGGCACACAAGTTTTCCGCAAGCGCTGCAGACAAGATAAGGAAATCAGGCAGCGAATGCATGAGCATAGCTGATGTTGTCAAGGATAACCCGAAAGGCAAGGGAATCATTTTGATGGAGTGAGCAGAATGAAAGTCATAGACGGAACCAACCTCGTGATGGGAAGGATGGGGGCAAAGACTGCCAAGTACCTCCTGAACGGAGAGGAGGTTGTCATCCTGAATGCGGAGAAGATAGCGATAGTCGGGAGGACCGAGCAGATTGTCGGGAAGTACTGGAACAGGAGGCAGAGGAAGGACAAGGCACACCCGGAGAACTCCGCAAAAACACCGAGGAGGCCCGACATGTTCGTGAAGAGAGTCATAAGGGGAATGCTGCCCTTCAAGAAGACGAGGGGGAGGAAGGCATACAAAGGTCTGAGGGTCTATATTGGCGAGCCTGCAGAGTTCAAGGATAAGGCAAGGGAAGACCTGTCAAGGATAAGCTGCCTTAACGTGAAGAGCAGGTATATTGAAGTCGGGAAGGTTTGCGAGAGATTGGGTTATAACAAGGGTGTTTAGATGGCAAAAGCGAAGAGCGCTAAGAAGAAAGCTGTTCCAAAACCAAAGCCGAAGAAGCCCAGGGTAGTGGTGACAAGGGGAAAGAGGAAGGAGAGCATTGCAAGGGCGTATGTCCAGGAGGGAAAGGGGGTTGTGAGGATAAACCGCCTCTCCCTTGATGGAGTGCCAAGCGGCTACCTCAAGAGCATAATAATGGAGCCGCTTCTCATTGCAGGCGACAAGGCGAAGAACATTGACATAAAGGTTCTTGTGAAAGGCGGAGGAGTCATGAGCCAGGCCGAGGCGGTGAGGACGGCAATTGCAAGGGGAGTTGTTGAATTTGCGGGGGACGTGGAATTGAGAAAGAGCATCACTGACAGGGACAGATTCATGCTTCTGGAGGATTCGAGAAGGGTTGAGCCCAAGAAGTACAAGGGGCCGAAGGCTAGAGCCAGATTCCAGAAGTCGTATAGGTGATTATATGATGATTCCGATAAGGTGTTTCACTTGCGGGGGAGTTGTAGCCCACAAGTACGAAGAATACACAAAGAGGGTGAAGGATGGAGAGAGCCCGGACAAAGTCCTGGACAAGCTTGGCGTGAAGAGGTATTGCTGCAGGAGGATGCTCCTGGGACATGTGAACTCCATAGATGAAGTAATAAAGTATGGGAGGCATTAGACTTGTAGGGGCCGTGTGCTAGCCTGGCATGCTTCCGGCTTCAGAGCAAAACTCTGCCGGAATGGGGTGCCGGCGACCCGAGGAGCTTCCTGAGTAAAATCAGGTTGAATGGGAATTCAAATCTCGGCGGCCCCATTTTGCTAAGGGGGGTTTGTATGAGTGAACTTTTGATTCAGCAGGAAAAGTACCTTGAGGCGGGCATACACATAGGTACGAAGATAAAAACGCCCGACATGAACCCGTTCATATACAAGGCAAGACAGGACAGATTGTATGTGCTGGACTTGAAGAAAGTTGACGAGCGGATAAGAGTTGCTACAAAGTTCATCTCTCACTACAAGCCCGAGGAGATTCTCATAGTTGCATCAAGGCTGTATGCAAGCAGCTCAGCGAAGAAATTCTGCGAGGCTGTCGGGTGCAGGGTTGTTGAGGGCAGGTTTGTGCCTGGCATACTGACCAACCCAGCTAGGGAGGATTTTTCAGAGCCCAAGCTGCTTTTCATATCAGACCCCAAGAATGAGAGGCAGGCAGTAAAGGAGGCGAACAGCATGGGCATACCGGTAATCGCATTATGCGACACGGACAACTCCACAAAATTCATTGACTGGATTATTCCCTGCAACAACAAGGGAAGAAAATCCTTGGCGCTCATTTTCTATCTTCTAGCGAGGGAGATAGCCAGAATAAGAGGCGAGATTCCTGAGGGAGAGGAGTTCAAGCTGAAGCCAGAGGACTTCGAAGGAATGAGCGAGGAGCAAGAAACCTCAGCTTGATCCCTGGACGCATTGATTCTTGGCGAGTTGGTCGACTATGCTCTGGCATATTGTAGAGTTCTTGCTGTCTACTGCAATCTTACTGTAGCACTCATCCTGCCAGTTCGAGTAGGTTATATCCGCGCACGCTGAGAGATTGTATTTCTGGTTGTATAGTATTGAGGAGTAGCACGAATCCCTCCTGTAGCTATTCGCTATCTGGTTGCATGAAGATGGGTTGCTGCTTGATTTTGCAATCGTTAGGTAGCAGAGGTCTCTGTTCAGAAGCTCTGTTATCCTGACGCAGACTGAGGTGTCAGAAGTCAGATTGGCAACCTGCGCGTAGCAGGTTTCCCTGTCATCTATGCATTCATAGCAAATCATGCGTGAGCACATGGAGGCATCCCCGGTATTCATTGCTATATCCGTGAAGCATTTGTCCTGGTACAGATGGGTGCTTATATTCAGGCATATGTTAGGGGCATTGTGCTCGCTTGCAAACGTTTCAAAGCAGGAATCCCTCTGAAGGTAGTCGGAGAGGAGATTGCACTTGCTGTAATCCCCTGTTATCCTCATAATGCACGTGTATCTGGTATAGTTGGACGATATGCTGTCGCATATGGAAGCGTTTGAAGTGAGGTTTGCAAAATACTGGTAGCAGTCACCCCTCCCTCCGGAGCTGGAGAGCAGGCTACAGAGTATGTAGTTGTTCGTTGTTTTGGCAAAATCCAGGTAGCAGCTGTCCCAGAAAGACTGGTTAGCTATCTCACTGCATATGGAATAGTTGTTCTTTGCCTTCGCCAGGCACAGCTTATAATCATAATCGTCTGTTATGCCCTCGCAGAGCACGCTCTCGTCTCCGAGCTCCAGATGGCATTTCTTCCTGAGAGTGTCATTCTCAATCTTATTGCATGTGGCAATCCCTGCCATGGGTGCAATGGTGTGGTAGCAGTCGTCTTTAACGTCCTTGTTCAATATCCTCTCGCATAGGGCGGGATCTGTAAGGTTTATGGCGAACCTGAGGTTGCAGCTGTCCGTAAGTGAATCAGAGAATATGAAAGAGCATGCGGTGAGGTTGTTTCCCTCTATTGCGTTATTATAGTAGCACCTGTCCCCGTCATCGCGGTTGGGCATCTGTGAGCACGGGACCACAACCACTGGCGGAGGGTTGACTGTTTCATTCTTACCCTGCTCCGGAGGGGTGTTGTAGGAAACACAGCCAAAGAGCAGCAGCAATACGAGCACCGACAGGACAATATTGAATTTCATGAATAGGTTTAAACTGTATCTCTTTATTAAGATTTCTTTACTGAAGTCAGTTTACCCTCTTGTCTTCATCTGGCTTACGCCATCAGTAATACCTCGTATCATCATTGGGAGTATTATGAGCCCATTGGTTTAAGTATATTGCTTTGAATCATTTCTTCCCAAACTCGGTGGTTTGGTAGGGGTATACCACCCACTTCTCAGTCTCCTGAACGAAAAAATCAGGCTTAATCCTTGAGTGCGGCTTGTAGTGCAGCGTTGCCGTCCTTATATTTTTTGAATGCTTTTTAAGCAGTTTTTTTGCTGTTAGAAGGGTCGCCCCAGTATCCGCAATATCATCCACAATCAGCACATTCCCGCAAACGAACCTGAGAGGCGGCCTCTGGCTTACTACTGGCTTCTTCCCACGCTTTTCTCCCTTATAGTAATAGATTTTGAATGCATACAGCTTCCTGATGCCAAGCCTGTCGCTGACGTAGACGGCAGGCACCAGCCCTCCTCTTCCTATCCCCACTATGCAGTCCGGCTTGAACTTCTTCCCCACTATACGGGCGAGCCTGTCACACATCTTCTCGAATTTCGATGCTGTTATGACCAGATGACGCATCATTGCACCTTGCATGGTAATAGCCCCGGTCGGATTCGAACCGACGTGGGTGGGTCCAAAGCCCACCATCCTTGGCCACTAGATGACGGGGCTGCTTTTAAGAATTTGAGTTTTAAGGTTAATATGCTTAATCATGCAGACGACTATGCTGAGCATTGCTCAGGAAGCAGGATTGACTGCTACGCCCATGCTATCAAAGAGTGAATCGGCAAACATAGGAGCAAAAATTGCAAGCAGTATATATGTGACTATTAATATGCTTTACCAACGTATACAACCTGCTCTGCCTTCTTGCCGCATCTTATGCATTTTCCCTTTGGCTTCTCCTCCTTTCCAAGGGGCGTGCCCCGCATATCCCCGCCCACTGTCTCAGCCTTTATGTAATCAGCACATTCCACAGAGCCACACCACTCGACTTTGACCAGCCCTCCTCTTTCATTAAGGGTTTTCTTAAGCTGCTCCATATCCTTTGCTTCGGATATGTGCTCCCTGAAGAACTTCTCAGCCCTCTCCCAAAGGTTTTTCTGAATTTTCTCAAGAAGCTCTCGAACCTTTTCAACAAGCTCGCCCTCCTTGACGGTAATCTTCTCTCCGGTGTCTCTTCTCACTAGGACAAGCTGTTTTTTCTCAATGTCCTTTGGACCTATCTCAATTCTCACAGGGACTCCCTTGAGCTCCCAGTAGTTGTACTTCCAGCCAGGAGTATGCTCGGGCTTGTCGTCAACCTTGGAGCTTATGCCCGCGCCTTCAAGAAGCTTCTTTACGGATTTGGCTTTCTCTGCAATCTTCTCATCCGAGCCTTTGAAGTATATTGGGATTATGACTGCCATGAGAGGTGCAACGGAAGGAGGCATCACAAGGCCCTTGTCATCACCGTGAATTGCCACCATCGCACCGAAAATCCTCCATACTGCCGGCCCGTAGCAGGTCTGCCAGCCGTACTGCTCCTTGCCATCCTTGTCAACAAACTTTATGTTGAATGCCTTTGAGAAGTTCTGCCCCAGGAAGTGAGTTGAAGGCAACTGTATCAACTTGCCGTCGGGCATTATGCTGTCTGCCGCATAGGTGCTCACAGCCCCGCAGAACTTGTCATGCTCCGGCCTCTTGAAAAATATGAATGGGATTGCAAGCTCCTTGAGAAGCTTCCCTGTCGTATCCATGTCCTCCTCCACTTGCTTCTCGGCCTCCTTCTGAGTTTCGAAAACATCGTGGGCTTCCGTCCAGTAGAACTCCCTGCCCCGTATGAAAGGCCTAGTTGATTTCCCCTCGAATCTCCACACCTGGCAGCTTTGGTACATCTTGAAAGGCAAATCCCTCCACGTCCTTATCCATAGTGAATACATTGTGTACATGGCTGTTTCTGAGGTCGGCCTCATGGCAAGCCTCTCCGGGAATTTGGAATTCTCGCTTCCCCCCTCTGTCACCCAGAATACGTCTGCGGAAAAGCCTTTCGCATGCTCCGCCTCCTTCTTGAAATACGACTCAGGGACAAGCGCAGGGAACCACGCCGGCTCATGCCCTTTCCTCTCAAGCTCGTCCTCGAGTATGAGGTACATCTTCTTCATAGTCCTGACAGACCAGGGCATGTGCGCCAGGAAGCCTTTCACGTTGTAGCGTATATCGGCTAGCTCTGCATCCTGAATTACTTCAGTGTACCATTCAGAAAAGTTGCTTTTTGGGTTTTTCATCAGATCACTTTTACTGGTGAGAATATAAATATTTATACATACTTAGCAGAAGCGAGCGGGAAATCCCGCACCCTTTAGGGGTGGGAGCATGTCACAAAGGATTTTATATATCGAGTGGTAAAGTGTATAGGAGCTGTTGGTATGCCAGTATTTATAGACCCAAGGATCTGCGATAAGCAGATTATATGCGACCTGATGAAAGTGTGCCCCATGAATGCTATATACCAGGATGAGAAGGAGGGTACTGTTGGGGTAGACACCACAAAATGCAATGAGTGCATGCTATGCGTGAAGGCGTGCCCCTACCTTGCGGTGAGAGCTGCTAGGGATATGAACGAGCTTGGGGAGTTTAAAGTGAGGTCAGGAACTATAAAATTCGACAGGGATGAACATCTCAGGAGAATCTATGGGGATGGGCCTGGCAGCATTGGCAAGGCTGAGTTGGATGATTCTAATTTCCAGGATAAGGTGAGTTCAAAGACGCCTACTCTGGTGAGCTTCTGGGGCGCGCACAGCAGTGTCATCGCCCCTTCATTGGAGTGGATTGCAAGCAAGTACAAAGGCAAACTGAATGTCGCGCATATAAAGGTTGCGGAGAACCCCAAGAGCCGCAAGGAATATGCGATAACCACGACTCCCACACTGATTCTTTTCAAAAACGGAAGGCAGATTGGGAGGCTTGAGGGGATCAGGCACAGGGAGACGGTGCGCGTCTGGATTGATATGAAGCTTAAGGCTCGCTGAATCTCAAATAAAGTTTTGATGCTATTACCAGCAAAGAAATCAGGGCGAGGGTTATCAGCGCTACCTGTTCTGTGCTGAAAGAATTGTTGATGTGCAAAGCAAGCGCAAGGATTAGCACTGGGTAGTTCAGTACGAATATGAGTAATGCGGATTTTCCAAATTCCTCGAGTATTCTTGAGCTCACATGCTTCAGTTCGACAAGCCAGTAGACTGGAATCATGAGCAGAATGCAGAAGCCTGAGGATAGGACAATGTGGGGGAAGGTGCCTATGCCCCTGTCGTATGTCATGAAGTAGCTCAGCACAAACCCGGCCAGTATGAGGAGCAGGCCTGCTCCCAGAAAGAACGGCAGTGATTTTCTTTTTTTCTTCATGATGCGCTCTCCTGCCATGTAGCCAGCCAGCACTATTCCGCTCAGCGGTACAGCACCCAGTAAACCCCCATTCGGGAATTGGGATGCAATGAAGTATACAAGAGGGAATGATGTTATGTAGGAGTAGCACAGCCCTACCACGGCAATTGTGAGTAGCTTCATCCTGTCTGAGAAGCGTATGAAGAACATTGCAATCAAACCCGCAAGACTTATGGCTTCTAGCACCCACCATATGTAGTGCACCAATGCAAGGAGTATGAAGTCCAGGAACAGCCCTATGATGAATATTCTCGAGTACCTTTTGACAACATCACTCACCGCCTCATCATCAGTTTTTTTGCTCTGCGAGATAGAGAGGTATGCGGAAACTCCTGATATGAAGAGAAAGAGCGCAAGCGCCATGTCGCCAATTGAGATGACGCCTCTTATGCCGTAGTTAAGGAGTGGGATGGGCTGGATTGGAAAGATATTTACGAAAAAATGCAGTGTGACCATGAAGAGTACGGCTATTCCTCTGTATGCATCAACCCAGCGGTACCTCATGAGGATGATTGGCTCTGTGAGTTATTAATATTTGATGGACCAGAGCCGATTAAATTTCAGGTTTTGGATTGGGCCCTTGCGATTTTTGCGATGAATTAATTAATAATTAAAAAGTAATTAATTTTTGGACAACTCTCTGTCTCAGACATTCCTGTAAGCATCGCTTCTTTTCCTGAAGAAAAGCAGGGTTATAACTTCATTCTCAACTTTGTAAACCAATCTGAAATTCTCAATTCTCACGGAAAAGAAGTTGTGATGATGGTGCAGCCTCTTGAACCTTGTTGGCTCGGCCTTAATCTTTTCTATTGCGTTTTCCACATGCAGCTTCAGTGCCTTGTCTGTATGTTTTACTTCATCTGCGAATGTCTTAGTGAATTCCATTCTGTAAGACACTTCATCATCTCAAGAGGGTTTTCAGCTTGCTCTCAGGATAGACTTTCTCCTTACCTGCTTTTATCCTCTCTTCAATCTTGATTGCCAAGTTCAAATCTTCCTCGTCCTCACTCAGGTTCTGGGAGACGAGGTGGTATTTCTCGTTAAGCTGGAGCACTCCGAGCCTCAGGGCTTCCGCCTTTGTCTTGACAACGCCCCTCTTCACGGCCTCGTCAATAATCCTCTCAACGTATCCATCGAAATGCATAGTCACGTTCATAAAATCACTATTAAATTTATAGCATTATTAATATAAAAAGCTTACTATCCGGGGTAGTTTTTTGATTAGGCCCATAGGATTTGTTAAATTAATAATTAAGAAAGTAATTAATCAAGTTCGAAAACTGCTTCTGCTGAACAGCGTCCGAGGCTTTGCAACTTTCAATTTAATATTCGCTTTCTGACTAGATAGCTTTTTAAATACCGATATGCCAATATTTTTGGGTGATGGAATATGAAAGTTTATCTCCTGCTTTTTCTTTCAGTTGTAGCTTTATTCCTAGCCGGCTGTAGTCAGTTAGGCGGCCAGGTTCAAAGGGAATATGTCTGCCCCAACGGAGTGATTGTTACAAACGCCTCGCAATGCCCTCCAGTGCAGCAGGTTGTTGAGCAGACAGACCCTGAGATGAAAATCTGCGAGGAGATGCCGGATGTAGAGAACATGCATTTCTCAGACTATTGCTACATGGGTTTGGCGTATAAAAGGGAAAATGTATCAATATGCAAAAAAATAAGCGAAAACCAAAAAGCCAGTTGTTACTCTGGTCTTGCGGTGTTTAAAAGCGATGCAACTCTTTGCGATGGTGCTGGAACGCAGAAGAATAACTGCTATTCTACTTATGCAACACAAAAGGATGATGTAACTGCTTGCGATAAGATTACTGAGACCTATATTAAGGACAGTTGCTATTCACAGTATGCATCAAAAGCTGGCAATTCCACTGTTTGTGAGAAGATAAAAACATTGAATTCCAAAGACAACTGCTATTCAAACATTGCTTCATCGCAATGCGATACCTCACTCTGTAATAAGATAGTTAACAGCAACCTGAAGGATCAGTGCTTGAGAAATATACAATCCTGTAGTGGACAGACTCCAAAACAGATTGAATAATGTAAAAAGAGTGTGTATGGAATTGTGACTAACCTCACCAACCGCTTGGAGTCTACAGCATCAGAGGAGACGACGTATTTTTCGAAGTTAAATTTGCTTTGGCTTTTGAGAATAATAAGGAGTGGGGCCAGAGCCGATTAAACTTCAAGTTTTTGGTTAGGCCCATAGAAATTATTAAATTAATAAGAAAGTAAGTAATTAATTTAGACACCCTTCCTTCTGGCTTTTCTAGTTTTGTCAAGTAGATTACAACTCTAGAATTTAAGGTTTAATCTTTTTGTGTAATCAGCACACAACCTTTCTATTTCTCTATCTCCTTTTTTCAGACAGGATACTCGGTCACCCCGAGCAACTTCAGGTAGGTGTCCATGGTTCTGTCTTTCCTCTCCTTGTAATGGATATGCAGCCCGTCATTCTCCTTCTTTAGTATCCTGTGATTGTCGCTATATGGCATTGCTATTATCACATAGCTTCCGTTTTCTATGTTTGGATTCGAGGCTATGCTGTCAAGCATCCTCTTGCTGTCAAAGAAGCCTCCTCCCCACCCCATTCTAATTCTGCGCATAACCCCGCATTCTGGCATTTTATACGCGTTGAAAAGCAGTCTTCTCAAACCCTGCTCTGAATCTGCGTCATGCTTACTCAGCCAGTCCACTGCAAACCCCATGCTCGGCAGTATAATGACGTTTGACATGTGGATGAGATACCTTCCTTTACCTGCTTCTTCTATTCCATCCTGTATACGTTTGACTTTCAAAGTTATGTCCGCATGTTTTTCACCATATGCATCCGATTTGAATAGAAGATGCGAATCTTTTGCGGCCATGTCGAACTCCTTGTTATGCGCAGAGAATACCGCTAATGCGTGCCATACCTGGGCTTTATTTATTTCATACAGCTGTGCAGTGATGACCGAGTTATTCTCCATCAATGCATTAAGTATTGAAATATGTTTGTCGGGCCCGCCAAGCACGGCGATGTATGAATCTATACCCCGCATCTGCCTGATGCTTTTTATGAAACTCGGGCTTAATATTTCGTTTGAACGTGCCAGAGTTATCCTATCGCTTGGTGCGGGCAACAGACCCAGGTAGTGCACTGAAAATTTTCCCGCCAGATCAACACTCACTTCTCTGGAATGGGGCAGCCTTAGTGCTTTCAGCTCATTTATGATGGGATTTTTTCCTAAATATGTATTGTCATCGGCAATAAGCTGTGCCACTCTATCCACGGTTTGACTAACCATTTGGTCGGCGTTGTGCCCCCTTGTTATTCTAACTTCCGCCTCTCTTTGCCCTCCTGCTTCGTATTCAGGTTTTTTCAGCTTCTCTGGCATGCTTAAATTATGCCTGTTCCACCTATTAAAATTATGCTAAGATCAGGAGTGGGGCCAGAGGGATTTGAACCCTCATTAACAGGTGTCTCATAAAGCATCTCATCTTTCTTCAATGCTCCAATTCTAAATCATCCCCGAAGGTCATTCCACCTGTAACAATGCTCCTCTATAAAAGGAACTGGAGCCTGTTGTTCTGCCAAGTTATACCATGGCCCCTTGCACAGTTATTTTGAAAAATCAGGTTTAATTACTTTCCTATATCCCCAACTTTTTTGGTTATCTCCTCCAGAACCATCCTGTCAAAGCCCTTGCGTATCCTGAGGCCTGCGGCAACATCATGGCCTCCCCCGCTCTCAATTGCATCCGTCATCTCACTTTTCAATTCCCCTATGAGCTGATTTGCATTGAAGCCTGCCGCCCTCGCCTTGCCGTTTGCCCTGAAATGCATTACTCCTTCCTCGTATGCTATTGTCACAAGCGGCGCATCCAGTTTCCTGTCATACTCTTCATGAACCTCCCCGCATATCCTGCCCCTGGCGGGAAACTCGCCGCTTCTCACCTTGTCGAGCTTCACCAGGACAAGCCTGAAGCCGTTGCTTAGCTCCTTCAGCTTTGAATACCTCATCGCATCCTTCTTCACTAACTCAAGCTTCTTCATTGCCCTGTTGTATATGGAATTGATATTCTGCGGGTTCTTCAGCACTGAGCTATAGACCTCAAGGCTCTCCGCGAATTCAGAGCTTGAGGCCATGAAATCCAGCACAAGCGCCTTCCTCTCCAACTCCTCCTCATGGCGCGTGAGCAGCTTGCTCTTGTCCCCTATGAGCGCAATCTCCTGGAGCTCTTCAATCCCATCAAACTGCTTGATTTTCTTCGCTATCTCCCCTGCTATGAAGCCTGCGGAATAGTCGGAATTCCCCCCGTGCAGCCAGGGCGTCACAAGCAACGTTGCCATTTCCTTTATGCCAGGCACCAGGGGGTGGTGGTCAACAATCAGTATGTTGAAGTTCGATTTCTTCAGGGCGTTGAGTGAGTCTATGCTTTCCAAATTCACAGAGAAGTCAAGCAGGACTGCAAGCGGAGCAGAGGCTGGCTGCATGTTCCTGATGAGCTCCATATCGTCCAAGACGCTTCTCAGCGTATATATCGCAGAATGGTTGTTGAAGATGAGCATCTTCTTCCTGTAACCCTCCCACTCCTTCTCCCCAAGCATACTTTTGGATGAGGAGTAGACTGAAAGGGCAGCGCATATCCCGTCGCAATCGCCATGATGCCGCAGGAGCATGGGGCTGCGGGCTGCCAGGCACTTCTTTATCATTTCTGCAGCTCTCCCAAAATCTTCACTCATGCTGCCCAAAACGCCGTTTGACGGCAGGTTATTTGGCATGATAGAATTGCACAAAGAGATATTAATAATTGGTGAGTAAAAACCTAAGGTGATTCAAATGGAAGCCAGAATAGTGAACTACAGAATGGGTAGTACACGAACCATAGTGAAGTACACGAACCAGTATATACTCTCATTGGATGGCGTTACTGACAAGGCTAAGGCGCAGGAGTATGTAGGCAAGAAGGTCTTATGGAAGACCCCAAGCGGCAAGGAAGTTGCCGGCAAAGTTACCAACACCCACGGAAACGGGGGAGCGCTGCTTGCCAGATTTGACAATGGGCTGCCAGGGCAGGCGCTCGGCAGCATGGTGAGCATTGAGGGGTAGGGGGCAATTGCGCGAGAAAGCTCATCTCTTGACAATCTGGTTGCACTGGTCCCTCAAATCCACTGAAGAGATGAAGGCGCACACCTTCTCGTCCTTTGTGTTCTTGGCTATCTGTATATAGCAGTTGTCCTTCATCGACTGCGACGGCATGGTCTGGCATTTGCTCGGGTCATCTGAATAAGTCGCAGCAATGTAGAGGCATGCCTGCTTGCCCATTGAGTCGGCTATCTGGTTGCAGGTTGCAGGGTCTATTTTGCCTGTTATGCAAATCTCCTTGGAGAATTCATTGCTTATCTGGTTGCAGTAGCTCGTGTCATTCAGGCTTTTTGCAAGAGTGAAGATGCACCTGTCAACCATATCCTGGTTGAACCCGTTCTCAGCTATGAGAAGCCTGCAGAATGATATATCCTTATTCTCGATGGCAAGCCACTCGAATATCTGGTTCTTGCAGAGGTTTCTTGAGGCGTTGATTGATATCGGCTCGCACATATTCGGGTTTTCGTGGGCAATCGCTATCTTTGAGATGCAGTTGTCCCTCTGGTAGCTGAAGTTGATTCTCATGCAGAAGGAAGTATCGTTTTTCGCTGCGGCCAGCCTAGAGAAGCAGTCGTCCTTGCGCACTCCCGACATCTTCTCGCATGTTGAGATATTCGTCACAGTGCCGTTCATGAGAAGCATGCTGTAGCACTGCTCTGCAATGTAGGTTCTGTTTATCTCGTCGCATTTGGAGATGTTGCTGGTTTGAGTGGCAACCATGAGCAGGCAGTTGTCCTTCTGGGACGGGTCCCAGAGGTGGTAGCACCTGTTTGGCGATTCGTCAACAAAGATGCATCCTGAGAGCACCAGGAATAAGAGCAGAAGGTATTTCTTCATATAAGCAGTTTATGCAGCTCCTGCATTATAAATTTTTCTGAAAAGAATTAGAGAACAGCCGGGCCTGAGTGGGTGGTGGATTAAATTAGAAGGCCCGGCCATTCGAACATGAATTGATAATGGCCGTGATTTGTGGAAGGGCTATAGCTCCTTTTAGCAAGTGCAGAGACGGCTGTTAGTAGTGGACGGGCTCACGAATCGCTTACGCTCTCCGTTTACACCCCCACCCTATCAACAGGATCTGCTATCCTGGCCTTGGACTGCCTCGTTTTGAGAATGGCTTCGACCTTAGATGCTTTCAGGTCTTATCCTTTGGCGCGTGGCTGCCCGGCGATGCTTTACACAACCGGTATACTAGAGGCGCCGGTTCCCC
>JACCLG010000054.1 GCA_013425335.1 Microcaldota archaeon
CTGGTCTTGGGATATTTTTCAAAAAGGATAATCACACGGAAAAAAGGGGAAAAGTGGTTCCTTGAGGTCTACAGACCCGCGGTTGGAAAAATTGCCATATTCGCACTATTGGTCACGTTGATTGTATTATTCTCTCTTAACGGGAAAGTGCTCATAGAACATCCTGAGGAAATGGTTTTGGTTTCGATTCCTTTGTTGTTAGGTTTTGCTATAGTGGTCGGATATAATTTGATTGTTACGAAAATGGCGGGCCTCAAGTATCGGGAGGCAATAACAAGTGTAATTGTAGGCTCATCCAGCCATTTTGAAATTGCTATTGCAACGGCAGTAAGCATATACGGACTTAATTCTCAAGCCGCTTTGGGAACAACCATGGGCTTGTTTTGGGAAGTTCCAGTCATGCTTAGTCTTGTTTATCTAGGCGGCAAACTTAAAGAGATGAATTTTTGGACAAATGATGAGGTCTACCTCGTTAATAAACTGGTGGCTTTTACGAGAATGGCACAAAAAGAAGTCCCAGTCATTCACGTGGAGGAGTGGGAAGATTTCAAAAAAGCATTGGTAGAAACCCAACCAGACTGTATCTTTTGTGCACAACAATCCGCCCCCCACTCAGAAAAACCTCTGACTCTTGGATTGATGTTCGCCAGCAAGGATGCACAGCATGCATTCCTTGACCTTGCCATTGATGATTCTTTTAGGAAAACTAAAATTCCAACATTTGTAAATAAATTTGGGGCAGTATGCCTTGAGGAATGTAATCTCAAAAATTTCATTTGCTCCGAGCTGGGAAGAGAGGATATTGAGATACGTTCATACGAAGTATAAACCGAAGTTTTCGGTGTGAAGTGAGAAGATGATTGAGGAGATGGTCAGAAGTTGTTCAAGGAGGATTGACGATATGAAAAATAGCGAAATCAAGAAAATCGTAAAGGAAAGATATTCCCAGATTGCTAAAAAGGGCACTAGCTGTTGTCCGAGTTGTGGTCCATGCGATCATAATGCATCCGAACAAGCAAAGAGAATAGGCTATTCTAAGGAAGAGCTAGGAAAAATACCGAAAGAAGCGGTTATGGGTTTGGGTTGCGGAAATCCAACAGCGCTAGCGGATTTAAGAGAGGGAGAAACTGTCTTGGATTTAGGAGCAGGTGCAGGAATTGATGTATTTCTGGCTGCAAATAAAGTAGGGCCAGAAGGTTATGTCATTGGAGTTGATATGACGGAAGAAATGATAAAAAAGGCTAATAAAACAGCAAAAAAACACGGGTACAAAAATGTTGAATTTAGATTCGGGGAAATTGAAGATTTGCCTGTTGAAGATAATTCTATTGATGTAATCATTAGTAATTGTGTCATTAATCTTTCTACGAACAAATTGCGGACATACAAAGAAGCGTACAGGGTTTTAAAAGCAGGCGGAAGGGTTTTGATTTCTGATTTGGTTACAGAAGGAGAATTGCCTGAAAAAATTAGGAGAAACTTTGATGCTTGGGCGGGGTGCATTGCTGGAGCATTAGAGAAAAAGAAATACATAGAGACTATAAAAAAAGCAGGGTTCAGAGATGTAAAAATCGTTTCCCAAAATACATATTATGAGCCTGGGCTAAAGGACATTTTGAGTGGAAAAATTACAAGTGTTAAAATAAAGGCGTACAAAGACTAACCTAAAGCCAAAGAAATCTTAATAGGGATTTTATCCGTTCAAATGCTTTCTCTCCTGGGGCTTTTAAGCTAATTTGAACTAACTTCATCTGTATCTTAACGAAAACCCAGATTTAAGGATGTCCCTGAGTTTTTTAGATTCTTTTTCATCAAGCTGCTCAAGAGCCTGTACCCGCAGCTTTACGTTAGACATTTTTAGAAGTTTATCCATTGCATCTTCTTCCCTGCCCACACTTATCCTAGGCGTTGCGCCATACTCCGTTGCAGAGTCAAACATGAGCAGTTTGTTGTTCACGCTGAATTTTTTCGTATCCACCCTCTCCACTGAGTTGTGGATGCTAGATTCCACAACAACCACGCCTATCTCCCTGTCATCTTTGATTACATCTATAACTATCCATCCCTTGCCAGGCTCCCTCCAAACCAAAGCTCCCTGCTCAGGCTCAAACCTGTGGCTCTTGTATACTGGCTTCGCAACTCCTCCGTTAACCTGCTCCATGAATTCTTTTGCAAACGCTTCCTCCTTGCCGACGTTGATTTTAACATCAATTTTTGCCTTGGAATCTTTCATCTCGAATGAGTCAAGCTTTGCTGATGGTTCGAATCTCCTCACTATGCTCTTAAGTGCACCGCCTTCTCCAGTCTTTATACCAGCAACAACCTTGCCTTTCTCTGCTGTGATTTTCAAGCCCTGCTCGCCGGTCCATTCGCCGTTCTTCTCTTTTAAATTGACCAGCCCCAGGGTTGGGTCTTTGTGCTCTACTCTCTCTATCTTCTGGTATATTGACATCACAACCACTCTAATTGCTCAATTAGAATATTTAAATTGCATCACTTGTTGCATATGGGGCAGGGAGTGTTTATTGTTGGCAGTTCATACCCGCATCTCGCGCACACATACTTCGTGGTTGTTTTTATTCTGATCCGCTCAATCTCCCTCACAAGTAGCTCGCCGCACTTCTTGCAGACCCTCTGCCCTTTCTCCACTTTTGTCTTGCACTTGGGGCACACGAACACAAACATCTCCCAGATGGATTTCTTGCAGCTTGGGCAGCGCTCCTGCTGCGGCCCTATGGGGGTGCTGCATTCCTTGCATTTCAGGTAACCCTTCTTGAATATATAACCGCACTCGCATTCAACAGGGGTTACAAGGTGGAATTTTCCGCACTGCGGGCAAAGGTACATAGTATCATTTTATTGCAGAAAGAAATAATAACGTAATCTTCGATATACTTACATGTTCGATCTTATAATCATCGGCGGTGGGCCATCAGGCCTTGCCGCTGCTATGTACGGCGGCAGAGTAGGAATCAAGACGCTTCTAATAAGCGAGCTTCCCGGCGGCAATATGAATTTTGCAAGCTGGATTGAGAACTACCCTGGATTTGAGAGCATACAAGGTTCGGAGCTTGCAGAGAAGTTCAGGGCGCATGCTGTGAAATACAATGCCGAGTTCAAGGATGAGAAGGCAACAAAAGTTGAGCGCAAGGGACAAAATTTTATAGTTGCCGGGGAAGCCGGCTATGAGGCAAAAAGCATAATATTTGCGACAGGAACAACATTTAGAAAACTTGGAGTTCCAGGGGAGAAGGAATTCGACGGCAAGGGGGTGCACTACTGCGCGCTGTGCGATGGACCTTTATATACTGACAAGGTTATTGCCGTGGTTGGCGGGAGCAATTCTGCGGTGAAGGAGGCAATTCTGCTTGCAGAGTATGGCAAGAAGGTATATGTGATTTCTAGGAGTGAGCAGATAAAATGCGAGAACTGCAACTATGAGAAGGCATCATCCAACCCGAAAATAGAATTCATATACAAAACAAATGTGGTTGGGATAAAGGGGGATAAACTGGTTAAAAGCATTATGCTGGATGCTGCATACAAAGGCAAGAAGGAGCTGGCCGTTGATGCTGTTTTTATAGAGATAGGCAGGATTCCCGCATCAGAGCTTGCAAAGAAGCTGGGCGTCGCAGTCAATGAGAAGGGGGAGATAATCACCGACAAGGAGTCTAAGACGAATCTTCCTGGAGTGTTCGCTGCGGGGGATGTCACCAACTCTTCTGCAAAACAGGTCATAACGGGAGCAGCTGAAGGTGTGAAGGCGGCGTATTCCGCATATGCATACTTGAAAAGCAAATAAGGTGATTGCGTGGGGGAAGCTGAGCAACCTTGGTGGAAGAAGGCGGCACAGGGAGTCCTGAAGACTGTGGGGGACAAGCTGGGGAAGAATGAGCCGTCTGTGCAGCCCAATCTTGGGGCGAACCACCCAGAGGTCATGAACGGCATCAGCGACAGATTCAGGTCAGACGTGCTCCACGTATGGGAGCTGGGAAAGTTCAGAAGCGAGAAGGACGAGCTTTCCTGCTATGGGGTGATACTCAAGCAGGAATCTGAGTTTGAGGGAATGGGCTCTTTCAGGTCAATCTTTGTTGCTTACTCAGGAAGCAAGGCACAGTTTGCAACAGCTGCAGAACCCGTGCTTCTAAAGAATGAGATGACTCCATTTTTTATTGCATCAAACTTGGAGTGGTTCGCAGCTGTCTATACTCTATACAAGGAATTTGCATCAACCAAACCATGGGTCAAATTCAGCCCGACTGCCTTTGAAGAGTTCAAAATGATGAAGGCCAGAATGGCTAAAAATAAATAAATGGTATTATAAAGTAAACTAGCTTGCAATATGTAAACCTCATTCTTTTATACTTCGGGCCCTCCAACTAATAACGGTGGTGACCTGAATTGCTCGATAAGGCCCTTAGGGGTTGCACTCGCGATTTTAGAACTTTGGTCAGCCTAAACTTCAGCGAGGGAAACGAGGAATTCATAAAACAGCTCATTGAAAAAGTTAAGGAGGACGGAAGATTCTCTCTCCATCATGCAACCAGCCTTGGCGACAGAGTTGCAAACCTCGGCATGCTTGTCAGCTACGCATCTCACATCAAGGCGGACATGATAGTCAGGATAAACTGCCACGAGCCTGTCTCAGATGCTCAAGAAGGCTTAGCTGAAGCCCGAAAGCCGGTTGTGAAGGTCCGCTCCCATGAGGTGAGGGAGTTGAGCAGCCTATGCGGCGAGAGGGCATCTATAATAGCATTCCCGGGAGATGAGGAGGCTGAGGTGATTATAGTTCTGAGGGAGATTCAGAAAAGAGTGGCAGACAGCATATCGATAGATTCAGTGCTAACGAGCCTCAGAGATGCGAATGTGGGGAAGGCGGAACTTAACGAAAAGCTGAGGGAGCTCAGGGGGGACATGAGGAAAAGGACATTTTTTGTGTCCATAGATGTATTTCCAATAAACGTGCAGGGTGTTGAAAAAGAGGTCGGGCGTTGCTCAGAGCTGGTGGGCATGCTCCATGAACATTACTCAAGAAAGAATGCACTATTTCTGGATAGTGCAAGGCTGGTTCTCAGATAGACTCAAGCCACCCGTCAGGATTAAGCTTGAAGCGATGTGTCTGGTTGTGGGGGCATATATACTCCCCGCTTTTCTCATCCAGATGCAGCTTGATGCTTATAGCATCCTCCATGTTGCATTTTGGGCATATTCTCTCCACACTTCCACCTTATACGAATTTCTTTTAGGTTATATAAATAGATGATGCCGCTGTTCATAATCATGCCGCTTGCAAGGGTACAGAAGCTCATAAGGAAGGCAGGTGCTGAAAGGGTGAGCAAAGATGCTTCAAAGGAGCTTGCCCTTGTGCTTGAGGAAAGGGCGGTGGAAATCGCATCGAAAGCGGTTAAACTGGCTAAACACGCTGGAAGGAAAACCGTAAATGCGGAAGATATACGACTTGCTAGATGATTATCCGGTATTTGCGATATTTTTAAATATCAAAGATGAGCAATATAATTCATGATTACTGAAAAGCCCATTACAGCTAAAGAGCAGAAACGCATTGATGAGGAGCATGGGCATGAACTTTTTAGATGTATGCATGATCTCTGCTACATGGTTGATGATTTTTCTGAAAAATGGAGCGACAAGGCACTGGACCCAAAGAGGTTTCTCGAAACCGCCCAGGAATTGAAGAAGCTGAAGAGAGAGATTAATGAATTTGTGGCTGGAAAGTACCGCCCGAAGGGTCCGCCGGAAGACAGCCTCCAGAAATGGGAGTTTGAATTCTTCATCAAAGATTACGCATCTGAAATTATCCAAAAATATCTAGGTCTTCCACTTTCAGGCAAAAAGACTTTAAAAGAGGAGTTGGAGCATTTCGTTTCCATAGAGCCGTCAAAAATAGTAGAGATGCACGATGAAGCGTTTGCAAATAATGCAAAGTTGCAGGAAGAACTCAACAAAATGTACAAGAAATGGAGGCAAAAGGACGGGATTAACACTAAATTTGAAAAGAAGTCGAGCGTAGAGGAAGCGGAGCATGAAGTGTCTAAACGTAAGATTAATTTGGAGTTGGCGGTACAGACAAAAAACACGTTGCTAGACTATGCGATTATATTTGATGCCTTGGCAGGAGGGGCGGACAAGTCTGTTGAGGAGCAGATAAAAGACCTTAAGTTTATAACCCGCAAAAAAGGGGAAAGCTCTCATGCAGTATTTCGTTTATAACCCGCAAAGAAGAAAGGCTGCATGAGAGGAGACCGTCTCCTGAAGGGGGATGGCATGCATGAGGAGAAGCCAGAGGGAAGGTTAGAGAGAACCGAGAGGTTCCTCTTGTGATTGACCTGTCGTGAACTCTTTGTTTTAAGGCATTTCTGGGCAATCCTGAACCAGCTAGGGCTTCTTTCGGCGAATCCGAAGCGATTATAAAACGCCGGGGATGGGATTTTTGGGCAACCTTTCGGCTTGAACCCATACTGCCCGGAAGGGCAACCAGATCTCGAGTCTGGCGCGTTGCCAGATTCCGCCACCCCGGCATAAAAATTCACTTGCTGAGCTGTTTCACTGATATTATGAATGACGCGAGGCTCCACGTCTGGTAATGCGGGGATATGCACTGTTTGCCGTTGCCTGAGTATACCTCGCTTATCCCGCCCCAGTTGTGGTTGAGTATGACGTTTGCAAGCGGCTCAACATATATCTTACGAGCCTGCTCTTTATTTCCGTTTCGCACCTCCGCCTTCACTGCGAGGTAGTTGAGCCAGGGCCACTGCGAGCCCCTGTGGTAGCTCTGGTCCCCGCAGAACTCGTCAAAGTAGTCCACTTCCCCAGGAGACAGCGTCCTTATCCCAACCCCTGCAAGGTGCTCCCTCATAATCTCCAGTATGCTCTTTTCAAGCTCCTTGTCAACAATCCCGCAGTCAACCGCTATGAGTTGGTTCGGCGTCAGCTTGTTTATCCTCACGCCGTCGAAGTTGATCAAGTCCGCAAGCATGAAGGATTTTTCAACACCTGCAAGGATGTACTTCACCTTGAATTTGTTGAATGATGCCATGGCATGCTCTCCAAGTGCTGCAAGCCTGCTTGAGAAATCATCAGTAAAAAGCTTAGAGTAGAGCATGCAGTTCTTTATGAAAAGCGCCTGAAGCTCAACAGGGAAGCCTTCCCTCGGGGTGAACTGCGTGTCCATCCAGGATTCGAAAGCATTGCTTCTCACAAACCCGTCAACGTTGAGGTATTCCCCTGCAACCCCTCCAAGGGCTTTCCTCACCGCTTTCTTTTTGAGCTGGAAGAACTCCATATCCCCGGTGAGCTCAACATACTCCGCAAGCCTTCTAAGCAGCCACAGTGTGCCGTCGCTTGAGTTGTAGCTGAGGGGCTCTATCTTGTTGGGAAGCCTGCCATCGCCCCTCTGCTTTCCCTCGTCAACCCAGTAATCAAGTATTTTCTTGGCAGTGTCGAACAAGCCCAGCTCGAAGAATGCCTCAAGCGAGACTGCAGTGTCCCTTGCCCATCCCTCGTCTCCTGCGAACCACCTGTCGCCTGAGGCGGGCAGGTATGAGCCGTTCTGTATCTTAAGAAGCTGGTATACGGCAAGCCTGTAAGCAAGGGCCAGCTGCCTGTTCACATTTTCAGGCCTGTGCCTCTCAAAGACAGAGGTGACGTCGCTCTCCCTCTCAAGCTTCAGCTGCAGGTAGTAGTTCTTTATCCTTGCGAAATTTGAAATTGCCTCCTCCTTGCTCCCCCCGAACCCCATGAAAAGCTGGCTTGTCTCAAACTCAGCGGGAGCATACGCCCACCTATCGCTTGTGTCCTTCCTCGTCCAGTCCTCTGAATAGAACTTGTACCTGTACTGCTCACCAACTTTTGCCCGCCCCCCTCCCACCATGGCATAGAGTGGCCCGCTCACAAGCACATCGCTTCCCACCAGCTTGTATTCGTATGGCCCGCCTCTCTCGCTATACTTGAACCGTATGTCAAACTCGGGCTGTATGAAAACAGGTTTATTTGTCGCGTACCTTATGCTCAGAGAAAATGAATCGTTCGGTATGAATATCTCTTCACAGACCTCAGTCCCGTTAATATCGAAGCTCCTGGTGATTGTTGTGAGGTCTGTCGCAAATGAGATTTGGTTTTCTGGCGACAGCACAACCCCGCCAACTCGCGTATTCCAGCCTTCAACAATCTTTGTGCTTCCGAGGAAAAGCCCATGCCACTTGGATGGATTCTCAACTTCTTTCTCCCTGTGTCTCTCATTCCTGCACTGCTTAGCAGGCATCAGGAGGAACATGCCCTGTCCGTTGCTCAGCAGGAAATCCACTCCTTTGGCAGGCTCTCTCTCCAGTACCTCCATAATTAGCTTTATATATCGGGAGTTTAAAAAAGTTCTTATGACTCCTTTGATTGCGCTCAACCTCAAAGCCTACAAGGAATCCGCCGGTGAGAGAGGCCTGGCTCTCTGCAGAATTGCCGAAGAAGTCGCAAAAGAGACAGGCGCATATATAATTGTGGCCCCGCAGAATGTGGACCTGTTCCGCGTTGCAAATGCAGTCAGCATCCCGGTTTTTGCGCAGCACATAGACTCCAATGCGCAGGGTGCATTCACCGGAAGCATAACCGCGGATGCAGTCAAGGAGGCGGGCTGTCAGGGGACGCTGCTCAACCATGCCGAGAAGAAAATACCTCTTGAGAAGATACAGCTGAGCATAGAGCTTGCAAAAAAGGCCGGGATAAAGAGTCTTCTCTGTGCGGATTCTGTTTATGAGGCAAAGAGGATTGCGCCGCTGAAGCCGGATTTCATTGCAGTGGAGCCCCCTGAGCTTATAGGCTCAGGAATATCTGTCTCGAAAGCAAATCCAGAAATTGTGAGGAACACCGTGGATGAAGTAAAGAAGATATGGAATATCCCCGTCCTGTGCGGTGCAGGAGTTTCAAGCGGGGAGGATGTCAGAAAAGCGCTGGAGCTTGGCGCTGATGGAGTGCTACTTGCCTCTGCATTTGTGAAGGCGGGCAACCCGAGGGCTATTCTTCTCGATATGGCTAACTCGCTGAAGGGTTGAAGCTCTCTATGGAGTTGCTGAAGTCATCTGCATATTTGTCAAATGAGCTTTTCGCTGCGGTGCCAGTTATCTTGTAGCCAATCCCGTTGTATACTAGGAACGCCTCCCGGCTTTTCAGCTGTACTTCACCCAATGTGTAGGTATAATCCACCTGCTTTGAATCCAGTCCCCCCATGGTTATGTTGCTCTCTGACACGGCTGAATAGTTCTGGAGCAGCAGGCTGAACCCTTTCTTCCCCTTTGCAAAGTATGTTTCAGTGGTTTCATTCGCATTGACTTTCTCTGAGACTACAGTCAGCTGGACTGTGACATTATTTTCTCTCGCCCCATAGAAGAAAATTTGACCCCGAATAGTTGGATGTACCACCATCCAGTCTCTGGGAGGCAGTATTGAGAAGTTCCTGTAGGGATCAAGGTATAGCTCGCCTGGCTGCAGGGAAAGAGCATCAACAATCCTGAAATCATCGACGTCTATTGAACCTGGGATGGACGCATCCACCACTTTTATAATTCCGCTCTGCCCCGCGTACTGCGTTACATTCCATGTAATCCTCTCAAACGGGGGGAAGGAGTTGTCCGGCTCAATATGTCGTACAACAGTATTGTTCACTATGAGGTTGACGTACACCTCCCCGGAGTAGTCTGCAACAACCAGGAATTCCAGGTAGTTCTTGCTTATGAAGAATGATTCGGATGTGAGGTTTCCCATCGCTCTTTTATCCATCTGAGGGAAGTAGCTTGATGCAAAATAGGAGCCGCTGTAGCCCGAGTAGGGAACATTACGGTAAAGGTTTTGGGAGTTCACCATGGCGGCATTTGTAGGCGCCGAGCCAAAAGCATTTCCTGAGGCATTCCAGCCCATGTAGCCCTCTTCAAAATCGTCGTTCTTTATCCCGCTGCTCGGAGGCACTGAGTTGCACTGCAGCGTCCCAGGTATGC
>JACCLG010000003.1 GCA_013425335.1 Microcaldota archaeon
GGGGTGCTGTAGTCAATCCTGCTCTTGCTGAAGTGTGATAGGTCCTTTATCTCCTCCCTCACAGATTCCCACTTCTTCTGCCAGTCCTTATCAAGAGTTATAGGCATCAGGTAGGTGGAGCTGAGCTCTGACAGCGGTGAGAAGAATGAGGAATACAGCATTATGATTCCGTCATCTGTAACTCTCTTAGGTACTAGTCCTACATTTGTCAGCCCGTGCATGACAATCTGGGCTCTCTGCTCCAGGATGCTCAATCTGTCTCTTTCATCCTTCCCCTCATTCCTACTTGCACTCACGACAACATTGAAGGTTCTGTACATGCTCCTTTCCTCATGCACTCTTGTCTTGAGGAATGATTCGAATGACTTGGAGAATTTCATCAAGCGCGGGTCCTTTGTCTCTTCTGCCCTTTTTCTTATATTGTCGAAGAATTCATCCAAGTTGAGCTGGTGGGTTTTCACAACTACCTGCAGTGGGATGACATCTGAGGATGAGGAGCCTGAGAGCGAGTCAAGGAAGTTTTTGTAGGATTCAAAAACTGCATTCTGCTGCTTGTCATCAAGTACAGAGAAGTTCATGGGCTGCACCTGTATGATTGCCTTCAAATCGCCATTCCTCATGTGGGCAGCCCCGTCACGTATGTTCACTACATCGATGAACTCCAGGGCCTTGTCGTCGAGAAAGCCAATCCTTTTCGGGGAGCGCAGGTAGAAGAGTTTTGTTGAAGCCCATCTCTCAAGCTTGAAGAACGTCAGGGAGATTCCCAGAATTGCAATGAGCAGGATGATGAGGTATCTTAGTGTGCCTAGAAATTCTAGCTCCGAGTATACGAGAACTGCAGCGAATATTGTGAGAAGGACGAATATGACCTGCCTTCTCCTAAGCCCGAATACGATTACCTCTTCATAATCCCCAACCTCCTTGGGAATTTTCACCATCAATTCACCCACCTATATATTTATTGAAGAGAAGGTTTATTTTTCTTTTGGAGTGATTATGAGCTGTCCCTTCTCGTTGATCCTGAAGCTGACTTCGATTCCAATCCTCCAGCCAGTGTTTTCTGCAAGTTCTGATGGGATATTTGCTTGAAACTGCCGCGCATACTCATCATTTAGTCTCCCAATTTTTATGATGTACCTTGGATTATCGTTCAACTCGAGTAGGATTTTATCACCTTCGTCACTCAAGACACCGTGCAGTTTTGCCCTAACATCAAAGCTTTCGGGGATTACAACGGAATAAGTGTTTGCCACTTTACGGTAATAAATTTTTAATGCATCCTCGGTCAATTCTTTGACAACCCTTAGGGAAAACCTCGTGGGGCTTTCTTTTGACCATTCCACGCCCATGTCAGCGTATATGTCCTTCAGCCGAACCAACTCTTCCGGGATTGTCACCTCTGTCGAGGTAGTTGCCTGAATAATCCTGACTGAGTATTGCCTCTTTTTGAGCAGAGTCAAAACTAGGGATTTCCCCTCTGCGGTAAATTCGCCCAAATCATTTTTCCCGAATTTTATGGCGTCAGAAACTTCTTTCGGGAAGTAGATTTTTAAGTAACCCTCCATTCCTACAATTTTTGCAGTGCTGGAGAACTTCTGCAAAGGAGGATTTTCAGTTTTTTTACGCTCCTCGATCTCGCTTTTTAGCGCGCGGATGCGAAACATCTCTTCGGCGGTGTGAAGATGATGCAAAGCCCTTACGCGTTTTAGGAATGCAGAAAGTTTCGGCTCATGCTTCTTTGTCAGAGCTAGATAGTAGGGATTGTTGGAAAAATGCGTGTCCCTGATAAGCCTGCCAGAGCTGTCAAATTTGGTTGTGATAAAGCTGCCTTCCATGAACTCCGTTATTTGTATCCTCTGTATCAAGTCTCGTCTGCAGAGAGCCTCTGCCCTGAGCAAGCTCCTGTTGGAATCATCCTTCCTGGTGCTCTCCCAGCTCCATCTGGTTCCTTCAGGCAGCTCCTGCTTGCCAGCGAAGAAGAGCCTCTCATCCCCGAAGAGGCAGTAGTCGCTGATTGTTTTATGCATGATTAGATTACGAGTTTTTGTTATTTAAATCCGCAAGATTGCCGAAGGAAAACAGATTTGGAGATAATCCTCTAGGCAAGGTGATTTTCTAAAAGTTAGTTAAGTTTGTTCTGCCAATTAGATAATCTAGCTCTGCTTTTTCCTTATGTAAAGTTTTCCGTCTATCGGCTCTAGGGTGACTTCATCCCTCGCTTCGAGCCATTCACCCATCCCTTTTGGTATTGTTGCGTGGAATTGTTTTCTCGACTCCTTCTTATACTCTACATATCCCACTTCAGATGTGCAAATTGCCATAATATGCGGATTCTCCTTGCTCAGCTCAAGCCAGAGCCTAAGCATTCCCTCCTCATCCTTGTCAAATGTCCAGAGCCCGTACATTCCCTTCTTGACCTCCAGTTCCTCTGCATATGCCTTTGGGATAGTCACTCCTATGCTATCGCCTATTTTATGCACTTTCCTGGCATTTGGGTTACTCACTTCAGTTTTCCTCAGCGAAAGCAGACTGCCGTCTCTGCCCCACTCCACATAGTCGCCAAGCTTCAGACCGGCAATAAGCAGCATGTCCTCAGGAATTGGCACCTGTAAGGAGTTACCAATCTCTTGAACCCTTCTCTGTATGGCAGTTGTTTTCAGCGGGGTAATCAGCAGGTAATCTCCCTCAGAACCTCTTCCTTCCTCCAATTTGTAAGACATCTTGTCTTTCAGCAGCATCTCAGAAACTAATTTTGTTGGTAGGTTTATTGACCTACCTGGATTAGTAGGATTAGTACCATAAACTCTGACACTATAATCTTCATTCATTCCCATTGCATGCTCGAAGAACTCGCTCTTCATGAACCCCTCAAGCTTCTTCCTGTGCTCCTCCACCAGAGAGGCGGGGGCAGTCCCTCCTGCAATGGAGTCAAGCAAGGAGTTGAACTCACTCTTGAAAAGCTTCCCCTCTTTTATTTCGGAGACAGTGACGTGCTCGGGTTTGCCCTCGTGTGAGAAGACCTCTATCCTCACAGCACTCTCTCCGCCGCATTTCTTCTGACTCTCCCAGATTTCTCTCTTCCACGGTTTATCCAAGTCAAATGTGAATTTTCTGATCTCCTCGTCCTTACCCATACTTCTAATTTCCACTCCAAGTTCCATCACATCTTTGCCGAAGTGGCGAGTCTCCTCAAATTTTCTTTCCAGCTCACGTTTTCTTTCCACCGTATGCATGCCTAAATTATGCCTTTTCCGATATTTAAGCTTGCTTAGACTTGGGTTTTTCAGACTCTAAAAGATTAGACCAAAGCCCCAACCAGTGCGCCTATTGCATAGCTGAGTATTGCCGCAAGCATCCCTATGAGGGCAAGCTCCAGTCCGCTCATCCACCATTTCCCTACTGTGAGTTTTGCTTTGACTGCACCTGCAATGAACAGGGCTGCTGCAGATAGGGTTACGGACCAGACAACCGCAACTGAAACGGGTAGGATTAAGAATGGGATTAGAGGAATGATTGAGCCGATTATCGCTGAAAAGCCTACAATGAGCGCATCCTTCAGTGGGCTCTCCTGTCCGCTTGGAAAAAGATTCAGCTCGTCCTTCATCATCACGTCAATCCAGCGCTCCCTGTCGGAAGTTATCCTATCAACGACCTTCTCAAGGATGTTCCCCCTCAAACCTTTCTCATGGAAAATGTCCCAGATCTCCTGCCGCTCCAGCTCCGGGAGTTCGTCAACCTCCTCATTCTCGTTTTTCAGTTCGCTCTGGTAAACATCATTGGCTGCCTTTGAGGAGGTGTAGCTTACTGCGAGCATTGAAATTGACTCTGCAAATAATGCAGCTGCACCGCCTATGATGACCAGCCTGGAGTCCATGCTTGCGCTTGCAATCGCAAGAACAACTCCTAGGACATTCACCAGTCCATCCTGCCCTCCGAGAATAAGCTCACGAAGCTTCATGCGTTCAAGCCGGTGCTTTTCCCTCTCCTTTATTCTTCTACTCAGCTCGTTTCTCTCGCTTTCTTTCATAGAATTACACCAAATTAAGCGCTATATTCGGTATATCTGCACATGCGGGACTTTCTGTATATGTATTATATCAGACTCCTTCACAAGCTTCATCCTCTTGGCAATTCCGGTTGCCTTCTTCCCAACCAGGTTGATGGACGTTGCAGTGAACAGCTCCTTCTCCACAGCTGCCTCGTCTGCCTCCTCGCCCTTGTAGAAGCTGGCGTATTTCTCCAGGTTCAGAACAAGCTCCCCTTCCCTCAAAACTTTTCCAATAAGCTCAGAGTCGCAGACGGCAACTATCTTATCATTTCTTTTCTTAAAAACTCTCATCAGCATATTTGTATTTGGGAAATTCTTATTTAAATTAGTGCGTGACATGCTCCCACCGCTAAAGCGTGTGGGGTTTCTCGCTCACCTTGTTAAGTCTGGTTGCGTATGTGAAGAGGAAAGTACAGAAAAAGAGCCAGCTGTACCAGAACAGCCAGAATGCGCTTATAACATCCTTCCTTATGAATGAGAGGATGGAGAAGGAGAAAAGCACCGCTGAGAAAAGGGTTTCAGTGGAACTTGCCCTCAGGACCTGCAGCAGGGAAGTTGTTCGGTTTTCCTGCCTGCTCATAACAAAATTTGCCTTGGAGCCGAAAAGCCCGACTAGCATTGCCTTTGTCCTCATTACGGCAGTTGCAAAGTTGAGGAAGCAGGCGAGCAAGCCTGATTTGAAAGAGCCGAAGTAGAGCCTTCCTCCCAGCACCACCAGCAGCACAACTGATATTATGTAGCTCACGGCAACCAGTTTCATATACTCCGGTATGAGCACCTGGGAGTTGAGGCTTCTGAGGCTTATGTCAGTAATTATGAAGATTATTGCAAGCATTGCGTAGAATATGTAGAGCACAGAAAGGTAGGCATAGCCGAAAGTCTGGCTGAGGTAGTGCACATGCTTCTCAACAGTGAGCTTTGCGAAGTTGCTGAAGTAATCCTTGAGGGCCCACATGTTTCCTATTGTGTATCTCCACTGCTGGGAAAGGAATGTCTCGAAGCTCTCTATGGAGGCACCAAAAGCATAGGTCTTTGAGACAAAAACCCCTCCCCTCCCCGCGACATCTGCCTTGAATGCAAACGCCAAGTCTTCCGTGGGCGAGCTGGGAAATCCTCCCACAAGCTTCACCACAGACCTCCTGACAACACCGCATGAGCCGCAGAACATGGAACTCCTGGAAAGGTTCCTGACAGGCTGCATGAACCTGTAGAAGAACAGGTAGTAAACGTTCACTGCATTGGAGAAGAAACTTCCTGGGGCAAACTCTTTTACAGTCTGCACGAAGCCAGTTTTTTTATCAAAGAACGGAAGCGTCTCAAGAAGGAAGTCCTTGTCGACTAGGTACTCATCAGCATCAAATATGGCTACATACTCCTCGCTGATCATATTCATGAACCTATTCATTACATAGCTCTTCAGCTTCATCGGATTCTCCATGTATAGGTACTTCACGCCTATTCTTTTGCAGAATTCCTTGAGCTTGGGGGATTTTTTGCTGGAGTTGTCAAGAAGGTATATATTGAGTTTGCTCTTTGGGTAATTCAGCTCTGTTATGGACTGCATGTTCCTCATTACCATCTCTTCATCCTCGTTCCTCGTGGGCATTACGACTGCAACTTTGGGGTAGCTGGTTATCTTCTTTGGAGTGAATTTGTCAAGCCCATAGGAGCGAAGGTAGTAGTAGCATCCGAAAACGTTGAAGACCGTGTTAACCGTTACCAGGAGAAGGAATAGGAATGCTAGAATCCTCTCTGGCAGAGTATTGACTATGAAAAAGAGCATGTATATTCCGAAGTTTACGCCTCCTATTGAAACCCCCATTATAGCAATAACAAGGGCCCAGCGGATAGCCAAATCGCTCTCCATATTATCATTCCGTCGATGGTCGTAAATGTTTTGCCGGCCACTATTTAAATAATTAGTATTGGCGTGTGACATGCTCCCACCCCTAAAGGATGTGGGGTTTCCCGCTCGCTTCTGCTAAGATTCTAACAAAAAGCCTATTGCCTGCAACAAAATCTGAAAGTACCTAAATCCTTTCGTTACATAGTCTGCTAAGTTGAGCTGCTTCTGGATAGAGTAGTCTGCGCTCACAGGCAGCTCGCATATCCTCAGCCCCTTCTTCTTTGCCTTAAAGAGCATCTCCAGGTCTGCCTTGAAGCCATCACCACCCAAATCGGTGAATTTGCTTCTCCTGAATGCACGGAGCCCGTTCAGGGGGTCCCCAACCTCGGATATCCTCAGGGAGACAAGCTTGGCCATCAGAAAATTAGCGAGGAGTCTGTGGAACGGGAACTTCACACCTGCGAGAAACCTGTTGCCAATAACCAGGTCGCACCTTTTCAACTCATCAACAAAGGCGGGTATGTAATCCGGGGAGAGCTGGTCGTCCCCGTCTATAAGCACCAAGTCCTCAGTCTTCGCAGTCTTTATGCCGGTCGCAACTGCCTGGCTCTTCCCCATATTGCTTTTATGCCGTATGACCCTGACCTTGAATTTTTTTGCAATGGAGTATGTCTTGTCTGTTGAGCCGTCGTCTACAACTATGATGCACTTAGCTTTCTTTGTGAGTTTTCCCAGGAACTCCCCCAGGTTTTTCTCCTCATTGTATGCGGGAACAATCACTGTGAACATATCAGCTCCCTCTGTAGATGTGTATGTACGAGTTATCATATATCCTGTCCGAATAGGGCAAGTCCCTCAGCCTGCCGTTGTCATCAAGAACCATCAGGCTTATGTTGTAACCCTGCAGGTATGCCATGTCCGAGTTGGTATAGAAATTGTACTCTGCGTAGAACTTGTCGCTTGGGGCATACTCCACATACAGGTCTGCAAGGACTTTCCTCTGCCCCACATAGGTTTCAATGTGCCCGTATTCGGGGTTGATCGCAACGCTGTCACTGGTTGACGTGAATTTGTCTATGAACTGCATAGGCTTCACGCACATGTCATTGGCGTATACCCACTCGCACCACGTCGTTGTGCCTGAGAAGAGCACGGGCATGAAGAGAAGGTTTGCAAGTATGAAGAGGAAGAAGATGGACAGCACAAAAGAATCCTTCAGCTCCTCCCCGAATATCAACGGGAACATGAAGGAGAGCATTATGGTGATGATGAGGTTTATCCTGAAGGCAACAAGCGCGTTGACCAGCACCGCGAGAACAAGCAGCAGCGCAGCAAGCTGGAGCGGCTTTCTTATTACTCCAAAGAGGGCGGTAATCAACGCTATTGGTATGAGAAACTGCAAGTCATAGACAAGCCCGATGAAGCCATAGGAGACAAAGTACCCCCAGAGGGTTGGCGCTGTCTCGTAGGGAAGGCCGTTCATCACGAATATCGGCAGGTAGAAGATGAGCGAAAGAACAGATGCTAAGAAGAGGGTAAGGGCGGCATTCTTTATCCTTTTCCAGTCAATCCTGAAAAGCCCCATTGCGTATACATACACTGGGAAGAGCAGGATGGTGGTCGGATGGGCGGATATGGCGAAGGTGAGGAAGACTACAGAAAGGATTTTCAGCATAGTTTCCTTCCTTTCCAGGAAAAGCAGCGACAGGTTCATGAATGAATATGCCAGCACGTGCAATGTCACTGTTGCAGAGAATATCATGACAAATGCATGGGTTGCGAATATGGATGCTCCTGCAAGCCTCTGCTGCCAGGTCTTGAACCTTCTGAAAAGCAGGTAAAGAGAAACTGCATATACAAAAACCACAAGCAGATGGAACGGAAGCCGTATTGATTCGTAATTGTACTGCCCAAGCAGCAGGGCTACCTGGCTGGCTATCTGGAAGAAGACAGGAGGGTAGGTGAAGTTTCTCCCGAGGTAGCTCAGCGGGTCGTAGAAAAGGGTATTGCCCTGTTCAAGAGCAGTCTGCACATTTCTGTAGTAATAGGCCCCCCACCAGTCAACGGGGCCAAACCTGAGCACGAGCGCCGCGATGATTATGGTGAACACAACTCCGAATATTATTGCCTCCTTTCTAACCGCTTTGGGGACATCCTGGGCAGCGGTTTGCTTCCCTTTGAACTTCCACAGGGATAGCACTCCAAGCACAAGCAGAAGCGGGACAAGCCATTCGCTAAAGCCGAGGTTGTTGTGCAACTGCAGCTGCATGGCAAGTGCAGAGAAGGACGCTCCAAAGAAGAGGAGGGAGGAGCTGAGCCAGTCAGTTGAATACAATTTGTATATAAGCAGCGCAATTGCGAGGGAAAGGATGATATTCAATAAGTCAATGTAAGGAAATGGCGGTGCTTCAATGAATACGCTCTTTGCATCAAGAGTTTTGCCGGCATAGCTCAGCTCAATGGTGTGCTGTCCAGGCTCCAAACTCAGCTCCTCGGTTCTGCTGGATTCAGTTGTCCCATTCTGGAATAGGTAGGTCGGGCGTAGCACGGTATTCTCGTCAACTCTAACCTCAAAATTTTTGTAAGCCGCGTCATTCAGCCTTGAGCTGAAGTCTATGTACAGCTCCACAACCCTCTTGTTTACCGCAGTGTCGAACTTCGCATCAAGACTCTCATCCGAGAAACTTCGGTTTATCCTGTGGGAGTAGAAGCGCACTTGGGATTCGCCGCATGAGAGAACAGTCTGTGCATCCCTCCCGCAGCCACTCATGCCGACTTCTACGCTGTTGTAGCCGGATGTTAGGGCTTTGTCAACGGTCGCATTGCATATGTAGACTGAGCAGGGATAGTTTTTGCTTGAGTAAACTTCAAAATGCAGAACATTTCCGGAAACGTTCTTGGGGTATTCTATGAGATAGAGCTCCTCAGTATTCGGGATGTCGAACCAGTTGAATGACACCCAGTTCATCTTTTCCACTTGGTTGACCCAAGCCAGAATGAATACAATGAACAGGATTGCTGCAATCTTTTTCATTTACTTGCACCTGTCAACAAACTCCCTCATTGCAACTGTAGCATAGGCGCCTGCCGGAAGCGAGAAGGTGAATGCCCCAGTCCCTTCAGCATACTCAAACTTGAACTCCCTGAGCGGGACAAACATACACCTCTTGGAGCCCTTGGAGCTTATCTCTGGGAAGGAATGTATAAGGAAATTCTCTTTTTTTATACCTTCTTCCTCAATTGCTTCTTCTTCGTATTTCCCAATGGAGCTGCTCTCGTAGCCGACAATCTCCAACACTGGGAACAGTTCCCCTCTGCCCAGCCTCTCTTCCGCTTCTGCAGCATTCTCAACCTTCTCAATTCTTTCAGTATCGGGAAAGCCGAATGGGTCTCTTCCGCAGACCGAATCTCCAGGCATGAGGGAGGTTCCCATTTCTGTAATTCTTCTGCTCAATGCCTTGTTGAACATGTAGCTCTGGTAGGCGTGCACAAACATGAGAGAAAGCCCTCTTGGAAGCTTCCTCAGGGCATTGACATAATCGTTTGGGTAGGAAGAGAGGTATTCCAGAAGCGTTCTTTCGTATAGAAGGTAAGGCGGGAAATACTCCAAAGCTCTTTTGAAATCTCCATCAGCAGCAAGCTGTTTCCTTGCTTCCTTGGCCTCTGCTCTCTCGCCCTCATCCACATAGGTGAGGTAGCTCATAACTGCTTCTCTGAAATTGCCCGAGACTATTGCTTTCCCAACAAGATGCGTATTCTTCCTCATGCTGCCGAACCTCTGCTCGCCAAAGTAGTTTGGGGTAAGCCCCTTCAGGTCAGTATACACTTCTTTCACCTTCTCATCAGAACCTGCAGCAGTCTCCCGCACTGATATTCTGAACCTGTTGCCCAGCAAATCGCCAATCCTGAGCTTTTCCTTCGCCTTCCATGCGCCGTTTATTTTGATGTCTTTTATGTGCATATTCTGCAAAGCAACCGGGTCTATCTTGAATGCGCTTGCCAGTTGGGTTGTGACTGCATTCCTGTCCTTCACTCCGGCATAGCCGAACCTTTTCAGCCCGCAGTGAAGCTTCCTCCCAATCGCTTTCAAAGCCTGCAGAGTATTCCAGTTTCTTTTCTGCATAATAAAGTAGGTGAAATCGCCCTCTTCCCCCTGCCTCTCAAAAGCCTTATCAAGCTCTAGAATCTCCCCCGTCTTTGTTATTTCCTCTACTATAAAGTCCTCTGGTCGGCTCTTCATAACTCCTCCAATCCCTTGTAGTTTTGAGAGGTAGATCAAGTCCATAGTTTTAAAGGTTAACAGTCAAATTATAAAATATGGATGATTTACGAGAGAAAAAGGGGTTCATATTCGACTTGGATGGAGTGGTTTACGTAGGGAAGACCCCTGTGGAAGGGGCTGTCGGAACATTTGCTTATTTGAGGGAAACTGGTAAGAAAGTCAGATTTATCACAAATGATTCCAGCAGGAAAAGAGTAAGCTATTTCGCCAAGCTAAGAGACATGGGAATTGAATGCAGTAAGGATGAGATTATCAATTCCAGCCAGGGAGTTGCAATTTACCTGGAAAATAAGTACAAAGAAGGAAAATGCTTTGTTGTAGGTGAGGAAGGCTTGGTTGATGAGCTAACCCAGCACGGCTTTGAAGTCGTTGAGGGTAAGGATGGTGAGCGAGCGGATTTTGTCGTGGTTGGAGTTGACAGCGGATTCGATTATGAAAAGTTGACAATTGCGCTAAGAGCAGTAAAAAATGGCGCTAGATTCATAGCTGCGAATCCAGACGTATCCAGACCTCGGGAAGACGGACTTGTCCCGGGAGCGGGGGCAATGGTCGCCGCACTTGAAGCGTGCTCGGAGATAATGCCGGAGGCGGTTATTGGAAAGCCAAACCCCATGTTATTTGACATCGCAGTTAAAGAGATGGGTTTGAGAGAAAGCGAAGTTGCTGGAGTTGGTGATAGAATAGACACGGATATTGTCGGGGGGAATAGATTCGGCCTTTATACAATACTGGTTCTAAGTGGAATAACTAAAAAAGAGGATTTGAAAAGTCTAAGAGGAGAAAAGAAACCAAAGCTTGTTTTAAAGTCAATTGCTGAGCTGAGAAAACTCCTCTGAAATCAGAGCTCGAGTATAACCTCGCCTTTTTTCAAGTCTATACTTTCAACGAGCTTTGCCTCTCCGGGCATTTTTTCCTCAAGCTCCCTCATTATTTCCTCCTGGCTTTTTTTCAGCTTCCTCATTTTCTTTACAAAGTTGAGTATTGCTTCGACCCTGTCAAAATTTCCGTATATTGCATCCCCGATTTCCTTGCCTTCCTTTGCTTTCCCCTTGAATTCATTCAGGCTTTTCTCCTGCTCCTTCAGCTTTAGCTCTATCCTCAGCTTACGCCCGTCAACTTTCTCCTCCTTTTCGGAGTAGTGCAGATAAAACTCATCAAGAAGCTCTGAGAGGGATTTGAATTGAAGCATCTCCATCCCCTCGTATTTCTTAAACGGGAAGAGAGAGTAGTCAATGTAAGCTCCTTCCCTGATGTAAATTGTCGGCTCTGGCTTGTTCACGTATTCCATCACTTCTATCAGCCCTGCAAAGAGCTCCTCAACTTCTTTTTCAGTGAGTGAATCCGCACTCTTGCCCAAGTCAAGCTTTGCCCTCCTGCAGGCTTCCTCTAGGTAGGCAGGGCCAAGATTTATCTTGATTGAGAGGGAGGGCACGAGCTTCTTTGAATCGAGAAGGCCTTTGAGCTGAGCCTCATTGAGCTCAAGCGGGTCTATCCTCTCAGATTTGGGGAAGATGTATTTCTCCCCCCTCCTAACTTTTCTGTCCTTCCATTCCTCATTTCTGTAGGCGTGCAGTATGCTGCACTGCTTGTCCGCGAGTATGAGATTGCCGTTTGAGAACATCTCGAAAATGAGCATGAAGCCGTTCTCCTTCTCAAGCTCAAACACCACAACGCGGTCAAGCCCGTACTGCATCACGCTCTTGACGTGGGCGCCTTCTATGTATTTCCTCAGCGCCATGATAAAGGTGGAGGGCTTCTGGGGGGCTTCCTTTATGTATTGAGTTATGTTCAAACGCTCCCTGAGCTTGCAGAAAACGTCAATGTCTCCTTGCTGTGAGTGGAAGCGCAAGCGGAACTCATCACGCCCCACTTCATAGAGCTTTGTTAATCTCGCTCCAACTAGAACCTGCAACTCCTTGCATATGCAGAAAAGTTCAATGTTTGCAATTTCTCTCATGCGAAAAACCCTGTAGTAAGTTGTATATATTTTGTGCTTTTAAATCTCTTGGGGTGTTCTATTGACTCAGATGAAGCTAGCTAAGAAAGGGGTTGTAACTTCCGCCATGAAGAGGATAGCAAGGGAGGAGAGGGTTGACGCCGAGAGGGTCAGGAACGGAGTTGCAAAAGGGAGGATAGTGATCCTTGAGAAAAAAGGCAAAGTCTGCGGGATTGGGGCTGGCTTGAAGACGAAGGTAAACGCAAATGTGGGGACTTCGACTGATTTTGCAAGGGTTGATGAGGAGCTCAGGAAAGTCAAGGCTGCCATTGATGCCGGCACGGATACGGTTATGGATTTGAGCACTGGGGGAAATCTTGAGAACGTGCTGAAAAAAGTGATAAGAGCCTCAAGCGTACCTGTGGGCACAGTGCCGGTTTATTCCGCTTTTGTGAACTCCTTCAGAAAAGGCGAGCTGCCAAGCGAGGAGGAAATCCTGAAGTCTGTTGAGAGGCATATTAAGCTTGGGGCGGACTTTGTGACAGTGCATGCCGCCATGAAGAGGAAGGGGGTGGAGCTCACAAAGAGCAGGATTATGAGAATTGTGAGCAGGGGGGGCTGCATGCTTGCGGCATGGATGATTAAGAATGACAAAGAGAACCCGCTCTACACAAATTTTGACTATCTGCTTGAGCTTGCTGAGGAGAGAGATGTTGTGCTAAGCTTGGGAGATGCACTGAGGCCCGGCTGTTTGAACGACTCAACAGACAAGGCGCAGATGCACGAGCTCATAACGCAGGGGGAGTTGGTGAGGAGGGCGCATGAGAGGAACATATCTGTAATATGCGAGGGGCCTGGCCATGTGCCTCTTGACAAGATTGAGGCGAATATAAGGCTGCAGAAGAAAATCTGCTCAGGGGCTCCTTTCTATGTGCTTGGGCCGCTGGTGACTGACATAGCTGTTGGCTATGACCATATAAGCTCTGCAATTGGCGGCGCTATTGCCGCTGCTGCAGGGGCGGATTTCCTCTGCGTGGTCACTCCAAGCGAGCATGTGGCACTTCCAAGGGTGGAGGATGTTGTTGAGGGAGTTGTCGCCATGAGGATTGCTGCCCACGCTGCTGATATTGCAAAGAGGATGGACAATGAAGCTGATTTGGAGATGAGCAAAGCAAGAGCTAATTTGGACTGGAGGAAGCAGTTCCAGCATGCAATACACAGCGAAAAGGCAAAAGAATTCAGAAAAAGAAGAGGGAGCAGCGGCAAGGCATGCAGCATGTGCGGCGACTACTGCGCAATAAAGATTATGAAGGAGCTGGAGTGAGTTTTGTTAACAAAGTGTTAACTAAATTTTATACGTTTCTTTTACTAATCTTTATGGGTTTAAGGATTTAAGCTTCCTTAGCTCGGCAACTACCCATAAACCTTGTCGTGATGCTCATAGTCAAGCAGCACAACTGTCTTGCTTGCTTCTTCAATTTTGTATGTAAGCACGAAGGAGCCTATCTGGACGCGCCTCAAGCCCTGCATTGGAAATCTAAGCGGCTTGAACTGGTGGGGATTCTCAAGAATCTGCTCAACCTTTTTAGCCACTGCCTCAAATGCAACC
Organism: Microcaldota archaeon; assembly: GCA_013425335.1. GTDB lineage: Archaea > Micrarchaeota > Micrarchaeia > Burarchaeales > Fermentimicrarchaeaceae > Fermentimicrarchaeum. The sequence goes on from JACCLG010000003.1 coordinate 13,722, forward strand.
TTGTCTTTCTTGGCGAGCTTCTTGAACTTCTTGTAAATAGTGGTAGAAAGCTCCTGCTTGTAGCTCATGCTTTCAACCCGAAGTGCTTTCTGAAGTTGCTCACCTTAATGCGGGGTTCTTTTTCAATTCTCTTCAGTTTTTCCACATACTCCGGCCTCAGGGCAGGCTCCAGCACCTTCTCTTCATACTCCCTAGCCATAAGCTCTATTGCTTGGGATTTATCGTTTAGGCTATACTTGGCTTTGACTATCGCGAGCACCCGATTAGCATGTTCAGAGATGTCTATAACTGCCTGTACCATTCAAAATCACCTCGCAGGACTTTAACGGTATATATACGAAGGGTTTGTATATAAATATATACGGTATTAATACGGAGTATATGCCGCACCTTGAGTTAGACTAGTGGACTATGATTATCAGCATGATTGCCCCAGCCAGCATTGATGTGACTAGGAGGGGCACGCCTCTTCCGCTGAATTCCTTGGATGCGCCTGTGATAAGTGTGAAGATTTTTGCCAGCAGGCTTGCGAAGCACCCAATCATTACCAGGTAGGCGCAGGCAACATTGCTAAGCCCCCAGACAATTTGGTTTGAGGAGACGGATGCAACCACTGATGCGCTACTCACAAGCCCGCCAATGAATGCCGCTATGCCTATGCTTCTTGGGCTTAACTGTGAGACTGCGTAAACCAGCAGCATCACAGCGAAAAGCTCCACTCCAAACTTCAAGCCCGAGACTACGGAGAAAGGATGCTTGAAAAGCAAGTCAGTCTTGTGGGCTTTTGAAGGCGGCGTGTTTATCGATACTTGGAGAAGCAGGACAAACACCATTGCCAGCACTGGTAGGAAAATCAGATAAAATATCTGCGGGGAGAGGAGCAGGACAAGGAAGAGGTTCCTCAGCAGCATTGCGCTGCTTGCAGTTGCAAGGCTTGTTATATACAGTGGCGACGGCTTCTCTTTTGATTTTGAGGCAAGGGCTGCAACTGTTGCAACGGAATTTATCAACCCTCCAAGGAAGCCTGTCAGAGGTAGGGCTTTTTGCCCCCAGAAACGAAGGAGCAGGAAGGATATGAATGATATCAATGAGACAATTATAACTACGAAGAGAAACGACTGCAGGTTTATTGAGAAACCACCGTATAGGGTGACGGGAGTTGGCGGCGACATAACGAATGCTATTGGGTATATTATGAAGCAGATTGTCGCAAACAGCATCGCATCTGCTATCTCGGCATCTGTGAGTTTCTTCACAAAGAGGTGGGAGTAGTCCCTGCTGAGAAGTAGGATTGTTGTGAGGATGGCACCGCTTATTGCCTCGATGTACAAATCAAACCCTATCATTATGCCGAGTATGAATGCAAGAGGTAGGGTGAGCACAGTGGTCATGCCAATTGCCTCAAGCTTCTTTGCCCTGAAATAGTAGAGCAGGAAAGTGCAGCCTATAACCGCAAGGAGGCACAGGTAAGGCACATATATCAGGTTGCTGGCCAGCTCGGATATCATGACGCTGAGTGTCCCAAGAAGTGAGATGAGGGCTATTGTCCTAACGCCTGTTATTATCTGGTGCTTTGTGTGCTCCCTCTCAACCCCTATCAATGCCCCAACTGCTATGGATAGGAGTATCTCCTGCAGAAATAACAGGCTGCTGACCATCTCATCTCCTCCCCGCTGTCTTGACAGCCTTGACAAACTCCTTTATTGTCCTGCCGACATCCTTTGAATCCTGCGCAATTGTGCCTACATGTATGGCGTCTGCTCCTGCCGCCACAATATCCTCTGCCTGCTTCTTTGTTTTTATGCCCCCAGCCACTATGTAAGGGACAGATATTGCTTTTCTGACAGCCTTCACCATTTCCAGCGGTACAGGCCCCAGCTCTGATGCACTTCCGACATCTGTCACTATGAATCTGCTTCCTATGTATTCGCCTGCAAGAGCCAGTGAAGCTGCTATCTGCGGTTTATGCCTGGGCACCTTGTTTGCATCTCCCACCCACCCGACGGTTCCGCCTGGCTCGACAACAATGTATCCAACAGGCAACGCTTCTAGGCCAAGCTGCTTCACAACAGGTGCTGCAAGAGCCTGAGCCTGGGATATCCAGTACGGATTTCTTGAGTTCAGGAGTTGCATGAAGTAAACTGCGTCGGCAGCTTTTGACAGCGTGCCGGTATTGCCTGGGAAGAGCACAATTGGCACGTTGCTCCTCTCCTTTATCCTCCTTGTCACCTCATCAAGTATGCTTCCCTGCACACCTATGCTTCCTCCTATAAGTATGATGTCTGCACCTGCATCACAGGCTTCCCCAGCCGTTTCAACCGCCTTGTCAAGGCTTGGGTAGTCCAGGGGGTCTATCAACACGAAGAGCAGGGCTCCATCCCTCTCAATACCCTCCAGAATGTATTTTTCCACCTTTCCAATGCTCAGCATAAAAAGCACCTCTTCTATAGTACTCCACCATCTCTTTTATACCCTCCTCCAGCCTCACGCTTGGGGAGTATCCCAGTTCCTTCTTTGCCTTGGAAATGTCAAAAACCCTGTTTGAGGAGAGAACCGCGAGGTTTTCCAAATCAACCCTTGTCTTCTTCCATCCAAGGAAGCTCAGGGGGTAGGAGAGCTGTATGCCGAATTCTGCAAGGAAATGCGGTATGTGCTGGTGCGGCGGCTTCACACCCATCTCCCTGGCGGCAATTTCCAGCACCTCTTTCTGAGTCATCTGCTCCCTGCCGGTTATTATGTATATCTGGCCCGGCGCCTTCTTGCTCTCTGCTGCAAGGAGAAGAGCATTTGCAACATCCTTTGCGTGAACAAACGGTATGACATTACTGCCAGAATCTATTATCTTCATCTTATGATGCTTTATGAGCTTCAAGACTGGGAAGTAGCCCTCGTCAAATCCTTCCCCGTATATAACGGCAGGCCGCACTATAACAACGGGAAGCCTGTTCTTGTATTCGAGAACAACATGCTCAGCCATAAGCTTTGAGTACCCGTAGTTGTCTGTAGGCAGGCACTCTGTTTTCTCGTTTGCAGGTGTCTCAGCAAGCTCCTTGCCCATCACCGAGGTTGAGCTGCAGTATACAAACCTCTTCAAGTTTGGTGCAGCTTCCGCGCAGACACTAAGGAGATTCTTGGTGCCTTCGACATTGACATCAAAAAGCCTCTTCTCAGAGCTTACGTAATCAACCAAGGCTGCAAGGTGGAAGACAATGTCGATTCCCCTGACTGCAGGATATAATGTCTGCTTGTGGGTTATATCGCCCGGGAAGACTTCAACTCCTTTCGGGAAGGAAAGCTCTGCTCCTGCCCTGGCGAGCACCCTCACCGTGGCCTTTTTCTCAAGCAGAAGCTTCAGCAGGTGCTTGCCCAGCCTACCTCCCGCCCCTGTGACAAGAATAAGCGGTTTCCTGCCTGCGCTGGGCTCTTTGGGCTTTTTCCTAACGGCCTGCTTTTTCCTCATATAAACGATATTTCGTATCTTGATATTTAAACCTGCACTGTCCCTCCCTCTTAGTTTAAATAATTCAAGTGATTAACCTACTCATGGCAGCTACAAAGATGAGCGATGCCGAGAGAGCGCCTCTGAAGGATGCGATAGTATCCTACGCTTTGGACTGCCTAGAGAAGAGAGAAGTCAAGCAGCTCTACGAGCTTTTGAGAAGGCCGAATGACAATAATCTGGTCGTCCCTCAGGTGGTTGACAAAGTCGGGGGAATGATAACCGATACTGATGTTTACATACGCAATCTTGCAACTAAGGTTTATGTGGAGCTACTGAAAAGGAATCCTGAGTTCTCAACAAAGGAGAGGATGGATAGGCTGGATTCCCAGGTAAAAATAGATATGTTTGAGCGGCTGTGCGACCCAGATCTAAAGAAGAGAGAGGAAGCGCGGGAATTTGTCAAATATGTTTTCGGCGTATCTACCGAGGTTTCAAAAGCGTTGGGGGGCGAGGAGGGACTGCTGAAATTCCACCCAACCAAGCAGAGAAGGGAGGCCTTCAGGCTGCTTGAGAGTTTTGCTGAGGAAGTTAAGGGAACCAAGCTGGATGCGAATGCCGTTTTTGATGAGGTGAGGAAGCTCTCAAAGGAGACAGGGCAGCACGAGTTCATTGACTTCAAGATGATGGTGCGGATTGCTAAGAATCTGCTCCCAGGCGAAGGTAATGTTGAGGAATATAACGAGTGTCTTGAGGCGAGCTTCAAGCTTTACAGGGGGATAAACAACCGAATAGAGGAAGCAAGGAGTGGAGTGAAAAAAGGAGACCACGAGTGGGTCACTATTGTTGATAAGGTGTTCAAGGACTGGGTGCCTGAGCTGGCTAGGACAATGGGCTATGCTCATCTCACAAAGGGGCTGGAGGTTGCCGTTGAAGAGGTTAAGAAGGAGGAGCCCGAGCACATAAGAAGGACTATTCTGGAGATTCTTGAAAAAGGGAAAGCCAGCTAGTTATACTACGCATTCTATTTCATCATGCCCTGGGCATAGAACCTTGTAGCCTAGCTTCTTTATCTTCTCAAGCGATTTCATGAGTTCCTGTCCGTCTCCTCCTGTCAAATCTGTCCTGCCGAAATAGCCGCCTGCAAAGAGGGTGTCTCCTGAGAAGAGGATTCTGCCTTTCCTGTCAAAAAGGCATACGGAGCCAGGGGTGTGGCCTGGCGTGTGGATGACTTCCAGCTCAAAACCTCCGAATTTTATGCATTTTGAAGATAGCTCCGAGATGTTGCGGGGTGTCTTTAAGAATTCTGGGAAGCAGGAGTTCAAATCATCCAATATCCTAAGGTCAGCTTTATGCAGCAGACCCTGCTTCTTGAGATAACACATTCCGCCGATGTGGTCCCAATGCCCATGAGTCAGTATGATTTTGGCAAGCTCCAAGCCACTAAGGGCTTTCTCAATTTCTTCAAAGCTGCTCCCGTCACCAGAGTCTATCATTAGAGCTCTCTTTCCATCAATGAGTAGGTATACATTAGAGCATAACCCTTGGCCTTCTATCTCCAGAATATTTTCTGCAATCCTCTTCATGAAAGAATTTATTACTTTTCAATTAATAAGTTATCATGCTCGAATTCTTGAAGGATGCTGAGGGAATACGGAAGGCAATAATCAAGGAGAAAAAAATAAGCGAGCATGAGCTCTCCGAGAAAGTCAGGAAGAGGCAGGAGGAGTTCAACGGTTTGATAAATGAGGCCGCAGCCTTATATTCAATAGCAAAGGAGTTCGGGGTTGAGCTGAGCGGCAAGGAGGGCGAGCTGCAATTCACGAAAATTGGCAAGCTTGCTTCTGGGATGCAGAATGTAAACCTGCATGCGAGAGTGATGAGGATACTTGCCCCGAAAAGGTTTGAGAAGAACGGCAAAGATGGAAAGGTCTGCAACATCTCAATAGCAGACGAGAGCGGCGAGACCGCTTTAGTTCTCTGGCACAGGGATGTGGAGCTTGTTGAGAAGGGAGTCATTGAGAAAGGCGATACTGTGGACGTGCTTGGCGCCTATGTGAAAGACTCAGGAGAGGTGCACCTCTCCCTGGGAGGGCAGGTTCTGAAAGTCAGGCAGAGAGAGGAGCTTCCTAAAGTCTCCGAGGTTAGGAAAATTGGGGAGATTGGGGAGGGCATGGGAAGCGTGGATTTTGTTGCAGAGGTGCTTGAGGTTGGCGCTGTCAACTCATTTGAGAAGAACGGTAGGAAGAAGCAGGTTTCCTCTCTCCTGGTGGGGGATGGAAGCGACAGGGCGAGGCTTACCCTGTGGGAAAGCAATGCGGAGCTTGCAAAAAAGGTGAATGTGGGGGATGTGGTAAAGGTTGAGGATGGCTATGTACGAAAAGGCGTGTTTGGCAGGGAGCTGCATGCGGACTGGAGGAGCAGGGTAATAGTGAACCCAAAAGATGCCAAGCTGCCGGAAATTAAAATGGAGAAAGCACCGCGGGTTCCAATATCTGATTTGAAAGATGGAATGCTCGCAGAGGTTGAGGGAAAGGTTGTTGAGGTGAGCATAAGCTCGCATGAAGCCACAAAGATTGTTTTGAATGCAACTCTGAAAGATGAGAGCGGCCGGGTGGAGTGTATATTCATCGGCAGCAAGGCAAAGGACTTTCTCGGGGTGAAGGAGATTCCAGATGACGTTGATGCTGCGACCATACTTGATTTGAAAAGAGATGGGCTGGTTGGAAGGAAGATTGTTGTGAGGGGCAGTTCAAGAAGGAATAGGGAAACAGGCAAGATGGAGCTTGCAGTCGAGAGGCTGGTTTAGAATTGGAGCATTGAGGAAGGATGAGATGCTTTATGAGACACCTGTTAATGAGGGTTCAAATCCCGATGGGATGCTGGGGCCTTTGAAAGAGTTTAAATTAAGGGATGGATTGATACTGACTTACAACCAAGAAGATGAATTTAAGATAGAGGGAAGGAGGATGATGGTAAAACCAGTCTGGAAATGGATGTTGGAGAAATAGATGCACTGCAAGCCTACATATTTGTTTATGCCGAATTTTACATGTTCATGCAGAGTTCATGGCAATCTGAGCCCAAGCCTCTGGTTGCGGTCGGAGCACCATCGATTTTACGAAGTGAAAATGAGTTAAGTTTCAAGCTAGCAAGTTTAATATACTTCGATACAGTAACTTATATCAGGTAAACTTATGAAGAGATGTGTGAGCTCTTGGGCTATTGATATTTGCTTTGCTTATTTTTGGATGCCGCGGTGCATTTTGGTTTTGTGCAACGGGCGGAATGGCGTGGTATAATGTACGTACTTGGTTTGTGGGATGGTCATGATGCTGGGGCCGCACTGCTTGAGGACAACAGGATAGTGTACGCGGCGAACGAGGAGCGCTTCACGAAAAGGAAGCTCGAAGTGAAGTTCCCTTACAACGCGATAGCAGCGGCGCTGGCCTATGCAAAGATCAAGCCGACCGATGTGGAGCACGTGGCGTTCACCACAACGGAACTGACAAAGACGCTGGAGCGCATATTCCCCTTCATGAAGGAGAACTATTACCAGTTCAGGAGAAGGAGGATACTTAAGCCTCGGTTTGAAAACCTGAGGCACAAGATCAAGTACGGGATGACGAGCGTGGGCATAGTGCCGATGTCGACCGCGATAAGCAAGAGCATAATATCAAGGCAGCTCAGGAGCATGGGCTTCAGGGACTTCAAGCTGCACTTGGTTGAGCATCACGTGGCGCACGCGGCAACGGCTGCATTCACTTCGCCGCACAAAAATTCCATTGTGATAACAATTGACGGGCTGGGCGACGGCCTTTCTGGATCTATAAGCCTGCTCGAGAACGGGGAACTGACCAGGCACGCAAAGATAAAGGCCACAGACTCTCTAGGGATCTTCTACGAGCAGGTGACGAACCTGGTGGGGATGAGGGAGCTCGAAGACGAGGGCAAGGTTATGGCCATGGCCGACTATTCCTACCCTTTCAGCTTCGATGAAAACAGGTTCAAGGATTTCTTCAGGGTGGAAGGCACGGCGATCACTGCTAAGTACGGGCCACTGAGGCAGTTCGATCTGCTGCAGAGGATAGGATGGCAGGTACCCAGGGAACAGTTCTCATACATGGCGCAGCAGCTTTTGGAGAACGTAATGGTAAAATTCGTGAGCAACGCGGTTGAAAGGTTCAACGTAGGCGACGTGGCGTTCGCTGGGGGCATATTCTCGAACGTAAAGGCGAACATGCGGGTAAGGAATCTTGACGCCGTCAAGCACTGGTACGTGTTCCCGCATATGGGCGACGGAGGGATAGCCCTCGGCAGCGCACTGTACGTAAACTACATGCTCACCGGAGCTTCGAGCTACGATTTCGGTGCTTATCTGGGGAACGCTTACAGCGAGGAAGCGACGGAAGCGATAGTCAGGAAGGAGGAATGGCTCAAGCACCAGAAGGAAACGCCTCGGGAGCAGGCAAAGCACGCGGCAGAGCTCATAGCCGACGGCAACTATATAATGTGGTTCCAGGGGCGCATGGAGTACGGACCCAGGGCGCTCGGAGACAGGAGCATACTTGCGCCGAGCGATTCCGAAGCGGTCAAGGACAAGCTCAACACTTACGTAAAGAGGAGGGAGTGGTTCCAGCCTTTCGCACCCGCGATTCTGGAGAGCGAGGTGGAGAGGTTCCTTGGATACGATGGAAAGGGTATCGACAAGTTCATGACGATGGCTTACATGGTAAAGAAGGGTATGTTGGGGATTGCAAAGTCGGTGGTCAATGTCGACGGGTCGGCGAGGCCGCAGATGGTCGGCGATGAGAACAGGATTTATAAGGGCTTACTCGAGAACCTTAAGCGCATAAATGGTTACGGGATTATGCTTAACACCAGTTTCAACCTGCACGGAATGCCGATAGTAATGACACCGGAAGATGCGATAGGCACGATGAAGACCACAAAGACCAAGTACATGTTCATGAACGGACTTTTCCTTACTAACAAGAGTGGGCTATGCCGCTTATTACAATAGAACAAATGTGTCAGAGTTCAAAATGTTTATTAATCTGAAACTATGTTCGTATCTTGAATAAATTGCCTAGTATTGCTTGATGAGCCTCGCAGGGTGTCCAGCATCCACTACATAATTTTCTATCTATCGCATATTTAACCGATTTATCCGATCTTAGTGTTTTTCTCAAGTCATAACCAAAATCTCTAACATTTCCTATCTTATTGTTGAAAATCGTACATGGGTACAAATTTCCTTTGGGGTCAAGAAATATAGAAGATTGTATAGCCTTGCACTGCAAAGGTAACTTTTCATTTTGAAGATATTGAGGTATTAATGAAAGATATTTTTTCTCTATAATACTGATAGGATTTGTTGTTGTATTATACAGATAGGATAGTCTTTTTATCTCACGACGTAGTGACGGATAATAAAATTTATATTTTTTATTATAGTTAAAATAATAATTTTTTGAAGTATGAAACAAGTTAAAATGAAAATCTTTTATGGTAATTTCGGGTATCTCTTTTTTAAGAGAAAGTAAAGTTTTTTCAAAATATCCAACATTATATGGAGAAATGGTATAACCAAAGTAAACTTCGAGTCTACTCTCATTTTCAGAGAATCTTTTTAATTCTTTATATGTGTTAACACAATTTCTCCAAGAACCTTTAGTTCCACGAATGAAATCATGAATCTCTTCGGTGCCATCCAAACTTACAGTGATAATATATTTTGGTATGTTAAGATCCATTATTTCTTTAACTTTCTTGATAATTAAATTTTTACAATAACCATTTGTTGGAGTTGTTAATAAAAAAAGATCCTTGTTATAAGAGGATATTATATCTACAATTTCTACTATATCGTCTCTTAAAAATATTTCGCCTCCGGTTAACCTTATCCAAGAAAAATTTGATTGATTTTGAAATATCTTATCTATTTCGCTTAATTCTAGTTCATTGTTACATTTTTGTTTCCATATATTACACATTTTACATTTTAGATTACATCTATAAGTTACTGCAAAATTTAGAATGTAAGGAAAATCCAGCATATTAAAATTGGATAATAAAATATTTTTTAAAAAAATCATCGTCCTATACATAATATCAATTCGTAAGTAATTCATTTAAAATTACCATTAATATCTCAAATCCATGTTTCATTGTTTTGAGTTTTCCTTCCCCGTATCTTCTTTTTTTTTCAAAACTTGGGATTTCGATGAATTTTAATTTCTTTTTAGCTACCTTAATTGATAGTTCAGTTTCTATTCCAAAGCCATCAGATTTTAAATGAAGTTTTTCGAATGAAGACTTGGCAAAACATCTATACCCATAGCATAAATCTGTATAATTTGTTTTCCAAAAAAAATTAACTAGATGGATAAAAAATTTATTTCCTATCTTACGATACCACGATATGTCTTCACTAAAACCACCATTTGTGAATCTGCTCCCCATACAGATATCATACCCATTATTTATAGTTTTTATCAATGAGACCATTTCATCTGGAAGATTGGAGCAATCAGCATCCATTATTACCACTGTATCATATCTAGCAGAACTTACACCTTTTTTTATCGCAGAACCCTTTCCTTTGTTATCAAATAAAACTTTAGCGCCATATCTTTTTGCAATTTCGATTGTTCTGTCTGTAGAATATCCATCAGCGATTATTATTTCATACCTCCGCCCATTTAGACTTTTTCTTAAATTACTAAAAAGGATAGGTAAGTTTTTTTCTTCATTTAGAGTTGGAATTACAATTGAAATTTTTTCTTTTATATTTTTCATTTAATCATCTTACTATAAACCAAATTTAAATGTGAGTCCATTTTCCCCAGCAATCAGAATTTGCGGAGGAGGAGTATTAAAGCTTTGTTGTGGGCATTTAGAAGTTAAAACTACTTTGAAGTGAGGTTGTAGAATGCATATCCTTCTGGTGACTGAGCCATTAGCTCGAAGTTGTAGTGCTTTCTCAACTCCGCTTCTATTCTGGATGATTCATTTGAGTTCTCGTACCACCAGTAATCTTCGAAAAGGATGACATTATTTTTTGGTTCTACCGAATTCCAATTTTCAATAAAATTAGTTGGCATAATCGAGTTTTTATGAGTCGTGGATATGATTATTGTGGTTTCGTAGCTTATAATATAAACATCCGCTGGCAGTTTATGCTGCATTGAGAGGATGAACTCATGTTCTCCATTCAATTCGTCTTTTGAAAAAATGAAATTCTGAGTAGGGAACAGACTGATAAGATAGGCGGACCCAAGGAGCATAATTAGGATTGTTCTATCGAACTGCATCTTTTTAAAGATGAAATTTATTCCAGCCACTGAGAGTATTGTTAATGGAACGTATAGTATGAAAGCGAATCTAGTGAAATCTGAGTTGGTACTTGCAGATCCGCCCACTGATAAAGTCGAATAGAATGAAATGAACAGCAGGAAAAATAAAGAATAATAGATGAAACTCTTGGTATTCTCAAAATAGAGTTCAATCGCGCCAAGCACACATAAGAGCGAAAGTACTATAGAAGTGTAGCCAATGTCAAAAAAGATAAAAAGGATATTTGGGATGAATTGTATTTGTAGATAGCTTAGTCTAGTTTGTAATGTTTCGGTGTACGTGGGCGGTCCGATTGCCAAATCATAGGAGATTAACTGGGCTAGGGGTATAAGTAGTACTAAAAATATGAAAATTGGAGCCAGGTATTCTTTCTTGAGGAATCGTTTAACTTCTTTGCCCTCCTCGAGCAGGATGTAAAGGGATAATGGAATGAGGAGAAGAAAGTTCTCGACTCTTGAGTTAAGTGCATATAACAGAGTAGCAAGGAACAATGAAAATGTAGACGGTTTTTTTGTCCTGAGGTAGATCTCTATAGAAATCATGGCAAGTACTACAGAAAATAGGGAGAAGACCTCTAATACAGTTGTTCCAGAGTATTTTAGATGCGCCGGTATGAAAGTGAATACGAATGCACCCATCAATGCAAGAGCTGAATCCTGGAATGTGAGAAAGAGTAGCAGAAAGACGAGGATTATTGAGACGCTGCCAATGACAGCAGTGGTGTTGAAGGCGACTGCCTCAGAGTCGCCAAAGAGACCCATTGTTAAAGCTAGAATAGTTGGGTAGCCTGGAGGCTGAGGCATCAATTGACATCCCTCGCACACCTGGTTTGAACCGGCAAAACACCAGCAGGATTTATTGGAGTATAGTATATTTTCGGCAACGTTGAGATGACTAAATTCATCGAAATAGAGCTGGTGGATATGCGGTATAGAGAACAATCTGATGGTCAAACCGCAGAGGAATACCAGAAATAGGATGACCCATGTTCTTCTATTTATTTTTTTGAATGGTTTTGTAATGTCGTTGAGGTTGTATACAATGAGGAGGATTATCGCTATCAGAATAGTCTTCATGAGTGTGGGGTACAG
>JACCLG010000020.1 GCA_013425335.1 Microcaldota archaeon
CAGATACTTTTCACTCATCGCGCTGCACTCTATATGCCAGCCAGGCCTGCCCCTCCCGAGCTCGGTGTCCCAGTATACGTCTCCGTCGCACTCCTTCCATGCCTTCCACAGTATGAAATCCCCCGCCTCCCTCTGGAAGTAGTCGTCCTTGTATACCCTTCTGTTCAATGAATTCCTGAACCTTGAGCGCGATAGGCTTCCATAGCTTCTGAAGCGCGAGACGTCAAAGAAGATGTTGCCCTCCCCATCCCTGTAAGCCCAGCTTCTTTTCACTATTTTCTTTATCATCCCAACCATTGCAGGTATGTCCTCCGATGCCCTGGGGTAATAATCCGCAGGGAGCAGGTTGAGCTCGCGCGAGTTCTCCATGAATATTTTTTCATTTCCCCTTGTTATGCTCCTCAGCTTTCTCATGCTTCCTGCAGCCGCCTTGACTGCCTTGTCCTCAACATCGGTTATGTTCATGACATGCTTCACCCTGTAACCCTCGAAGAGCAAAACCCGCTTCACGACATCCTCAAAGACATATGTCCTGAAGTTTCCCAGGTGGGGCTGCAGGTATACGCTCGGGCCGCATGTATAAAGCCTGACAATTCCACCCCTAGGTTTAAACTCCTCCTTCTTTCTCGTAAGAGTGTTGAAAACTTTCAGCATGCGCTCACTTTGACTGCTGCATCCTGCCAAAGCTTATAATTCCAAGCCAAATCATCAAAAGCGAGAAACCTATGAGGACTGAAAAATCCTTCAACATTGAAAATTCCTGAACCCCAAGTATGGCGCCCCTGAGCGCGTCTACCCCGTAGGTTAGAGGATTTATCTGCGTAATTACCAACAGCCATGAGGGAAGGTTTGAAACGGGAAAAAGCGCACCGCTGAAGAAGAAGAGAGGCCATATAACGAAATTCATAACCAGGCCGAATGCCTCCTGGTTGGTTAAATTTGAGCCCATCACAAGTCCAAGGCTCACCATGGCCACTGAGATTAAAAGCAATATGAGCAATGAGTAAAGAAATACAAGCGGCGTTATCGGCATGCCTATCACAACCCCAAGTATGAGAAGAATTACAGACTGCAGCATGACATCTGTGCAGCCTCCAATCATCTTGCCAATAAATACGCTCGACCTGGAGACGGGGGCAACCAGTACCTCCTTCAGGAAATCCAGCTTTCTGTCCCATATTATATAAACCCCGTAGAAAATAGCGGTGAAAAGCAGCGACATGCTCAATACTCCAGGATATATAAAATTCTGGTAGGGGATGCCTTTGTAAATCGGGTCCTGAAGGGATACGCTCGTCCCAACTCCCGAGCCGAATGCAACCAGCCAGAGTATCGGGGAGATGAAAGACGAAATAACCCTCTCCTTCTCCCTCAGGTACACTCGAAATTCCCTCAGCCAAACTGCGTATATTGCTTCAAGTTCGCTCATCTATTCACCGATGACTGCATCATCCTCTCCCAGTAACCTCCTTCCTCCTCGTCCGCCCTTATCTCCTTGCCGGTATAATGAAGAAAGACATCATTGAGGCTGACAGGCCTCACTTCAACCGACTTTATTTTGCCAACCTTGCAGAGCAGCTTCTGCAGGTTCTTGTCCACATCCCTGATGACAATCTGCACAGCCCCATCCTTCCTCTCAGCGCTTTTCACGAAGCTCAGCTTCCTGATTCTTTTCAAGTCAGGCTTGTCCATCTTAATCAGGATTATGTCTCCGCCGACTTTCTTTTTCAGGTTTGCGGATTTGTCCATGACCACAATCTTGCCGGCATCCATTATCGCAATCCTGTTGCAGAGCATATCCGCCTCTTCCATGTAGTGGGTTGTGAGCACCATAGTCATCTCCTCCTCCTTTGAAAGCTTCTTGATGTAACGCCAGATGTGCTCTCTTGTCTGCGGGTCCAACCCGAGTGTAGGCTCATCCAGGAAGAGGACTTTGGGGCGGTGCATCAGCCCCCTCGCAAGCTCAAGCCTTCTTCTCATCCCGCCTGAGTAGACTTTTGTAACGTCGTCAGCCCTGTCCTCCAGACCTACCAAGTTTATAACTTCATCAATTCGTTTTTTCCTTAACTCCTTCGGTATGCCGTATAGCATGGCGTGCATCTCTAGATTTTCTCTTCCTGTAAGCAGGTCATCAACGCTGGGCTCCTGGAAAACTATCCCTATGGATGAGCGGACATTGCCAGGCTGCGTTCTAATATCAAACCCGTTAACCTTTGCCGTTCCCGAGGTTGGTCTGAGGATGGTGCACAGCATGGAAATAGTTGTAGTCTTGCCGGCCCCGTTCGGACCGAGAAGGCCGAACACTTCCCCCTCCTCAATTTCAAGCGATAGGCTGTCAACCGCAGTTAACTTTCCATAGCACTTTGTGAGCTTCTGAGTACTAATAATCGCCATGCTGGTATATTAAACATAAAAATTTATAATCCTGTTTGGGTGGCTCACTCAGCTGGCATGAATCTTTTGAACTTCAATCCCACACCGGTTGCAATAACATCAGGATGCGCGCGGAATTCCCCCAGTCTCTTCTCTTCGTCGCCAATATCGAACTCAGCCAGAACGCCAATCTTTCTTGAGGAGAATTTGTAGCGAGTAGCCTTCCCTTCCTTGTTGAACATTACTGTCTCATCTGTCCAGCCCTCTTGGCCGTTCATCGCTATGTCAATTCTGGTGTAATCGCGTCCTTTCTCTCTCCTTAGACTATTGAAGTGAGTATTAAAATCAGAAGAATCCCGAGCGCCATGGATACATTCATCTTCCAGGCCTCATGCTTGTGCGTTTCCGGCAGAAGGTTAGCCGCCCCGAGGTATATGAACTCTCCTGCAAATGCTGCCAATATCAAAGCGAGGGTTACTTGACTTATGCTAACCACTGATGCAAATAACACTCCCAAGACAGGAGCTAACGCATCCATAAGCAAAAACAATGCTGCATTCTTAACAGGGTGCTTGTTCTTTAGCATTAACGTAACTGTATTCGCCCCGTCTGTAAAATCATGGGATATAACCGCCAAAGCCACTATTAAGCCAATTGAAGAGTTAACCTGGTAAGCAGCCCCTATAGCAACCCCATCCAGGAAGCTGTGGACAACCAAGCCCCCTGCCCCTATGGGGCCCATTATGTGCCCGTGTTCTCTTCCTTCATCTTCATGGTAATGGTGAGTCAGGAAGTATTTTTCCAAAAGGCTGTAAAAGAAAAAGGATGCTACCGCAGTTATCATGACGTATCTTACCGGCAAATCAATTGACTGCGAAATCTCCAAACTCTCCGGCAGCATGTCAAAGAAGGACACGGCAATCAGGCTTCCTGAGGCAAATGCGAAAAAGTAAGGCAAGACCTTTCTAAACTTTATTGTGACCATACCGCCTATCAGTGTTGACAGGAATGTCACCAATGCCATCCCTACTATAACAGAATCCATAATTCTACCCGCGCAGGAGTCGAGACAGAAGCACTACGCCCTGGCCGGGATTTGAACCCGGGTCACGGACTCGACAGGCCCGGATGCTGGACCACTACACTACCAGGGCATACGGATATCTTTTTGAAAAACAAACTATTTAAATCATTGTTGAAGTTATGAATTCAAGAAGCAATCCCGCCAGGGTGATTTGAACACCCAACCATCCGGTTTCTGCCGGAAAAACCAGCAAAGCAAGCTACAGCCGGATGCTCTACCAAATTGAGCTATGGCGGGAGTGCATATCCTTTTTCACGTTCATCAATTTAAACTTATTGGGGTCTGTTACTACTGGATTTTAGAGGATGCCAAGCATATTTTGCCTTAACAAGGTGAGCGGGAAACCCCACACGCTTTAGCGGTGGGATGAGAGCGAGCGCATAAACTCAGAATTTTCCAGCGGATGCAACTTCTCTTTATACCGGCTTTTCACTGGAAAGTTACCCCCCTTCGTATTATTTAAATACTCCCCCTTCGACTCCATATCACTACCGAGGGGCACAGCGGAAGTAACGCCTGCAATTCCTTACTGGAGAGAGATGAAGCAGAAGCTTCGTCTGTGAAGCAGGAAGCCCACATCCTTTAGGGGTGAGAGCATGTCACAAAGTGAACGTTTTTCAGAAGTGGTATCCTATTAAAAATGCCCTAACTTCCTGTTTTTTACTGTTAAACCAGCTATAAAATCTGCAACTTACACTCAATTTTTCACTTTAAATGCCTCTGTTTCAAAAATGCCCAAATTCTCAGACGTTGAAAACTTCAAAACTTCCCAACTCATTTTCAAGCAGTTTGTTTTATAAACCTTTGCTTACCAATCATAATCATCTAGCTTATAGTCTAGGGGTGGATGTAAGAGGTGAACTTGTGCGAATAGCAATGCTAGGATGGGAATTCCCCCCTTTCAAGAGCGGAGGGCTTGGAGTACATTGCTATGAGCTTACGAGCGCATTCGCACGCAAGGGAATTGAAGTCGACTTCTACATGCCACGCACAGAGTTTGAGATAAAGGGAACCACTCCGAAACTGATTCAGGTGATGCCTGTCCACTTTGGCCCCTATACCGCCAGAGAAGCTTATGGAGCAGACTTCATGAGCCGCGTGCTCCAGTACAACCTCAAATGCGCAGAGGAGGTTGAGAAGAACAACAGGGAGAAAAAATACGATTTGATACACAACCATGACTGGCTTACCGTGAGGGCGGCGCTGCTCGCAAAACAGAAGATAAACAAGCCTCATGTTTTCACTGTTCACTCCACAGAATACGACCGTTCAGGCCTAGGTCCTAACCCGCAGATTCTCGATATAGAGAGGATGGGAGTGCATTCTGCCGACAGAGTGATAACAGTCAGCCACATGATGAAGAAGCAGCTTGTTGACAGGTTTGGGGCTGACTGCGGCAGGGTAAGGGTTGTTTACAACGGGGTAGACCCGGATAAGTTCATGAAGAAGTGGGAGGTAAGGAAATATTCAAAAGAAAAAGTTGTGCTTTTCCTCGGCAGGATGGCAGAGCAGAAAGGGCCTGTGCAATTCCTGCAGGCAGCCCAGAAAGTGCTGTCTGTCGTGAAGAATGTCAGGTTTGTCATGGCAGGCGGGGGGGACATGCTTCCCTACCTCATAAACTACTCAATACAGCTTGGCATAAGCGACAGGGTTACATTCCTCGGCTATCTGCCCGAGAGCCAGCTTCATGAAGCATACGCAAAGAGCGATGTTTATGTCCTGCCAAGCGTTTCGGAGCCGTTCGGCATAACCGCACTTGAGGCAATGGCAAGCGGCACTCCGATAATCCTCTCCAAGACATCAGGTGTCAGCGAGATAACTCCTCATTGCTTGAAGGTTGATTTCTGGGATGTCAATAAAATGGCAGAGGATATCATTGCCCTGCTCAGATACAGGGTGCTCAACCACACCATGGGAATTCATGAAGTGGAGGATGCAAAGAAGTTCAGCTGGGACCGGGCAGCAGATGAAACCTTTAATGTTTATAGAGAGTTGGTTTGAATGCCGTCAATATGTTTTTACTTCCAGGTGCACCAGCCTCTCAGAATGAGGCGCTTCTCTATTTTTGAGGACAACAACGGAGACCCTTACAAGCTTTACTTCAGCGAGAAGCTCAACAGGGAAGTGTTTGAAAAAGTAGCAAGGAAGTGCTACCTGCCGACAAACTCCATCATGCTGGATTTGATAAACAGGCTCGACGGCAGGTTCAAGATATCCTACAGCCTCACCGGAGTTTTTCTTGACCAGTGCTGCGAATTCAACCCAAAGGTGCTTGAGTCATTTGAAGAGCTGGCAAAGACAGGATGCGTTGATTTTCTTGACGAGACCTACCACCACTCTCTGTGCAGTCTTTTCCAGGACAAGACAGAATTCAAGGAGCAGGTTGCTCTGCACGCGAAAGCCCTCAAAACATATTTCAAATGCAAGCCTGTCGTTTTCAGGAACACGGAGGCCCTTTTCACAAACGAAATAGCGAAGCTTGTGGAAGACATGGGGTACAAAGGCATGGTCACGGAGGGGTTTGAGAGGATTCTAGGCTGGAGGAGCCCCGACTACCTCTACAGGGTGAAGGGATGCAACTCACTAAAGGCATTTCTCAGGAACTACAGGATGAGCGATGACGTTGCATACAGGTTCTCAGCACGCTGGTGGAGCGAGTATCCCCTCACGGCTGACAAGTATGCGACATGGCTCAGCAGGTGCGAAGGCCCTCTCGTAAACATATTCATGGATTACGAGACATTCGGGGAGCACCAGTGGGAGGACACAGGTATATTTGAATTCCTCAAGAGGATGCCTGAGGAGATACTCAGGTATGACAACCTGGATTTCAAAACTCCGAGCGAGCTGGTTGCGCTTGAGCCCGTAGGAGAAATTGACGTGCCAACTCCTCTTTCATGGGCTGACATGGAGAGGGATGCATCGGCATGGCTTGGCAACGAGATGCAGAGGGTATGCTTCCGGATGCTCGAGGGTCTGGAGCCCATGGTGAGGGAAGCAAAGGACGAGCAGCTCATGAAAATATGGAGGATGCTGCAGAACAGCGACCAGCTGTATTACCTCTGCACGAAATCATGGGCAGACGGGGATGTGCACAAGTACTTCTCCCCGTTTGACACGCCCTATGACGGTTTTATAAATTTCATGAATGTGCTTCAGGATTTTAGGCACAGGCTGAAGCAGAAGTTGAAGGTTGAGGAGAGGAGGTGAGAGGAATGGCGAGATACAAACCCAAGTCTTACGCCACAACACCTTGCCAGCCCGGCAGCGAGTTCATATTCAAAATGCCGGATGGGAGAGAGGTGGGCAAGGCGAGGAGCGTGGCAGATTTTGTGAGGATAGTGAAAATAGCTCCGCTTTCCTCAGCGCTCTACCATGCAAATGGCGAGCATTTTTCCCCATGGCTTGAGATGATGGGGGAGAAGGAGCTTGCGGAGAAAGTAAGGGGCATGAGAGGAAATGATGAGTCTGTGAGAAAAAGGATTGTGCAGGCTTTGTGATCACAGAAGGGAGCGTCCTAAATATGCCAGCGCAATGCACTTCAATATCTTGCCTGCAAGGCATGCGACTAGGAACTCCCATACTGGGTAGTCCAATGCTCCGGCAGCAACTCCTGCAACATCAAAGAACGGGTTCGGGATAGCCGCCAAGAAGAATATTGTTAAAAAGCCATTCCTCTTCATCCATTTTTTTACAGTTTTGTATATTTTCGTCTTATTCTTTTCAATGGCTACCCTGCCACCGCATCCTGCAAAGTAACCACTGAGCTCCCCCAGTGCGCTTCCAATACCGGCTACAATTCCTACACTGAGCGGGTTGAGGAAAATGCCGGCAACCGGAACTCCCACAAGCCCTGGAACAGGCAGGAGAATTGTTGCACTTGATAGAAACATAAGAAGGAAAATGCCGAGGTAGCCCAGCGTATAAAGCCTTTTCAGTATATACTCCGTTGGATTTGCAATGTAAATCAAAGTCACTAGAATGATGACAATTACCGAAGCGAGAATCTCCCACCTGAAAATTGTTTTCTCGGTTTTCACCACGGCATATTAACAATATCTTCCTATTTATATATGGTAGTGACATCCTACACGATTTACGTGTTTTTTCAGCCCCTGTTTCATGGCGTGTAGTTCCTGCTTCACAGACGAAGCTTCTGCTTCATCTCTCTCCAGTAAGGAATTGCAGGCGTTACTTCCGCTGTGCCCCAGCGTAGTGCTATCATCTACTAAAACAGAGTATTTAAACAATTCGGAGGGGTAGCTTTCCAGTGAAAACTATCTAATCGGTTTCATGCATATTTTCATCCCAGAATCGCCAGTGACTGAGAAAATAGGTGCAAAGCATATTAATAAAAATGCACGAAGCAAAATTACATCATTGGTTCAATGCCAACAAAAATGCTCGAGAAGGAAGCGCCCAAGGAAGTCGTCAAGGGTGAATTTGAATCGTTGCTGAGCAAGCTCACTCAGAAGACTGGTGAGACTGCCAAGTTCAAATCCCTCAAGGACTTCAGACTGAAGGCAGCGTTGAAGGAGGCTGAGGAGAACACTGCATTCGCAAATGCGCTGCTTGTCATGGCGGGCTGCCTCTTCCTGCTGCTGACATTCCCGTTGTATCCCCTCTGGCTGATCCCGTTCATCCTCATCATAGTGGGTTTTGTCGCCTACTACCATGCACCTGCCGGGACGATACTCGGCACACTTGTGGCTTTCCCGGCAGTCGCATACCAGTCTCCCCTATTCGCATGGTTCTTCACATTAGTCATATCCATAACGCTTATCGGGTCATTCACTTACTGGCACGTCATATCTTTGCTGTTCATAGTAGTGCTTGCGCCTTTCAACTCCCTCGGGTTCTTCGTTCCGCCGATGATTACATTTGCAGCCTTGTACTTAGGCTCAAAGAGGGGCGCACTCATAACGCTGATAACAGTGTTTCTCATCCTCACCATCTCACTGATGTGGGGCATGAATGAAAAAGAAGTTATTAACAGCGCATTCCTTGTTTACAATCCTGCAAAGCTTTCAGACCTGTATTCCCAGAGACAGAGCGAATTCAATGCCCTCAAGCAGAAAGCGTCTGCACCGGATATAACACAGCTTGGGGATGGAGTTGTAACGGCATTTGGAAACATCTACAAATGGGACAGCGTGCAGTATGTTGGCACATCAATTAATGCAATAATAGCTGCACTAGTCATACTATTCATATCCGACTCGGTGCTCATACAGGTAATCAGCTGGATTGTCGCAGCATTCCTGACAGGCTCCATATCCGGAGCGCTGGACAACAGGCACAGAAGCTCAATCGCAGCTTCATCTTCCCTCATAATCCCAATATCCTACTGGCTGTCATGCGCCATATCCAGCCAGCCCTTCAACCTGCTGGTCTTCCCAAGTGTGCTGCTTGGAATTGCCCTCGTCTTCTTCCTTGAACACAACGGAATTGACATTTCAAGGGAAATTGCAGTCACAAAGATGGAGAAAGCGGGCAAGTTCAAGAAGTTCGGACTCCAGGACCTGAGCCTTGCGCCGGGAGTTGAGTCCCTTGACGACATAGGAGATTATGAGGAGACTAAAAAAGAGCTTGTTGAGGCAATACTCTGGCCGCTCACCAAGAGGGAGCTCTCAACTGCCTATGGGCTGAAGCCTCCCAAAGGCATACTGCTTTTTGGGCCTCCAGGTACAGGCAAAACCATGATAATGCGAGCCCTGTCGCGGGAGATGAGGATAGGCTTCTACTACGTGAAATGCAGCGACCTGCTCTCTGAGTGGTATGGAGAGAGCGAGAGGAATGTGAGCGAGCTTTTCAGGATAGCCAGGTCATCTGCCCCATGTGTACTATTCTTTGATGAGATAGACTCCATAGGCAGGAAGAGGGAGAAATACTCATCAGATGATGTTGCACCCAGGCTCATGGCCCTCTTCCTGACAGAGCTGGATGGGTTCAAATCGGCAAAGAACGTAATAATCGTCGGTGCGACAAACGTCCCTGAAGAGCTGGACAAGGCTCTGCTGAGGCCTGGAAGATTCGACAAGATAATCTACATGCCGCTCCCTGACAAGGAGGGAAGGAAACTCATCTTCAAGATTCATACGAAGAACTTCCCGCTCTCAGATGATGTTGACTTTGACAAGCTGGCTGAGAAGACAGAGAGGTATTCGGGAGCAGACATACAGAACATATGCATGGAGTCAGCCAGGAAGGTTGCCAAGATAGCAAGCGAAACCAACGAGGTGATCCCAGTCTCCATGGAACAGTTCATATCAGTCCTTGGGACAGTCAAGCCCAGCGTATCCATATCAGATCTGCAGGATTATGAAAAATTCAGGATGGATTTTGAGAGGCGCACAGCCACGCCAAAGGAAAGAAACAAGGCTGAAAGGACCAGGTGGGAGGATGTGGTCGGGCTTGATGACGTGCGCCAGCTCCTTGTTGAATCCGTGGAGCTGCCCCTGCTGCACGAGGATCTGCTCAAGGAGTACAAAGTGACCCCAATCAAAGGCATACTTCTATTTGGACCGCCAGGATGCGGAAAAACAATGATAGTCAAAGCAGCTTCCAATGAACTTAATGTATCATTCATACATATAAGCGGTGCCGACCTCACGAAATCAGGCTACATGGGGGCAGTGAATATACTGAAGGAAAGCTTCAACCGGGCAAGGGAGAGAGCGCCTGCATTGATTTTCATAGATGAGATCGATGCCGTAGCCCCAAGCAGGGATCATTACTCATCCCCAGAGAATGAGAAGCTTGTGGCACAACTCCTTGATGAGATGGACGGGGTCAGCGATCTCAAGCAGGTCATGTTCGTGGCGGCAACAAACAAGCCTGAAAGGATAGACCCTGCACTGCTCAGGCCTGGAAGGCTTGACAAGATAATACTGGTCCCGCCGCCCCTCTTTGAGAACAGGAAAAGCATCTTCCAGCTCAACCTTGCTGGAATTCCTCTTGACAAGGACTTAAGCTTCGAGACACTGGCAGCCAAGACAGAGGGTTTCACAGGCGCAGATATAACCTCAGTATGCCAAGAAGCGAAGATGGAGCTTGTCAGAAAGAGGATAGGGGGCAAGAAGACGTTCCTGACAATGGATGCAATGGAGAGGATAGTTTCAAAGAGAAGGCCTTCTGTTACACTGCAGCATCTCCAGGTATACATAAAGTTCTTGGAAGAGTATGGGGAAAGGAAGTAGGATTGCCGTCGTAAAACCGAAGCATATGTTAGACAGATGACGTAGTTTAATGTTAAATTTATAAATTTAAGTTAATATATATCCGAAACCTTTAAATAGCCTCTAAAGTTAATCTCTATGATCACCATTATCGATGCCTGCCGAAGTAGGCTCTTGGCAGCATATGAGATAAGGGTGCATGGGCAAATGTCGCCGTTAATCCTTGTATCAGGTATGCCCAAAGTATGAGGCGACGTAAAAACGAGGTGAGAAATTGAAAGGATTGAATGTAAAAAGGATTGCGGCCTTAGCTGCTGGCGCAGCTATATTGGGAGCAACTCTTGCGTATGCAGGGGCTGTGACCTATAGTAACACACCCATCATAAGTGCGGATGGGGCGCCACAGGTTAAGGTTGTAATCGGAGCGAATGCAGCAGCATCTGACGGTGTTGCAGCAGCCAACATAGCCGCATTGATTGGGAATTTGGCTTTCAAGTCCCAGGCAATAACGGCAACTGTTAGCGGGCAGGCAGGCCTAGGATGCACAGTGAGTGGCGCTGGAGGAACGGGAACATGCGCTGTGAGCAACCAGAAGGTCACACTTGATGTGACTGTTCCGGGCACAGTTGGCGGTGTGGCTCCGTTCAACACGTACATAAACGACTGGGTTGACAAGAAGCTGGAGAACAGGCTGAGGAGTGGGGCTGACGATGTGTACAACAACACAGTGGACGAGTCCCCCTTCTACTATGACCAATCAACGGCTTATGCCGGACTGTGGTCATCCTTCAGGAAGGTGTCCTCAACTGAATTCCCTACGCTTCAGTCGCCATCAATATCAGACCCCTATGCAAATAAGCAATACACAGAGAGCCAGACACTGTGGTTCCAGGCATGGGCTAAGTACGACTCTACAACTGGGACAAAAGCCCTAGTTGCATCGAATCCAAAGGGTGCGTACCAGATTGAGTTCACGCAGGACGCTGCTGGAATTCCAGCAGGAACCTGTGATGCAACATCAATAGCGAACCTGGACACGGCGTACCAGACCAACGGCAGCTACCAAGGCAACTACAACCTGTGCGGTGTAAACGACATGACTGACAGGCACAGGGTGCACATTGGGTTCTTGGGTGACACCTACATAGTAAGCCAGATGAGTGCACCAGATGACGCAGCATGTACTGGACAACTCGGAGGCCTGCTGACATCCACCACAACAGAGTGCTATGGTGGTTCGATAAACCTGGCAAAGGAGAGCGCATATGGAATTGTCCACGTGGGTGAGAACCTCACAGCCGGCGCATACACATTGAAGCTGGTTGATATTGAGGCACCACTGGGAGGCGGACATGACTCCGCAGCATCAATTGCCATATATGACTCCACCGGAACCTTGCTGAAAGAGGACAAGGTTACTCCAGGAACGACCTCCTACACATGGACGGCACCAGATGGCTCAAAGATAAGAATAAAGGTGTACAAGACAAACCCAGGTTACTATGCCTATGCAAAGTGGGCTGAAATGGCTGTGTATTCCCAGGAGTTCACCATGAATGATGGGCAGCAGCTGAACAGTGACAACGAGAACTGGCAGGTGAGGCTTGTTTGGAGAAACAAGGACCCGACCTACGCAAGCAAGAGCGCTGATGCATTGGGTAAGATAATACTATACGACACTCATGCACCAACCACTTCCGACGAACTGCTCTCTGGTGACACATACGACGTAATAACTACGCCGGTTGCATACCAGCTTCAGTTCGGTGGCATAACGCTTGGAGCCTCAGACTACGACGCACTGACTCTAACCCTATCTTACTACCCGAGCCCAACATTTGCAGTGCAGACAAACTACACTTCGCAGTGCACAGGAACAGGCTCACATGTTGACTACCTGGCAGGCAACTTCCTGCAAGTGCAGTCCAACGTAAAGGACGGGTTCCAGCTGAGTAAAGGAGACACATTCCAGGTGCAGAGATTCTACATCTACATGGGTAACGGCAATGCAGCCAGCTCAAACAGCACAATTGCCGTTGACGGAGATGTGCTCTTCCAGAAGCCAGTTGGAAGCTGCTACTACAACATGACCGGAGCAAGCATTTACTACATGGGCGGAGATGCAACAAGCGACGACTGGGGTGTAGCATACCACACATACGCCAACTACTCAGCACCAGCGGTACAAGCACTCATTGCATTCCAGGAGGCTGCAACAACCACCTCTGGAGTCTCAGACGCCTGGGTAGTCCCGATATACGTGGACACAGACAACAAGAACAAGTTCCTTCTGACATCCACATCGACAAAAGAGATAGGCTACGTGGGAGTTAGCGGTGCCGCAAATGTAGACTCGGCTATGGCAATAGGCACTGAAGCAGCTGAGCCAGGCTACTACTCTGAGAGGGGCTCTCAGCTTGCTGGAGTAGACACTTACTCTGTTCAAATCAACAGAGCAAAGAAGCTCGGTGAGTTGAAGTTCTTCGTGAAGAGCCAGGGCGCAAACACGACTAGTGCAACAACAGTCGGACCCCTTGCGGTGAACGAGACAGCCAACATCGGCGGTGGAGTGACCATATTGGTCAACAGCATCACCTCGACAGTTGGAACTTGCACAGCAGGTCCAAACGCACTGTGCACAGTGACAGGCCAGAGCGGCCTAACGGCAACACCATCAGTGACTGCAGCCAATGTAAGAGTTGCTCTAAACCCATTCGCAGCACCACTAGTAATGCTTGACAGCAATGCAGACACCTCTGCTACTTTGATAGTAGTTGGAGGCCCGGCTGTCAACACAGTGGCCGCATCTGCGATGCAGGGTAGCACACTGACACTGGTAAAGGCAGGAGACTACATAGCACAACCAATCGGCAACAACAGAATCCTGGTAGCAGGATACAATGGAGCCGACACACAGACAGCTGCAAACAAGTTCATAACGGACTTGATTGCCGCAGCACAATAAGTAGTCTGAAAGGGCGCAAGCCCTTTTTTCCTTCTTTTTTATTTTCATCATTACCAGCTTATGCTCTGCGAATTGCAATAAGTTTATATATGGGTCTCTTCAATTTCTTAGCGAGGCGATCGGATGAGGAAGGGAATTTTAGTCCTGTATTTGCTACTTGCGGTTTCAATCTGCAATGCCCAGTCCAATATAACGAACTTCACCATACCGTACCTGTACAAGGGAGAAAACTATTCAACAGACGTGCAGGCTGCCAGCATCACTCTTTCATACGGAAACTATTCGCTTGTTTCAATAAAGCAAACAGCCACCTTCCTGCTGAACATGAGCGTTAACCCATCATTTGTTGAAGACCAGGGGCAGGTGTCGGTAATCCTCAACGACTATTACAGGGTTTCCACCTACCCAACGCAGGCTGAATTGAACGATTTGAATGCTTCCTTCAACTCATTCCTCGCAAGCAGAGGCCCTGATGAGCTTGAGTGCAGAGTTATAACAGGATTATCCAATCCCGATGGGTCACCACTTTCAACATGCACTGCAGATAATCAATGTGAGTCCTGCCGTGCAGTTCCGGTGTGCCATGATTACATGGTCCACACCCTCACATCGCCAGAGCTCATGTCCAGCCCGCTTGCGCAATCAGTTATGGCAATGTCATATGATTTTAACATAATAGAAACCAATGCATCGAAATTTGAGAGCAGTCTGGCGAATGTCAACTCCGATGTATCATCCTCAATGAGCGTCATAGAAGACAGCCTCAACTCCATAATATCCACCGTGAACGACCTGGGCAAACCCCCAGCTTCCAGAATCTACGAACAATATGCAGTTGCCCACAGCAATTATGCACTGGATTTCTGCAAGAACTTCTATACTCAATACAATCTCACCGCCCTCAATAATGCAGTCAGCAAGGCATCTTCTTTGAGACTGAGGGTTCCCACACAGAGCGCCATAGCCGGCGAGATTGCGTCGGTTGTAAGCGGCACTGCAGAGAGGAAGCTCAACAGGACCATACGGGAGCAGAGAGAGGCGTTTGACGCAAAATACTCAGTCTGGCTTGCGCAGAAGGACAACCTCACAGGCATTGCGAACCGTGTGCTCTCACGCATAAGCGATAATGAAACTCCTGCGAAGCTTGTGAAACTTGATAGCATTCTTTTGCAGATAAGGCAGCTCGGAGATGCCAGAAATTACAGTCAGGCCGACCTGCTCGCGCAGAACTTCTCCCAGGATGTAGCTTCAACAGGTTTATACCTATCCGGGCTACTCACTTCATATGACAGCCTTCTTGTAGCCAACAGCTCTGCATCGGATTCGCTTTTCGAGGCGCGGCTGTATACAGCACCTGACGATCTTGTTACTACTGACAGGCTGGAAGGTTTGGAGACGCAGAAAGCATCCCTGGAGTTCACAATCTACAATCAATCCCCGATGTCTCTCTCAAAGGTCAACAATGTCACTGACCAGCTTAACGACATAAGACTGAGCGCCAACTCAATAAGAGACCAAACGGCAAGCGCCAGCCCCCAGGAGCTGAACAGCCTCCTAGCTGCCGTGGTGAAACCAGTGGTATCGCTCTCGTTCGGCATCCTAAACTCATTTATACCGCTATCCTACGCGGATAGGGAGAAGAACGCTCCTCTGATAATCGGTGCGATGCTGGTAATTGCGGATATCGTAATATTCCTCGCAGTCCTGGCGGCATTCTTCTTCTTGGTGCGCTCAAGGAAAATAGAGCTGCACAGACTGGCGAAGATGCTGTGGGCTTTCATATTTGCATTCTTCTTCCTGCTCATGGCGCTCGGCTCGCTCACAATCTATAATGTTGTCAATATGCAATCGCAGCCAACAACATTCACTCCATTCATGTCAGAGTTCAGAAGCTCAGGAAGGGTTGGTGTTGTGGCAAATCTGACAAGCCTTAACGGAACAATGAGGGAGAGCATGACGAACTGCTCGTCAAGAATTGCATCAAAAATAGAGTCCCTCAACAAAACAGTAATGTACTACCGATTTGACAATGAGAGCTGCATTTCCGGCAATGACACGCTGAGCACGTCCGCCTGCCAGGATTTGCTTGATGCAAACCCCGTGATAATGCTGCAAAGCGGAGCGGATGAAAAGGCAACGTTCATAGTGTTCTACACGAAATATGCAGTATTCCAAGGCGATGAGGCCTTCTTCTGGGAATGCCCTATAACAAAGGTGCTCAGCTAGTGGTTTGATGATAAAAAACATCTTTCTGCTCATCTTGCTCTTTTTGGCGGCAGGGTGCACATACCTGCCAGGCGAGCAGCAGATAAGCCTGAGCGATTTCAGAAATGAGCTCAACAGCAGCAAAAGCATCGCAATAGTCATGGATACGCGCAATGCGCCATCGCAGGGAGCTGTGATGCAGTGCGGAGTTAATATTGCTGGCAGGCTTGGCGCAATTGGCCTTTACGACCGCCTCAGCAACCAAACCTTCGTCTATGAGGGAGAGCAGTGCAACTACGGGACTGCCAACTCCTCAATTTCTGAATGCGAATCCCTCATCTCGAACTCAACGGTGTTTCGCATACAGTACAACCCTGCAAAAAACTCAACATCTTTCTACAAATCAAAAGCAGTAATGGAAGGTGACAGCAATTTTCTGGCAGACTGCTCAATCTCAAAGATATTATGACTATCTGTACTTCAGAAACGCCCCTACGCCCCTGAACCCCTGCAGGAACTGGCTGCCTTCCGCAGTGTCCGTCGATATCATCTCAACCTTCACATTCTTAGATTCAGCAAGCTCTATTAGCTCATCGGCAAGCTCCCTCTCCCCAGTAATCTTCATCTTCCCGCCGCATGAGCACTCCCTGGGCTCGCCAGTTATTCCGGACTCCCTTCTGCCGCAGCTCGAGCATTCCGCGGTAGACCTCTTCACATCAAGTCCCTCTGAGAGGAGCAGCATCTCCACCTTATTGCTCTCAAGAGCGGCCCTGACCTCCTTTTCTCCGTATGTGGCCAGCCCATCCTTCACAACTTCCTTTATGAACTTGTCAACCAGCACCTTCTCCTTCACCGCCTCCTGCTCTGCGATGAGCGGCTCGGCTTTCTCAGTCAGCTCCCGTATCCCATACTCCTCGGTATAGCCTGTGTCAACCACTCCGAGCACCTTGAGCTGGTAGTTGAAGGGTTGGAGCTTCATGAAATCCTCCTTTGCAGGTCCCGGTCCGCCGACTATTATGCCCCTGAGGTTCTTGATGTTGACAAACACCTCATCCATCGCATCTCCAATCCTTTTGTAATACTTCTCAATGCTCTCCTCTACAAGTCGCTCATACCGACGAGCGCTCTGACCTCCCTTTCCATGGAGCTTTGAATGCGCAGTTGAATTCAGCTTTCTCACTATCCTGGTCTGCTTCCCTTTCAGCACTGCAATTGTGGCCTCCCTCCCATCCATCACAACAAGCCCGTAGATATCCTTTGCCTCAAGCATCTCCTCCAAAGGCTCAAGGAAGAAGCTGGAATCGCATCTGTAGAGCTGCACGTGTATCGGCTCAGGAGGGGATATCGAGTACAACTTTATATCGGGCCTGCCCTGCTCCTTTGAAACATTCCCGCAGAATATGGCAATCCCGTTCTCAGGCGCCTCGCGGAAAATCTTGAGGTAGTTGATTATCTTCTCAAGCGCATCCAAAACATTTTTCCTGGTGCTTTTTGATTTTATGTTGCCCGCCTGGCCATATTCTGCCTTGAGCTTGTTGCTTACTTCCGCTATTGGGTATTTGGGAGGAATGTAAACAGAAATGAGCTCGGTTCCACTACCGGCAACATTGCTCAATTCCTTGAGCTTCTTCTTCATCTCATACTTTGCCTTGCCTTTTTCTCCCATATAATGCACCATAATAACAAAGATGTATCAAAACAAAGAATGAAGAGTCTAGGCGAATTTAACTTCATCCTCAATTCTGACCCTCTTTCTAACCTCTTCAGGCCAGTTCTTTTTCTCAAGGCCTTTCTGTGCAAGCAGCGCGCATATCCACCTCTCAAAGCTGCCTCCGCCGCACCCGCTCCAGAGTTCTCCTCTGCTTGATTTCACGCTGAATGCCTTGGGGTACTTGTCCCCGATAATGCTGACATTCTGAATTTCCAGCCATTCGCTCTTTTCTTTTTCACCCCTGTAAGGGAGGTAAGCTTCAAAATCGATTGTGCCAACGCCCTCGGTTTCCTTGTCAGACAGCTTCTTCTCTCCCTCCTGCGCCATCCACCAAGGCACTACTGAATACTTCTTCACTTCAAGCTCAAGCAGCTCGTCAAGTATGAAGGTGAGCTTCCCCTCCACCTCTTTCGCTATGCTTCTCACCTGCTCTGGCGAGCCTATGAAAAGCGTCTCAGCCCTGTGGAACTCCTCAACCCTTGAGATTCCATGCGTGCCGCCAGCTTCATTCCTGTACGTAGGACCGCTCCAGTCATATACTTTCAAAGGAAGCGACTCCTCCTTCACAACCTTTCCTTCCAGGAACTGCCAGAAAGGAGGGCATTGAGCATAGGACAGAATTCCTACGGACTCAACCTTCTTCATTATGCTCTCCTTATGTATCTCTCCAGTTATCCTGAAGTAGTCCATCGCTTCCTCCAACTCCTTCGGGCTGCTCACTTTCGGCACCATCACATAGTACGCATCCGGGTATATGCTCTTTGCATGACCCGACTTCTTGGGCACGTCCCATGGTTCGAATTTTGGGAATATCATCTCCCTGAAGCCCAGCGGCTTGTATAAATTTTCTATAATAATTTCTTTCAATGCATTAACAAGCGATGTGAAATTCCTGCCGTAGACGAACTGCCCCTTGGCATGGGTTCTCCTTATCCAGTTGGCGCCCTCAAGCTCCACGCTGGGGTCCTTGTCAAAAAACATCTTCTTCTGCTTGCTCTCCCAGAGAAGCTTCTTTACCTCTGCTTTTCCCTCATACTCCTGCCTCTCAGCTTTTTCAACAATAAGCTCAATTATCCTGTCAACTCCTCCGCCTTCTATGACATCCACAGGCAGCGACGGGCTGAACTTAATGTCTGCCTTATCGCCTTTTACATCTATGCTGTCGACGTAGAATGCTATTTTAATCGGCGCTTTGGGCTCCCTGCCAAGCTCAATCCCCCTGACCTCCAACTTCTTGATGTCAATCTTCCTTATCCCTACCTTTATTTTTGCCCCCAGAAGGTTGAGCTGATTCCTCAGCCTAAGAAGTGCGTCAGTGGCTCGGACATACCTCCCGCTCACTATTGATACGTTTAACACCTTTCCCTTAACGCTCCACCCCTTGAGCTGTGAAGCCTCATTCTCCTTGCCCTTTGGCGCTCCTCTCTTGAACAGCTCCTTGTCTGCTTTAACCAAAACCTCTTCTATCTCACTCTTTTTCCCTTCTATATCATTACTGAATTCAATGGCTGCTTCAAGCTCGAACAACATCATAACACCTCTTTGAATTCTTTTTTACACTGCAGTTAATAAATATTGAACATTCAGTTGCCGCTCCCAAAAACAGGCTTCTAGTCAATTGCTGGATTGGAACGGCATCACACTCACTTCTTGTATACTCTATGGTTCAACTATTATAATTCTACCGCTAATGCCTCAGCATCTCGCTTCTTGCCTGCTCAATCTGCATCCTCGCGACATCCTGCTTCCTTCTGAAGTTGGGGATGAGAGAGTTTGAGAATCTCACAGGCAGCAGCGCCTCATACAGCTCATCCATCTTCGAGAAATAGTACTCAGCCTTTTTCCTGTCCTCCCTCTTGAGCTCCTCCAGCATCTCTCTTCTAAGCTCACCAACGCAGTCAAGCAGGCCAAGTAAATACGCCTTGAAAGGAACTTTAAGCTCGTCATCTGTCGGAGTTTCCCTTCTCTCTATAACTGAGAGGAGCACCCTAGCCTCAACATACTCCTGGTATGCCTGCAGGCGTATGTTCTCAAAACCCTCAACTCCCCCCATTTTCTTAACCCGTCTCTCAACAATGTCCATTTGCCTCTCGCACTCCTTAAGCTCTTTGGAGTGAATGCACTTTATGGCAACCGAGCAACCTCTTACAATCTCCCTAGAGAGCTTGAGGAGCTCATCCTGCTCCCTCTCCTCCTTCTCAAGAATTTTGACAATTCTCCCAATGCTGTTCTCAAGCTTGCTCATAAGCAAAGTTATATTTATTAAACCTTTTAATATTGTATGGTGATTGTTTGAAGGTTGTTCTCTCAGTTGGCGGTAGTCTGCTGAATCCTGGCAAACCTGATTTTGACTTCATAGAGAAGCTTACCTCGCTTCTGAAGAGGCTTAAAACAAAATACCGCTTTGCCGTTGTTTGCGGTGGAGGTGTCCCAGCAAGGGAGCAGGCATCTCACATAAGAAAGCTCGGGGGCAGCGAGTTTCTTGCTGATGAGACGGCAATTCTCTGCACAAGGATGAACGCGCTTCTTATGATGGCTTCGCTGGGAGACGATGCGTATCCCTCGCTAGCAGAGAGTTTCAGGGAGGCAGTTGGCGCCATGAACTCCGGCAAAATAGTCCTCATGGGAGGCACAATACCCGGGATAACCACGGATACTGATGCTGCTCTGCTTGCGGAAGGCGTTGGAGCTGCGAGGATAGTCAACCTCAGCAACGTGGATGGAGTCTACACCTCGGACCCGAGAAAGAATAAGGATGCAAAGAAGATGAGTCGGATGGGCTTCATCCAGCTGGTTGAGCTTGCTTCCAAGTATGATAAGCGGAAGGCAGGCACACGGTTCATATTCGATTTAATAGCATGCAAGCTTATTGCCCGCTCTGGAATAGAAACACACTTCGTCTATGGAAAGAACCTCGATGAGTTGCAGCGTGCGATTGAGGGAAAAACGCATTCCGGCACGGTTGTGAAGTAATGCCTTTAGAGGTAAAAAAAGGAAAGATTTAAAAAGGGGCTCTGAAAATACATTATATCAACTGGTATGTTAACCTCAAGAGGTGATTTTGAATGAGAATGAGAAAGGGTCAAACAGCAATGGAATACCTTATGACTTATGGATGGGCAATTCTTATCATAATGGTGGTTCTGGCAGTGCTGTTCTACTTG
This sequence comes from Microcaldota archaeon, assembly GCA_013425335.1. Taxonomy (GTDB): domain Archaea; phylum Micrarchaeota; class Micrarchaeia; order Burarchaeales; family Fermentimicrarchaeaceae; genus Fermentimicrarchaeum. Next base: position 20,681 of record JACCLG010000020.1, read on the forward strand.
GGAGTGCTAAACCCACCAATACCGGAGCAGTGTGTATTCCCCGCAGGCATCACATGCATTAGCAGCAAGCTTAATACCACAGGTGGCTTAACCCTTTTGATAGGA
>JACCLG010000022.1 GCA_013425335.1 Microcaldota archaeon
ACATTATTGTGGTAAGCTCTTTCATCTTGCCCTTGCTCATGAAGACATTTGCGCATATTCCATTAAGGAACATAAGGGGGATAATGGGGCTGAGGGCTCTCAGGGATTGGCCGGCCAGAAGATAACTCTGGGGCCACAGGAAGAGCACTATTCTGTTTGCAGTTAGATAAACCAGAAAAGAGAGCGGTATTGACGCAAGCAGACCGTATTTGATACTCCTGTCAAAAACCCTGCTCTGCAGTTCCGTCTCCTTCTTAGCCTCCATCTGCACAAGGGTTGACAGCAGGAATGTTGAGGAAAGCGGAAGTATGGATACAATAAGGAATATCACAGAGCTGCTCACTGTGAACAGGGCCAGCTCGTCAGGCCCGCGGAAGTAGTTGAGCATGACCGAATCAATGTTGCCGGAAAGAAGACTCGCAAGAGAGAGTATTGTTGAGTAGAAGAAGAATGAGCTGATTGCTGAAGTCTTTGTCGGCTTATACGCCAGATTCTCCTTAAATTTGAAAAGAAAGAGGAGAAGCGAGATAATGGCTGCCAGCAGGAATGCAAGCATCACGCCGACTGCTATGGTAATGAGGTTTGGGCCGAAGAGAAGCACAAGGGCAATTGGGAAAACCACCTTGGAGAAGTTGAATACAAGTGAAATCATTGATGAATACTCAAAGCGTCCCAGTGCCATGAAGAGGTAGATTACCAACTGGCTGACGGAGTATAGTATGGTGAGGAAGCCTGTCATTTCCATGATATAAGTAAACTTCTCGTCATGGAGGAAAAATTTTGAGATGGGTGCTGGGAAGATGATTAGCAGCAGGCTTAGGAATACAAGGGCTGCCAGCTTCCACCTCAGCAGATAGCGGACGTAGAAGCCCGCGTGTCCGTCCTTGGAATGGAAGCTCTCCCCCACAATCTTGATGAATGCGTTTGCCAGCCCCAAATCGCTTATTCCCGTGAACAGAAGCGTGAAAGAGACAAGAGTGGTGAATACACCGAAATCTGTCCGGTTGAGCAGCCTTGTGAAAAGCAGGGAGGTTATAACACCGGAGATTAGAACGGTTGCAGGCGTTATAAGCGCGTATATGTTCTGCTCGATAAGCTTCTTCATCATGAAGGTATGTATTCTCCTGGGAGGTTTAAAAAATAGATTGAAAAAAAGAAAAGGACTAGGTGTAGCCGACAAGCTCCATTGTCATGCTGCCGTCACCGTAAGCTATCTTCACCGGCACTGGAACGCTGCTGGCAGACCAGAAGGTGACATTCTCCAGCGAGTACTTGTTGCAGCTGAAAGTTCCCGCAGGCACTGTCACGGATTCCGTGCCGACAAATGTCATGGTCGGAGTTGCTGTCCCTGTCCTTGAGGCTGAGTTCGGCCCGGTAGTCGGGCATGTGCCTGGCTGCTCTATTGTCTGCCCTTCGTAGTTTATTACGCTGGACATTTTCAGGCAGTTGTATGTAACCTTGTCAATCCACGTCTTTAAAGTCACTGAACCGCCCTGCATCGTTATATCCGTCTGCTCCAGCCAGGCTGCAGTACCATTTACCGTATCCGAAGTCAACGTACTCTTAAAATCAAAACTTGTCGTCTGCTCTGCCGAAGGGGTCGTTACGTTGTATTCGTAGCTGTGAACCGAGCCATACTTGTAGATTTGGCTCATATCAACCGATGCTGGCTGCGCCTGCACGGCTACGCACTGGCTCTTGCTGCTGTCCCAGCATTTGCCCTCTCCGCAATTGCAAGCCTTGACGTTATGGCTGTTGTCCGAAGAGCAGCCGCATGCCCCTATGAGGCATGTGTTTGGGAAATCGCCTGCAGACAGGCAGCAGGACTGGGTTGCGATTGTTCCGCCGGAGCTCAGGCATACCTCCTCTTTTGTCGGTGTCTGGCTCGGTGGCGGAGTCTGGTTCTGGGTCTGATTCCCTCCTGGCGGCTGCTGCGCACAACCAACCAGCAGGATAGCCCCTACCAGCAAAATCAAAAACATTGCTTGAACTTTCATAACATCACCAGTATGTTTCAACGATTTGCAGGTTTATAACTCTACCGCTCAGAAACTGAAAAGCACCCTTGCCAGCAGTACAAGAATAGCAATTGCAAGCAGGTAGCGCGGTGCCGTCTTTGATATTTCTCTCACTCCCTTGTAGTAGAATATGTACAGCGTGGATGAGGAGAAGGAGATGATGAACAGGACCAGCAGATGCGGCATTTCACCGCTCCTTATCTCCTTCCAGGGAGAGCCCTGGAGCATGCTGATTTCATTCATCATTTCAATAATCATCCAAAGCGAAATTGTGAGGATGAAGGAGAGCAAAATCAGACCTAGAAGCACATTTCTGAGCTTTCTGTTTCTGCTTTCTCCTGCAACTTTGTTGTAAATTTTTGTTCTGGCGCGCATCTCATCCCACCCTCCTGTCCTCCGGATGGGTTGTGAAGAGCTTGTACTCATCACTGGCAACAATGTTCTTGAGGGGTATGAAAGTGTTGTTGACAAAAAACAGCCCGCTCCCGGGCTCCGCTGTCAGCAGGTAATTCTTCGTTGTTTCATTGAGCTTGAAGGTTGCAGCAACATCATCAATTATAGACGGCTTCATCCTAAGGAGGAGCTGCCAGGACGAGTTTGCCATCACTGCCTTGCCGGCCTTGCTTGTCAATAAATCGTATACATCCTGCGTTATCAGGACAAGCCCCATATTGTGGTGCCTGCATGTTTTGACTATGTTCAGGATATACCCTTCCTCGCTTTCTGTCTGGAGCAGTTTCCATGCCTCGTCAACAACAAGCATCTTCTTCCTCAGATCTCTCCTCATCCTGTTGTAGACAAATTCCAGGATGATGAACATCATTACCCTTCTCACCTCCTTCGGCAGAGAGCCTATCTTGAATGTTATGAACCTGCCGTCAAGCTTCTTTATGTTTGTCTGCTTGTTTATGAAGGAGAAGGAGCCTTTCACAAACCTCCTCAGGGAGGAGGACACGGCAGTCGCAGCCTCTGCCCTCCTGGCAAAGCTACTCTTCCTTTCCTTTTCCATGTAGCTGTACAAATCCGACAGGGTTGGGGCCTCTTTCCCCCATGTTTTCGGGTCGTGCGTTATGCCTCTTTTTGCGTATATGCTCTCAAACGCCTCATCCAAAAGATCCTTCATCTCGTCGGTGAGCTCTGAGACAAAGAATCTCATCAAACTATGAAGGAAGAAAAGCTTCTCATCGTAACTCTGCTCGGTTATCTGAAACGGATTTATGAACGCATCTGACTTCTCTGAGAATTCAATAATCCTGCCCCCTAGGCTGGTAGTCAGGATTTCGTACTCACCTTCCTCGCTGGGGTCGAGCACAATCATGTCTATACCCTGCTGCAGGGCTCGGCTGAGTATTGTCTTAACAGCAAACGACTTTCCGCTGCCAGACATTCCCAGCACCAGCCCATTTGCATTCTCGAATGATTTTGAGAATATATCGCAGATTATGGGCATGCCGTCCAGCTGGTTTTCGCCGAAGAGTATACCCTTAGGCTGCGGCTCTAGGTAGGCGCTTACGAACGGGAATGTTGCAGCTAGTGAGGATGAAGTCATATTCCTGCCGACATTGAGCAGGTTGTAGCCGAGCGGGGCGCAACTCCTGAGCCCGGCATCCATCCTCTCATAGGCAATCTGCGGCTTCAGCCTCACCTCATTGAGCTTTGAGACCACAATGTCCGTCAGCAAATCAAGCTTTTCCAAGCTTTCCGATTCCACGCAAACATACAATGAAAGGAGGAATGCTCTCTCCGAGCCGGAGGTGAGCATCTCTATGAGCTGCTCGGTTGCCTTGCGCTGCAGCCTTGCTGAATAGGAGACGAGCTTGCCAGCAGCCTCGTCAGT
>JACCLG010000024.1 GCA_013425335.1 Microcaldota archaeon
CCTTAATTCTGTATAGAATATTGCCTCAAAGGTTTATAAAACATCTCGGAACCAGCGGCTGGCGTCTCTAGAAATGACAAATAAATTTAATACCCGCCCCCCCAATCTTAGACATGCTGGAGGCGTGCGCTTGAAAATAACCATGCTGTCACCTTTCTCATCAAAAGGAGCCACAACTGGCCGATTGTACGAACTTGCAAAGAACATGGACTCCGCAACTAGAATAATAATCCCCAAGAGCGACAAGTACGGCCGTTCCAAGGAGGACGAGCTTTTCCTGTTCACACTTGAGAAAAAATCCTTCCTTCTTCTCCCGCTTCATGTGTATAAGACTCTGAAATACCTTCGAGGGGAGAAGCCGCAGGTTGTTTACTTTGCGAAGCCCCATCTCTTCACTTTTCTGCCCGCATTGCTCTACAAAATAATGCAGCCAGACTGCAGCTTGGTTTTTGACTGTGATGAATGGGACCCCGCGACGCTCAGAGATAATGAGGAGAACTTCTACAAGGTTTGGCTGACTGATTTTCTTGCCTATCTCTCAATTAGACTCTCCGATTATGTGGTGTACTCAAATACATGGATAAGAGAGGAAAAAATCCCAAGGAAGTACTGGGGGAAGTGTTTCTACCTCTCAAACGGAGTTGATACAAAAGAATTCAGAGTGAGAGAGCACAAAAGAGGCAAGGAGTTCTCACTCATGTTCGTTGGTCTGCTCCACAAAATAAAACACATACTCCCAATAATTGATGCCGTGGAGATTGCCGCAAAGCAAATATCTGAGCTGAAATGTTACATAGTCGGGGATGGACCTAAACGGAAGGAGCTTGAGGAAATAATTGTATCAAAAGGACTGAGCAGATTTTTTGTTTTTAAGGGAACAGTAGCTCACGAGAAGCTCCCAGAACTGCTCCCCACGACGGATTTGCTCATCGCCCCCTTCTCGGATATTGAGGGTGTTCGTTACCAAAGTAATATAAAAATATTCGAATACATGGCGGTGGGAATTCCCATAATAGCAACTGATGTGGGGGATATAAAAAGAATTCTGGGAGGGGGAAAAGCTGGTTATGTTGTCTCTCCAGGTAACCCTAAGGCAATAGCGGAGAAGATTATTTACATACGCCAAAATCCCGTAAAATCAAAGGCATGTGCGTCCCTGGCAAGAAAGCTTGCAGTTGATACGTATGATTGGAAGGTTCTCGCGCAGAAGTTAGAAAATTTCCTAGGCTGATATAATGAGAGTCTGCCTCCTCAACCCATTTCCGCTCTCCTTTAGAGGAGGGACGGAATCGGTGCTATCCTCCCTCAACTCAGAACTTGGGAGAAGAGGTATTGAAACAGAGGTGATATCACTTTCAGAGAGTGAGATGGGGCGGATACCTAAATTCGCAAGAGTTTTAATATCAGTTATTCTTCTTAGGAAGCTGCAAAGCTCGCAGAACCGTTTTGATGTGATACACGCGAATGCCTGGTCAGCATGCGTGTTGAGGTTCATAAGAACGAAGCCCTCCCTCGCTACAGCTCATGGAACTGTAAGAGGGCTGCTAAATCTTACTGGCGATGTTGCACCGTTTGCCTCCCGTGCCTACAGCTCTTTCTTCACTGAGAGTCTTGAGAGAAGCGGTTTCAGCAGCGCTCAGAAAGTTGCTGCAGTCTCGCATTCATGCATGCGGGAGCTCATCGATTATTACAGAATACCCGAAGATAAGATAGAAGTTGTTCATAACGGTTTGGATATGAGAAAAATTCATAGAGTGAATACCCATATCAGAGAGAAGTTTGAATGCGACCACCTCCTCTTTTTCATTGGAAGGCTTGCGAAGCAGAAGGGTGTAGAATACCTCATAAAAGCACTCCCTATGTTGGAAGAATATGATATTAAGCTTGTGATAGCAGGGACAGGTCCAGAGGAAACGCATCTCAGGCAGCTTGTCTCCGAACTGAAGCTAGAGCCTAGGGTAGCATTCGCTGGAGCGGTGGATGAAAGGAAAAAGCTTGAACTAATGTCTGCAAGTGATGTGTTCATCTGTCCATCACTCTGGGAGTCTTTCGGCATGATATTGCTCGAAGCCATGGCATGCAAGCTACCGGTTGTTACAACTCGAGTTGCCAGCATACCTGAAGTTGTTGGTGATTGCGGAGTCCTTGTAGAACCTAGAAATTCAAGAGAACTTTCTGATGGGGTGCGGAAGTTGCTGGATGACAAGAAAGCTGCCAAAAAACTTGCGCAGAAAGCATACTGCAGGCTGACTAAGAATTTCACAGTTGAACGAATGGCAGATGGGTATATAAAATTATACAAAGAATTAACCTCCTAATCAGTGGTAAGATGAAAATCCTCGATTTCGGCTGCGGCAACAAGAAAGGCGCAGGATGCCCCTACGCAGGCGACATCATCGGGGTGGATATAGACAAAATCAGCCAAGCCGACGTAATCTGGGATTTGGAGAAATTTCCCTACCCATTCAAGGACAACGAGTTCGATGCCGTCTATTCCCACCACTGCCTGGAGCATCTGGAAGATACCCTCAAGGTGATGGAGGAGCTGTGCAGGATAACCAAGCCGCACGGAAGGATCACCATACTCGTGCCTTACGGTGCAAGCTCATTCGCGCTTAACAACCCAACCCACAAGAAGTTCTTCTCGGTCGAGGCAATATACGGGATAGCGAACTTCATCCCAAAGGTAAAGGTGCTGAAGGCGGAATACCACTACATTTACACTGCGTTCCCGGAATTGCAGAGCTGGAAAGGGAAGCTGCTCAGGAAGATGTTCAAGCCGGTGGACTGGCTCATAAACAGCCATCAGAACATATACGGCAGGATAGGGAGGCATTTTCTGGGAGATGCAGATGAAGTCGAGTGGGAATTAGAGCGTGTTAAATAATCTCATTCTAGTGCTCTCTCGTATGCTTTGCAGAGCCCATTCCCGTATCTATCCCAGGTATACCCACTGATATGCTTCCTTGCGTTCTTGCCCATCCTTTTAACCTCGCTTGGGTTATCATAGAAATAAAGAATTTTCTCCTTTATCGCTTCAACATCGCGTATTGGGATTACAAAACCATCCTTCCCATCCCTCACCAGAGAACCTGAGTTATAGGTGGTGATTACTGGTACTCCGCATGCCATTGCTTCATAGTTCACAAGAGCACTCCCTTCCTCTACTGATGGAAAGACGAAAATTGATGCAGAGTTATAAAGCGCAGTGAGGTCATCAGCCCATCTTATAAATTTTATGTTCGGCATTTTGTATTTTTCAACTATGCCACTCATCTCACTCTGAACCCTTCCTTTCACCATCAACTCCGCATTTTTCAGGCTCAGCTCAGAAAACGCCTCCAGAAGATACTGCAGGCCCTTCCTTAGAATAACCTGACCGACAAAAAGAACTCTGAAAACATCATCCTTCTTAACACTGGGTCTGAATCTTTCAGTATCTATTCCAAAAGGAATCTCAACAAGCTTCTCTTTATCAAACCCACGCTCCAGGAAGCTGTTTAGGGCGAATTCAGAAGGAACCAAGACATAATTGCATTCCGAGTACTCCTGCAGGCATCTCCTTATCAGCCGCCTGTTAAGCGGCTCCGAAGGCACGCCAAACTTTTTATACTCCTCCCCGACCAGCTCGTTGTATCTCAGAATATGCGAAGATGCCCTTTCAATAAAAGTTCTTGCCCCGAGCCCCTTTGCCCTTCTCATGGAAAAGAGTGCGTGGTTGTTCCATCCATGGAATATGTCGCATTCCGAAACCTGGAATGAGGCAAGTCTGTCATATAGATTGTCGATGATGTACGGAAAGCGGGAGCTTGCCCTGCTGAAAAATTTGCCAAATGGAAATACTGCTGAAACCCTGCTCGCTTCTATATCATTGCTCTCATTTGACCAGCAAATAACCTTCTTTAGCTTTCCCCTCTTCTGAATCTCAAACGCAGTTCTATTGGAAAGAGAACCCAGCGCGCCGGCTCCACCCAATCTAACTCCTACAGAGTATACAACCTTCATATTTTCCCGCTCTTTTTCCTCCAATATTCCATCACATCCTTCAGAGTCTTTTCTATTGTATACTCAGGTTTCCAGCCAGTAGCATCATTGAATTTCTTGGCATCACCCTGCAAAAGCGGGACATCTGAAGGTCTCATCCTCCTCTTGTCATGCACTACCTTAATCGTCTTGCTCCTGGAGGATAGTTTAATCAGCCCTCCAAGTATGGATTCCATGCTATGCGTGACTCCCGATGCTATATTGTACACCTCTCCAGCTTGGCACTTGTTCACCAGAAGCCAGTAGGCTCTGCATACATCCCTAACATCTATATAATCCCTGAAAGCACTCAAATTGCCGACTTCAATCTGCTCTCTTTTGTCGCTTTCTATCTCGGCAATCTGTTTCGCAAACGTCGCAAAGCTCATGCTATCATCGCTGTTAACTCCAATGATATTGAAGCATCTTGATAGGTATACGTTCATTCCATAAGAGCGGAAGTACTGCCAACCAACCATCTCCTGCGCTACCTTGGAAGCTGCATATGGGGATAGTGGCCTGAGCGGGTTTGTCTCCTTAACAGGCAGCTCCTCTGGGTATATCAACCCGTACTCCTCTGAACTGCCCGATATATGGACCTTCGCATTTGAGCCGATTGCCCTCACCGCATTCAGGACATTTATCGTCCCCTCCACATTCACCTTAAAATATTCCTTGGGGGAATCGAATGAGTAAGGAACTCTGGTGAGAGCACCAAGATGGAAGATTATGCCTGGTTTCACATTGTGAATCAGGTAGAATACCTCCGAGAAGTTTGTCAGGTCGCAGCCAAGCACATTTACCTCGCGCTTGACTCTCTTCTGCAATTCGTATATCAGCTCCTGGTTGCCTGTTTTGCTAAAAACCGTTCCGTAAACTTCGCCGAGTTCGTTCTTGATTATGTACTCAGCAAGGTTGTTGCCAACGAACCCCCCCATCCCGGTTATCAAGACCCTCATATTTTTTCACCTTTTGAATGGCTTCAATTTAGATAGCGTCTGAACATAAACCAATCACTATTTATACCGCACAATATTAAAATACTCTGCAATTGAGTACGGCTGAGGCGGTTGGATGAAGGTTGCTTTCTTAACATACCAGTATCCTCCAAAGTCTTTCTGGGGGGGTTCGTTCTACGCTTTCAGGCTTACGCATGCACTTGAGGATCTGGGGGTCGATTTACTCCGAATTGGTCCATCCCATATGCGGGATGACGGGGTAAAACTTGCAGCAACAAATTTTTTACATTTTGCCTGGAGGGCTAGAAAATACACTGGAAACGCAGATTTAGTGCATGGCAATATACTGGCGGACGTGTTTGTAACTCGCAAGCCCTGCATTACAACGATGCACCACCCCCAGAAATACGACTACCAGAATAACTCCCTGCGAAAAAAAGTGTACGAAAACCTGGAGAAGCGCTGTTTCAGGAAAGCTCGTAAAGTGATAACCGATAGCAGCATTTCTCTTAAAGAATTCCGGGAAATCTACGGAGACGGTAAAATCCACTCGGTCCCCCTCGGTGTTGACCAGGTAAAAAAGACGGAGTTTGGGGACCCGCGCAAAGTTCTGTGCGCAACCGGTCTGAGTGCGAGAAAAGGGGTGGAGTTCGTTTTGCATGCAGCAAAAGAGCTGGGAGATGCGGAGTTCTACATAACTGGAAACGGGAGGGAGAAACGGCGCCTTGAGTCTCTTGCAGCGGCAATGAGGCTGCGCAATATACATCTTCTAGGGATTGTAAAACAGGAGAAGCTTGAACTTCTCTACTCTGAATGCGGCGTATGCATCATTCCGTCAATCTATGAAGGATTCGGACTGCCAATCCTTGAAGGTATGGCTCACAAAAAGGTCGTCATAGCCACAAGTACAGGAATTGCGCCCGAGGTAATTGAAAATGGAAGCAACGGCTTTATAATTGAGGACAGGAACCCCAGGCTTGTATCCTCGCTGATTCTGAAGCTCATAGACGATGAGAAGCTCTTCAGACGGATTGCCCAGAGAGCCCTTTCCACAAGCAAAAAATTCAGCTGGAAGAAAACAGCCAGGGAAACAATACGCATATACAAGACGGTTCTGGAGCATGAATGAGCTACTTCACTGCCTTTGCCATCAATTCCTGTGACAGGAATCTACCAAGGAACCTCTCTATGCCCACCCTAACTTTTGGGAAGAGGTCAAGTATAAAAAATATCTGGTTCTGGTAATACCCGCTGCTGCTCTTAGTCTTGTACTCGTCATAACCTTCGTAATATTTTGTCCGGGGCATAACACACCTACAACAGCGAATAAATACCAGAGTAAATAACTCCGATTGTCTTAATAATGGCTACCCGTACATGCCAGGAGCCGCATTTTCTTTTGTATTCAAATGAAGTCTTAAGAAACAATAGTGGTGATAAAACTATCTTAAGCAGCAAAACTACTTTGTTCTCCCGTCCGTATTTTGCCCTGAAATACGCTCCCCCCAATCCTCTAGTCCTTGCCTGCGCAAGAAAACCTTTGAGGTCGTATTCACGGTTGTGTACCACCTCAACTGGAGTATAAAGCAGTTTATTCCCTTTCCCGACGATCCTTATCTTCAGGTCTACATCTTCCCCCGCCGCCCATGGAAAATTCTCATCGAATCCACCAACCTCCTCCAAAACAGATTTTCTGTAGGACATGTTTGCAGTCCCACCCACCACCCCTTCCTCCCCACTTATTTTTTCCTCCATGTCCACCCCATAAGTGCAAACAGCTTCAACCCACTCAAGCTGCGCGAATAGGCTGCGTTTTAGCTCATCATCTCTCGGTTTTAGGTACCCCCCGACTCCAGCTACTTCAGGAAACCTCCCATACGCGTCAGCGAGTCTGGCAAGCCAGTCTGGCGGGACTAGGCAGTCATCATCCGTGAATGCTACAATCTCATTCTTTGATTTCCTTATGCCTAGATTTCTGGCCACCGCTGGTCCGCCTTGTCTCTCTTTGAAATATCTCAACATGTTAGATTTTTTAGCAAGAGCAGCTACTCTCTTCCCCGTATCATCGGTCGAACCATCATCAACGACAATCACTTCATAGTTTTTGAATTTCTGTTTCAACAGAGACTCCAAGGTAGCCATAAGCCTTTCAGCCCTGTTGTGGGTCGGCACAACAACACTTATGCCTTGTTTCATATGAATACCCCGCGAAATCAATCTTAGAATATACCTATTATTTGAGCATAACAACTCTGCCCCCCCGTAGCTATGCTCAACTCTACCTCAACACCTCCTCGCAGTAATGATTAAAGTCATATCTTCTGGGTTATCATGAGAATTATCAAGCAATGTTATCGGATATAGAAATGCGAATAATAATGCCCTGAGCAGCATGTTATACCTGATTCTGCCGTGTTTCCTGACCCTCTGCTCCAGCAGGATGGCTTGCTGGGTTACTCCCCCTACGCACGACGAGCTCTGCAACACTTTGAATCCAGCCTCCTTGACCTTTTCCTCCAGTTCTTTTTTTGTATATCCCCGCCTTACATGCCTGCCGTCTTCTGTTTCTGAAACCGTATCTGCTGGTTCTTTTGCGATCTGGGAGTTTATATTTATCGTGCTGACGACCAGCAACCCATCTTTCCTGATTGCTGCGTGCATGTTTCGAAGCAGTTTGCGGTCATCAATAATATGCTCGATTACCTCCATGCACACCGCACAGTCGAATTTCTCCTTTAGCATGCCTAAGTTGCTTATGTCCATCTGCCTGAAATTCAATTCTTTCTTCCCAAGATGCGCCTTCCTTGCGCTTCCTATCGCTTCTGCCCTCCTGTCTATTCCCAGAACATTATTGCCTTGCCTATAAAGCAGGTACGGGATATAGCCGTTATCCCCGCATCCCACGTCAAGCACCGATTTGTGTTCTATCCCCTTTAGGTAAACTGTTCGCTTTCTGATGGTCAAGTCGAACCCCATGAATCTTAAATCATCCAGTATGAATTTTTTCAGGGTTTTCATTTTAAGGCCCCCAGTTTCCAGTGCAGTTCATCTGGGCCAATCCAATGGCGGAAAATCTTTTCGTAGAGATACTGCACGTTTGGATTCAAGTTGATAAGCATCCTTTCCTGCTCTCACAGCTGAGGTCAAGTATCCTCATGGTTTAGCCTTCTTTTCATATTTCGATATCAGCCGCAATACCGCTCTAAAAAATAACTTTTATTTCGGTGGAGGAAGTATCCCTTCAATCATCCTGTTTGCCTTCCTGTACGCCTCAATTGTTCCTATATCCAGCCAGTACCTGAGGTTGTAAGCCAAGCCCGCCAGCTCACCTTCCTGAACAAGCTTGGGGAAGAGTGAACTCTCCATCTTGACTTTGCTGTAAGGTATTCTGCTTATCACTTCAGGCTCTATCACATAATAACCGGCATTTGCAAGGTTTGATGGCGCTTTGCCCCTTTGAGGCTTTTCAATGAACTCACTTACAATGCCTCTTTCCAATTTTGCAACTCCGAACCTACTCACTTCATCCCAAGGAACCTTGAAAAGCGCGACGGTTGCACTCTTTCCCATTTTCCTGTGGAATTTCACAAGCCTATCAATGTTAATTCTCGTCACATTATCCCCGTATGCCACAACAACTGGCTCCCTTATTCCTTTCTCAACAGATATCACCTTGATGTCGCCTGCAGTTTCCCAGCAGAGCGTGCTGACAGTTTCTATGACAACATCATCCCTCGGAGTGTGGGCCAGGTAGCTGCTTATCATGTTCTGCATGTGCGACACTCCCACATATATTGTGTCTATCTCCTTGCAGGTCAGCAAATTATCTATAACAAAATCAATAACAGGCTTGCCACCTACTGGAAGAAGCGGTTTTGGTATGCCGTATGTCAGCGGTCTAAGTCTAATTCCCTTCCCTGCAGCAAGTATAATTGCTTTCAATCTACCACCTTCCTATACCAGGCAACAGTCCGCTCAAGCCCTTCCTCCAAATTCACCTTGGGCTCCCAGCCGAGCAGCTTTTTCGCCTTGCTTATTGCGGGCACCCTTCTCCGTATATCCTCATAGCTTTTCCCATAAAAGCTCTCGTAGGGGATGAACTGCGGCTTCATGCCTTTTCCGCACGCGCGGATTATCATCTCCGCAAGACTGAGTATTGTTGTTTCAGCATCCGTCCCTATATTTATTACCTCGCCAACAGCCTTCTTCTCCTCCATGGCACGCAGCGTGCCTCCAACTGTATCGCTTATGTAGGTAAAGCACCTTGTCTGCTTCCCATCGCCGTGCACCTGCGGCGGCTTGTTCCTCAAAATTCTGTTTATGAATATTGGTATCACTCCGCTATACTCGCTTCCATCGGCTCTCGGGCCGTAAGAGTTGAAGTAGCGCAGTATGACAACAGGAAGTGCATATCTTTTGTAATAGCCGAAGCACAGGTGTTCATCAAATGCCTTGCTCGTGCTGTAGCACCATCTGTCTATTGCTGTGGGGCCGAGCAGCCTGTCCCCGTCCTCGCTCAGCGGCAGCTCCCCGCTCTTTCCGTACACTTCGCTTGTTGATGCGAAAACCACTTTTGCATCTATCCTCCTAGCAACCTCCAGCACGTTCTCCATTCCGCTTGAGTTCACCAGCAGGACTTTCAGCGGGTTTTCAACATAATGCTTAACCCCAACAACAGCGGCTTCATGCACTATCATATCGCATTTTCCGGCGGCTTTCTTCACAGTTTCAAAATCCGCAGCATTCCCCTTTATGAATTTGAACCCCTTTTTCTTCATGTTGTGCTTTATGTTGGCAATCTTCCCAGTGCTCAGGTTATCCAGAACAGTCACCCTGTTACCCTCAACGAGAGAATCAACTAGGTGTGAGCCGATGTAGCCTGCTCCGCCAGTTACAAGTATGTCCCTGCCTTTTATCATTCTCCCAGCCCTATTCCCAGGTATCTGAAGCCTGCGCTCTCCAGTTTCTCTGGATTCCAAATTCTCCTTGTATCAACAATGCTCCTCCCCCTCATTTTCTTGAGCATCTCAGGTTTGATTTTTTTGAACTCATCCCATTCTGTGACAACTATGCAGCAGTCCGCTCCAGCAAGACAGTCAGCTGCGGATTCTGCGTACTCTATTGCATCTTTGAGTATTTTCTTTGCATTGTTCTCTGCAACTGGGTCATAGGCAACTACTGCTGCGCCCTCGCCCAGCAATTTCTTTATGATTCTCACAGAAGGAGCCTCCCTCATGTCGTCTGTGTTTGGCTTGAAGGAGAGCCCCAGAATCGCAATCCTCTTTCCCCGCAGCCCCCCAAGGCTTCTTCTTGCCAAATCCACAACATGGAGAGCCTGCTCCTCATTGACTGTCATAACTGTCTGGAGTATCTTCGGCTCGTACCCCAGCTCCCTTGAGAAGCTCAGTATTGCGTTGACATCCTTTGGGAAGCAGCTTCCCCCAAATCCCGGCCCTGCCTCAAGGAAAAGCGGCCCCACCCTCCTGTCGAGCCCCACCCCTCTTGCGACCTCATAGACGTCAACACCATTCAGCTTCTCGCATATGTTGGCAATCTCGTTTATGAATGAAACCTTTGTTGCCAGTATGGAGTTGCTCACATACTTCACCATCTCAGCCGAAACGGTATTCATCCTCAGAATCGGAACTTTCTTCCTCCCATAAAACTTCTTGAAAAGCTTCTCCAGGACATTTCCTGCCTTCTTATCGTGCTCCCCAATTACCACCCTGTCTGGGTTGAACGTGTCGTAGACAGCATTACCCTGCCTCAGGAATTCAGGGCACATGCACATACCGAAATCCCTGCCGGCCGTTTTTCCCGAGAGCTTCTCAATGATTTCCTTAACCCTGTTTGCAGTGCCTGGAACAACGGTGCTTCTCACAACTACAGTGTGATAGCTTTTCTTCTTCCTCAGGCTCCTCCCAATCTCCTCGGCAACAGCATAGATAAAGCTGAGGTCAATGGAACCGTCAGCGGCGCTGGGGGTGCCGACGCATATAAATGTCACCTCAGAATTCAGAATTGCCTCAGCCCTTGTGTTTGTGGCTTTCAGGGCGCCAGACTTTACAGCGTTCCTGAGCAACCCCCCCAGCTCAGGCTCAAAGAACGGAGCTTTCGCCTCATTTATCATCTTTATCTTTTTGGGGTCATTGGTGGATATCAGCACCTTGAAACCACCGTTTGCAAAGCACGCTGCCGCAACAAGCCCCACATACCCTGCCCCTACTATTGAGATTCTCATCAAACCTATTATTTAGGGAAAATAAATTAAATACTACCTGCCAAAAGGAGAAGCATGATACTAATAACAGGCGGAACCGGCTTTATAGGGAGCAACCTCGCAAACTATTTTGTTTCAAGAGGACATGATGTGACTGTTTTTGACAACCTCTCGTCAGGGAGAATTGAGAATATAACCCCTCATCTCAGCCTAAGAAACTTCAATTTTGTAAAAGGCGATATCCGTGACAAGGAGTTCATCAACTCCTCCATGAAAGGTGTTGAGGAGGTATACCACCTGGCAGCGGACCCCAGCGTCAAGGACAGTGCAACAAACCCCGAGGGCAGCTTTAGAATAAATGTGGATGGAACGTTTAACGTCCTTGAGGCAGCAAGGAAAAACGACGTCAAGAAAATCGTCTTCACCTCCAGCTCCACTGTTTACGGAGAAACTAAGGTGCTGCCAACCCCAGAAGACCATCCGGAAATTCCCATAAGCAACTATGCAGCTTCAAAGGTTGCAGACGAGGTATACATCTCATCATATGCCTACACCTATGGAATAAAGGGGGTAGTTCTAAGGCTTGCGAACATTTTTGGACCTCCTTCAACCCACGGAGTGATGTATGACTTCTACAAGAAGCTTCAGGCAAACCCCAAAAAGCTTGAAATTCTCGGCGACGGCAAGCAGAGCAAATCCTACCTATATATTTCTGACTGCATAGATGCAATAGCGCTGGCCTCAAGGAAGCAGAAAAAAGTTTACGACTACTTCAACGTGGGGAGCACAGAGATGACCACTGTCAATGAGGTTGCAAAGAGCATGTGCTCCGTGCTCGGCGTACGGCCTAAATTTGTATACACTGGCGGGAAGAGGGGCTGGACCGGCGATGTGGTGAAGATGCTGCTCAGCTCCAAGAAGATAGAGAAGCTGGGCTGGAAGAAAAAGGTCAGCATGAGGGAAGGGGTAAAGCGTTATATTGAATGGCTTAACAAGGTGAGCGGGAAATTCCACACGCTTTAGGGGTGGGAGCATGTCACTCCTTTATCTTGAATATCCTGACCAAGCCTGATGCATTATTGGCTGGGTAGACCTGCTCGAATCCGTCAAGCTGGCCGAGTATGAACCCCTGGTAGAAAGTTGAATCATACATCTTGCCCTTTCTGTCATCCCAGCCACTTGTACCATCTGGCCATACATCTTTCGTGTACAGCATGGTATAAATATCATAGTACCTGCCGCTGATATACTGGGTGCCGCTGAAGGACGGGAATCCTTTGTTCCTCCTGCTCATGTTGCTCTCGTAGACAACATCGGCTATCTTCCTGTTTGCACCCTGCGTATCGAACAGCACGCAGTAAGAGTAATTCGAGCGCGTGTATGCCTTCACATATGGATTAGCCGGGTCTGACGGCTGGCAGATGTCATTCACCGATATATCCCGCGGAATGT
Source organism: Microcaldota archaeon (assembly GCA_013425335.1). GTDB lineage: Archaea > Micrarchaeota > Micrarchaeia > Burarchaeales > Fermentimicrarchaeaceae > Fermentimicrarchaeum. The sequence continues at coordinate 12,655 of JACCLG010000024.1, forward strand.
AGATTGTTTCAAACTGGTGGTCAATCTCACATCCCGATGTGCCGAGCTGATACATGTTGCCCAGCCTCTTGCCCTCGCTGAATGCGAAATCCATGTTTGTCTCATTGTTGTAAACACATGAGAGGAAGTCCAGAGCACCCCATTTGCTGATCAGATCCTGGTCAAATAAAACATATTTTGCATTATGCGCTATCATGTACTCCTTCAATGCCTGCGGAGTGTTTGAAACGAACTTATCAGCAACCTCCAGGTCCATGTCACCGTACAGATGGTCATTCCTTGTGACGCACTTCTTCTGCCCGAAATAGTTTATCCAGTGCCCGTAATCCCACCATGAAATCACTCTGTCATCTTCAGCAACATTATTCTTTATCCATTCCATGGGGTCTCTCCAGTACTGCGGTATCCTGGAGCAGAACAGGTAGGATGCTATTAATTTGCCATCGTTTGCAAGAAGATTGCAATCCCTTCCCATCTCTGTCGATGCATTTGCGAGCTGATACTTGGGGTCAAGCGTCCCGCCAACAACATCCACCACAGGCCCTCCTAAGCGAATGGTGCTGCTGGGGTATACGAAGCACTCGGAGGCAAGCACAATCAGCGCAACTACGAAAACCCCCCAAGCCGCCTCATTCCCAAACTCCTTCTTAAGGAAGTTCTTCAGCACCTTGTCCAGCTCCCCAAAAAACAGCGTGACTGCAACGGCAACCATGAATGAGACGTGAAGCAGATACTTGCTCTTGCTGAACCCCACATAGCAGATTGGGAATATCATTATGCCAAACAGAATACCCAGCTTAGACCCGCAGTATATGGAATATGCAATCGCAAGGAAGGCAAGTCCAAGTATCACATAGAGCACATCTTGGCTGCTGCCCAGAAACCCAATCGCACTTGCAAACTGCTGGGCAGTGGGCGTCTCCTCCGCAACTGTCATCATGAGCGCGCTGCCGGGACGCGCCACCGCAGCAGCATTCACAACATAACTCCAAACCCTCGGCCCTATTGGAACTGGAAAAGATGGAATGAATGTCACCAGAAGGATAACCGCGCCTAGAAGCAGGTATCCTGCCAGGTAGTTTATCCTCTCATCCATGTTCTTAACCCTCTGGTCCATCAGGTAAAGGCCAATGGCAAACCCGAGAGCTACGGCAAAGCTCATTATATCGCTCGGTATCTCCCATCCTATGTAAACAGAATATAGAACATAGGCGAAAACCGTAAATGCCAGCACTATGGCGCTTGTTTTAATCAACTCCACGTTAGATTTTTTCTGCAGGTAATTAACCAGCGACTGCAGCCCTATATAACCCGCTGCAACCAGGTATACCAGCACATCCTGCTTTGACCCAAGCGTGGCAGCCATTGTAGCTATGCCGGCAAGAATCGCAAATCTTTTATCCTTCCTTGAAATTGCCAGCGCATATGCAGCATAGAAGAAAAATGCAGCAAAAATACCCCAGGGCTGCTGCTCGCTCTCCCCTGCGGCAAATTTTTCAACAATCATTGGTATTACGGCAATCAAAGCTGCACTTAACAGCCCGTATTTCCTGCCGTATGCCTCGGAAATCAGTATATAAATCAGGAAGCATAGCAACGCTGCAACAAGAGGCGGGTAGGCTCCGGAAATGGTGGCGAGGATGTAGTTGTCAAACTGCTGGCTGCCCGTGATATAGCCGTGAATTGTATACCACTGCGCAGTTAGGTATGTTATCAAAGGTTGGTTTCGGTGCTGGTCTGGGTGTGGGAACCAGGCCAACTCGTCATGCAGAGGAACCGCCCCCTTCGTCAGGACGAACTGCGCTATCTGGTCGTAGTAATACGGATCAAACTCGTAGAATATGGGGCCGAGGCTCTGTATCCTTACCCAGAACGCAAACAGCATTATCACGAGCAGCAGCACCCAGGCTGCATCCCTTCTGTAATTGAATGACAGGCATATATCCAGGGCGCCCTCCCTGATGCACAGCAGCAAGCCGACGGCTGTGACAATGACCAGGTTTATAATGGCAAGCTGTGGCGAGTAAAGCACGCCAAATAAAGAGTATATGAATAGTAGCAGTGGTGGGAACACCAAGCCGAGTATAAAGCCGAATGCGGCTATCGCCGGAAGAGGCAGCTTGGTCTTCTTAAGCAAAGCCAACGCTATGAGAAATCCCGGTATGAAGATTGAAAGGAAAACCGGAACAGCAGTCGTCAGGACCTCAATCTCTCCACTCAAATCATCACTTTATAACTTTTAGTACTATAAACATAAACATTTAAATAACTAAAATTCCGAGATGCTTCAATGTACGATGTCAAGGTCATAGGCGCTGGCCCTGCAGGCTGCATAGCGGCTCGTGAGGCTGCGCGAAGAAACCTCAATGTGGCGGTATTTGAAGAACATAAAGAAGTGGGAGCGCGCCTGAAATGCTCCGGCCTGCTCTCAAAGACTGGCTTGGACAGCCTCGGCGTTGATTACAAGAAGTCAGTAATGAACAAAATATACGGAACAAGGATATACTCCCCTGCTCTGGATGAGATGAGCATAGTATGCAGGGACGTTAAGGCATTCATCATAGACAGAAAGGAGTTCGACTCTGCATGCGCGGATGAGGCCGAGAGTCTCGGAGCAAAAATTCTGCTTGGGAGGAGGGCTTCAAGAAAAGACTTGGGCTCAAAACTCGTAATAGGCGCAGACGGCGCGCTCTCCCAGGTTGCGGCATGGTTCGATTTTCCCAAAGTGAATGAATTTGCATTCTGTTGCCAGGCGGATTTCAGCAATGCCCATATTCAGGATGCCGGTGTGGTTGATGTGTTCCTCTCCAATACTCTCTTTCCAGGCTTTTTTGGCTGGTGCATCCCGCTGAATGAGTCCGAAGCCAGAGTCGGGCTCGGAGTCTTCAGGGATATCAGAAGGAGCTACAGCCTCCCTGCAAGGCACTACTTCAATAATTTTGTAAAGAAGCATCCAGTTGTTTCAAAGATTCTTAAGAAATCAAAGCTTAGAAATGAGCTCAACGCTGTCATCCCGCTCTCTCCCAGGGAGGAAACCGCCAGGAGTGGAGTTATCCTTGTTGGAGATGCAGCTGGGCAGGTTAAAGCAACTACTGGTGGCGGCATCGTCTTTGGTGGGAACTGCGCAAAAATAGCAGGCAGGCTGGCGCCAGGCATCGTAAGGGGAGCGGATACAAGCACGTATGAAAAAACATGGAGGAGCAAATTCGGGAAGGACCTTATGCTTCACAAGAGAATCAGAGGCGTATACAACTCCCTTGGCGATGGGCAGATAGAGAGGTACTTCAAATTTGCCAAGAGGGCTGGGGCTGAGAAGTTTCTTGCGGAGCATGGCGATATGGACAGCCCGGTTGCAATGCTGAATTCTGCAGCTGCACTGCCGCTCAAAGGCCTGTTCAGAACATTCGGCAGCATTGTACCCCGCAAGCTCTTGTGAAAAATAGGCATCGTCCACCTAGGCAGCCACCGCAACAGATTTATAAATTCAATACGGATATTACTTACGTGGAAAACATACCTCAGCACCTCGCCGTAATCCCGGATGGGAATAGGAGATGGGCTAAGCAGCACGGATTGCCTGTCATAGAAGGCCACAGGAGAGGAATAGACAAGCTCCGTGACGTCTTGGAGTGGTGCAGGAATTTGAGCATCCCAATGGTGACCCTCTGGGGCTTCTCCATGGAGAATTTTGACAGGGACAAGGATGAGGTTCAGCTTCTCATGAAACTCTTTGAGCAGAAGATAGGCGAGATAAACAGGAAGGAAGTCCACGAGAATAGAATAAGGGTGAGGGTTTTCGGAAGAAGGGAGCTCCTCACGCCAAAAGTCAGGGAAAGGATTGAAAAATTTGAGAAGGATACGGAGAAGTACAGCAATTATTTTGTGAACATACTCCTCGCGTACGGAGGAAGGCAGGAATTGGTGGATGCATGCAACTCCATACTCAAGGATTGCAGGGAAGGAAAGCTGCAGTCCATCACAGAGGAAGATTTTCCCAGATACCTGAGCACTGGGGGACTGCCAGACCCTGATTTGATAATACGCACGTCAGGCGAGCAGAGGCTCTCCGGCTTCATGCCGTGGAAGAGCGCATACAGCGAGCTTTATTTCTGCCCCCAGCTCTGGCCTGACTTCTCAGAGAAGGATTTGGAGGATGCAGTGGAAGAATACCAAAAAAGAAAAAGGAGGTTCGGCAAGTGACCTTAAAGGAGTTTGAGCTTGCGGATACAATGCTGAAGAGAATCCGGGGCCTTATGTTCAGAAGAAGCATCAAGAAACCACTTCTCTTCATAATGCCAACAGAATCAAGGGAATTCAGCACAATCCACTCCTTCTTTGTATTTTTTCCTTTTGATGCAATTTTTCTGGACTCAAAAGGTGTTGTTATTGATATGAAGAGTGGAATCAAACCATTCATGCTGAATATAACTCCAAAGAAGCCTGCCAAATACATAGTTGAGATGAAGGCTGGGGAGGCAAAAAGAAGGGGAATAAAGATTGGCTCCAGGCTTCTCAAGAACGCATATATTTAAAAGACGACCATTAATCATTATGCCAGTCAAAATCATTGAAACCGCCGAGTTTGACTTGAAGAAACCCATACTCGTTGAGGGATTTCCTGGCATAGGGCTCGTTGGAACAATCGCATCAAGCTACTTGGTTGAAAAGCTCAAGATGGATTTGCTGGGCCATATCACTTCTGAGAAGTTCCCGCCCATAGCTGCTGTGCACAACAAGGTGCCGCTCCACCCGGCAAGAATATACAAATCGCAGAAGAACAACCTGCTTGTGCTATTCTCCGAGTTCATTATACCCCTGCAGAGCATTCACGAGCTGTCTGAAAGGATATTGGACTGGTGCATCGAAAAGGATGTCAAGGAGATAATATCGCTTGGCGGCATAGTTGTCAAAGACCAGCAGGATGTTGTTTTTGGCATAGCGAGCACTCCGAAGCTTGTGGAGCAGCTTGAGGCTAACGGGATAAAAACAATAAAGGAAGGTGCCACTACTGGAGTGAGCGGCGTGCTGCTTGCTGACTGCTACTCAAGAAAATTCCCTGCTGTTTCACTTCTGGCAGACTCCAAGCCGGAATTTCTGGACCCGAAAGCAGCCGCGCTTGTCATTGAATCCCTGAAGAAACTCATAAACATAAAAGTCAGCACTGAAGAGCTCATAGCAGAATCTGCCAATGTAGAGGAAAGGATGAAGGAGCTCATGCTGAAAGCAAGGGATGCGCACAGCGACTACAAGAAAGTTGAGGAGTTAGGTCCAATGTACGGTTGATTTAAATTACTCTTTTTTCAAAACATTCTATACGCGGGGGTGCCTGAGCCTGGTCTAAAGGGCAGGTGGCGTAAGCCTGCCAAACTTAAGATCCTGTGCACTTAGGTGCTACGTGGGTTCAAATCCCTCCCCCCGCATTCAACTCCATAAGTGGTATCATGAAAGAAGCAACTAAAACAAAACTGATTGATACCCTAGGGCTTGGGTTTGTTATCTGGCTGGTAGATTATGTAGCTTCAATAATCCTATTTTTCTTCATTCCCAAGGATATTCTCGGATGGGTCCTGTTTGTTATTTTCACTCCTCTATTGTTGTATATGTTGTATAAAAGGTTCAACAAAAGAAAAGAGAGAATTGGGCATTACCTCCTGGTTGCGGCAGTCTGGACAATTATTGCAGTGGTGTTCGACTACTCGTTTATTGTGAAATTATTCAACGCGCAGGATTACTACAAGCTGGATGTCTATGTATACTACACAAGCACATTCCTCGCTCCTCTCTTAATCGGGGCGAAATACGGCACGGGCAGGCGACGTTAATCCGCGTTACCAGAACTTCACAAGTATCAGCCTTATCTGGTCAGAGGTGTTCTCGCAAGCATCTGCTATGTTCTCAACAGACTGGAATAATGCATACATCAGAATTGCCTCAGCGCCAGGCCTGTTCTCCTTCAGCAGCACTTTCTTCGAATTGTAGTACTGGTCGTCCACGGCCTCTTCCACCCTCTCCACCTTATGCGCAAGCTCCATCGCACCTTCCTTGTCCCTGGAAATCATCTTGTCCATGCACTCATCAAGCTTTACTATTGCATCTTTATCATTCTCGCACATCTCCTCAAGCAGCTTCTTCTCCGAGTCCCTCAGCTTGCCTATTGCGGAGAGGTTCTTGCTTGCGGTGTATATCCAGTCGTTTATGGAGTCTGTCTCCTTTGCCAGTCTCATGAGGTCCTCCTTGTCCTGGCTTGCAAGCTCACCTTTTGCCAGCTGCGCCATTATATCCCTTCTCACATCGTCAGCCTCCTTCTCGAACATCTTTATCCTGTCAAACTTCCTGCCTCCCTTCTTCACCATATTCACAAGCTCTTCTATGGATTTTACTCCGAGATCGAACTCACTCTTGAACATCTCGAGGACATTCTCCTCCCTTCTCTCACCAAACCATTCAGATATGCTAGTCAACTCTCAACGCCTCCTTCAGTCCCTCGTCGGGATACTTAAACAGTTTAACATCCTCGGGCTTGAAGCAAACGCAGACCTTCTCGCCCAATTCATATTCTCTTCTGCTGGGGAACCTTGATATAACCGATTCATTCCCGATTTCCACCTCTACGTATGACACTCCCCCAAGAAACCTGAAATTCTTTACAACTCCCTCAGCCCCGCCGTCACCCACCTCAACCTTCTCAGGCCTCACAACGGCAACGTATGCACCTGGCTTTACCTTGGGAATTTTCATCTTCCAGTTGAGAAGCTTCAGTTTGCAGTATGTGCCATAATCTGTAGCTGCCGCCTCTATGAAGTTCGCGTCGCCAAGGAAGTGCGCCACGAACAGGTTAGCGGGGTTCCTGTAAATCTCCTCAGGAGAGCCAACCTGTTCAACTCTTCCTCTCCTCATAACAACAATTCTGTCCGCAACCTCCATAGCCTCCTCCTGGTTGTGGGTGACATGTATGGCAGTGAGCTTCAAATCCTTAATCATCTTCCTCATCTCGCTTCGCAGCTCCGCGCCTATCTTGGCATCGAGGGCAGAGAGCGGCTCATCCAGGAACAGCAGGCTTGAGCCTGTTGTGAGCGCCCTTGCGACTGCCAGCCTCTGTTGCATCCCACCTGAAAGCTCAACTGGGAAGGCTTCATGCCTCGCAGCCAGCCTCACAAGATGAAGCATCTCTCTTGCATTCTTCCCGCTCTCCTCGGGGTCCTTCCCTCTCACCATGGGCCCGTAAATCGTATTGTCAAAAACATTCAGGTGCGGGAACAGAGCATAATTCTGGAAGACAAAACCGATGTTCCTATCCTCTGGAGGAAGGTCTGTGACGTCCATGCCATCTATGTAAACCTTCCCAGCGGTCGGCTCCCACATGCCGGCAATAATCTTCAGTAGCGTTGTCTTGCCGCAACCGCTTGGCCCGAGCAGCACTACGTACTCCCCATCATTTATCTCAAGGTTTATGCCCTCAAGCGCCTTAATTTTTCCAAAGGATTTTGAAACACCCACTACTTTCACGTTAGGCATTATCTCACTTCCTCCTCAGGAGGTATGCTGCAACGAATGAAACACAGAGCAGCAGCGCAGAAGCAAATGCCGCATCCCCGTATTGGTTTGCTTTTACAAAGTTTACTATTAGCACAGGGACTGTTTTAAATGTTGTTGAGACTGCCATTGTGGCGCCTGTTTCGCTCAGGCTCCTCATAAACGCCATTACGGCACCGGCCAGTATGCTGGGCATTATGAGGGGGAGCGTTATTGTTCTGAAAACCACCAGTGGTTTTGCGCCGAGCCCTCTTGCCGCATCCTCTAGGTTCTTGTCTAAATCTCTTATGGAGGCTGCCACAGGCTTAACAATATAGGGGTAGGAGAAGCTTATGTGCACCATCGCCAGGATGAAGAGCTCGTTCAGCTTGAAAATATTCCAGAACATGCCAAGGGAAAGCCCCAGGGCAACAGTGGGCATCACCATGACTGCATCCGTCAGGAATTCGAAAATCGGCCCCACTCCATACTTATTTCTGCCTATGAGCAGAGCCATCCCAATCCCAAAGATCAGGTTGACTACCGTGGCTGCAAGGGCTATGAGAAAAGATATGCCGATAGAATTCATTATATCCCCAAATTCTCCAGGCGCATAGGATACGAATTTGAGCAGATAGAAGGATGGGATGAGAATTATAGAAATGAGGAACGCAAAGGCCAGTGCATTCTTATCCAGCTTGAGGTTGTTCAGTGACCTTTCAAATGATGGATAAACTTTCCCGATTGGGATGCCAAATTTATTTGCGAGATACCTAACCAGCGCCAGGAGGATGGTTGATATTGCTATAAGTATTATGCTGAGGGATACAGCAGAAGCAATATCTCCGCTGTTCTTGTAAAGTAAAGTTTGGGCAGGTGCAGTTGCTGCGAAGAATTGCCCAGTCCCAACAGCCATCATGGTTGCCCCAGTCTCGCTGAGGCTCCTGGTGAATGCCAGCAGGGCAGCAATGAGCAAGCCAGACTGGAAAAGCGGTAGCGTGATTGTCCTGAAGGCAGTCAGCGGGGTTGCCCCCAGCGTCCTGGAAGCCATCTCATAGGTTATGTCAACCTCTTCTATTGCAGCAGAGAGGGTTCTCACAATGTAGGGGTAAGTGAAAGCCACGTGCACTGCGAGTATCATCCAGAAGCCTTTGCCGAGTAACCCAATGCCATCTCCGCCCCAGAATAAAGCTACTGAAAAGCCCAGCGCAGCTGTAGGCATTATCAAAGGCATATCCACTAGGAAGTTCAGGTATACCTTGAGTTTTGTTTTATACCTTGCAATAACCCAGGCAATAGGGATTCCGAATATTATGTCAAGTATCACCGTCATGAATGCTATGGAAAATGAGTTGAAGAGGGCATCCTTCATCTCCTGAGTGAGATATATTGACGGGAAGCAAACTGCGCCGGAATTAGGGCAGCCCTTTACCACTATGTAAAGAATCGGGGCGAATACAAGCAGCAGGAAGAATAGAATGACAATTGAGTAGAAAGCCAATTCGGGGAGCTTACCTGAGGTAAGCTTCCTTTCACCCTCCATGAATTTTTTTCTCAGCAAAAGTATTTAACAATGTGAGCGGGAAACCCCACACGCTTTAGCGGTGGGAGCATGTCACTAGAGTATCGACCTCAACAGCATATTTTAAATCATTCTCCGAAATACTACCATGGACAAGCTTCTGAGCGAGGTTCTTGAGAGGATAAAGCCCTCTCCAGAGGAGAAGGAATGGGAGCTGAGCATTGCGGAGTCTGTGAAATCAAAGCTGAGGAAAATCATCCCAAGGAATGTGGAGCTGGAGATAGTAGGCTCTGTGGCAAAGAATACAGACCTAAGGAATGACAGGGATGTAGACCTCTTCATGCTGTTCCCCAAGGATACCAGCAAAAAGGAGCTTGTGAGCAAGGGACTCCGCTACGCAAAAAGAGCAGTTTCACCCAACCCCTGGCGGATAGGCTATGCTGAACATCCTTACCTCAAGGCTGAAATTGAGGGCTGCACTGTGGAGATAGTCCCCTCATTCAAGATACTGAATATAAACGAGAGAGCCTCGGCAGTGGACCGCTCCCCGCTTCACAAGAGGTATATACTCTCAAGGTTTGACGAGCGCAAATGCGATGAAGTGAGGCTGCTCAAGAAATTTCTCAAGAGGTTTGGAGTATACGGAGCTGAGCTGAAGGTTGAGGGATTCTCAGGATACCTCTGCGAGCTTCTCATTGTATGCTACGGCTCATTCACAGAGCTGCTCAAGAATGCATCAAATTGGAGGAGCCCTGCAATTGACATAGAGAGATACCACACAGAGAAGGGGATGAGGGAAAAATTCAAAGCGCCTCTCATTGTGATAGACCCTGTTGACAGGAACAGGAACGTGGCTGCTGCAGTTTCCGCCATATCGCTCTCAAAGTTCATACTTGCCTCAAGGGCATTCCTAAGAAGACCGAGCAAGGGCTTCTTCTTTGCAGATGAGACGGAATTCTCCAGAAAGGAGCTTGCCAAGAAAATGAGGGGCAGGGGAACCAAGTTTGTTGCAGTTGTATTCCCAACCCCCAAGGTTGTGCCGGATATACTCTGGCCGCAGCTCAAGAAGGCAGCTGTCAGCATTGTGAGGCATCTTGAGCTTGCAGAGTTCAAGCTCTTCGGCTATGACTACTGGAGCGATGAGGATAAGAGGTGCGTCATACTGCTGGAGCTTTCCACCCATACGCTTCCCGCAGTGAGGAAGGCAGTTGGCCCTGCAATCATATACGAAAAGGATGTTGGCAGCTTCATAAGGAAGCATAAAAATGCAATTGGAGGGCCTCATGTTGAGGGCGACAAGGTTGTTGCAGTGGAACAGAGAAAGGTAACTGACGCCCTGGAGCTTGTCAAGAAAATGACAAAAAAACCGGCAAGTTACGCCATACCTTCCCACATATCCAAGTCAATGAAAAGAGCATACCTGCTTGTTGATGAGGATATTCTGAATGAGAATTTTGATGAGTTCCTGAATTCCTATCTGTCCACAAAGGAGTTCTTCATTGACAACCTCATCTGAGAATGAGAATATGGAGCTCTACTACGAGGACCCGTACCTCAAATCCTTTAGCTCAAAAGTCAGCTCTGTTTCCTACTCGAATTCACATGCTCTGATTGCGCTTGAGAAGACAGCCTTCTTCCCAAGTGGGGGCGGGCAGAGCTTTGATACGGGCATAATCCTGGGGAAGAAAGGCTCTGCAAAAGTTGTTGAGACAAAGACGGAGAAAGGGCAGGTCATCCACATATGCGTGCTTGAGGGGAAGATAGAGCCCGGAGAAGAAGTCCAGTGCAAGATTGACTGGGAGAGAAGGTACGAGCTGATGAGAGCTCATACTGCGCAGCATATGTTCTTCCAGTGCCTATCAAGGTTCTTTCCAAACCTCTATGTCATAAAGGACAATATTGATGTCGGTAGGCACGCGCTTTTCATAAGGAGCCCGGAGCCATTAGATTTTGCAAGAATTGCCGATGCTGAGAAGCTTGCAAACCAAACTATAAAGGAAGGCAGGCGTGTCATAGTCCGCTGGATGAAAAAGGAGGAAGCAGAGAAGGGGGATTTCAGGGTGAAGCTTGACAGGATAAAGGGCAGTGAAGTTAGAGTTGTTGAGATTGAGGGGTTTGACAAGTCAGCCTGCTCAGGTGTGCACGTAGTAAATACAAATGAGATAGGTTTTCTAACGCTTACTCGCCTCACGCATGAGGGAGATGAGTATACTCTTGAGTTTGAGTTTGGCGAGAAAGCAAAGGAATTCCTCCTTGATATGAAGAGGATAACAATGAGCGCATCTTCGATACTGCAGACTCATCCAGAACTGCTTGAGAGAACTGTAGAGAAGCTCAAGACAGAAAATCTTGTGATGCAGGAGCAGCTCAAGGAATTGAACGAGGAAGTGCTGAGCAGACTTGAGCCTACTATAAAAGGGAGTGTAAAAATATATTCAAAAATTTTCTCAGGCATGGATAGCAAGAAGCTCATGGACAAAGCAGGGGAATTAATAAAAGAGGAGAATACATTAGTTATAATCGGAAACCGGGGGGAGAGGGGTTTCCTCCTCATAGCAAAAAATCAGAAAATGAATGTTGACTTGAAAAAGATAGCAGGTAAGGCATTTGAAATCATCGAAGGGAAATGGGGTGGAAAGGAGTATTTTGTGAGTGGTGCTGGAAAGGCTGAAAAGCTTGAGGAGGCAATAAAATTTATTATTGAAAATGTAGGTGGTCTGCATGACTGAATTCACCCATATAGGAAAGATATTCTCAGGAAAATATACGGGCAAGGAGGTCAATCTTAGGGGATGGATTCACAGGAAGAGGTCAAGCGGAGGAGTGCAGTTCCTAGTGCTAAGGGATTCAAGCGGCATAATGCAAATCGCAATTAAGAAGGAGAATGTTACCGAGAAGGCATATAGCGATGCAGACAAAGCCCTTCTGGAATCTGCCGTTACTGCAAGGGGAATTGTGAAGGAGGACAAGCGTGCTCCTGACGGCTATGAGCTTCAGGTAAGTGAATTCTCTGTGATAAGCTTCTCAGAGCCTTTTCCAATAACAGAGCACCAGAGCACAGAGCTGTTGCTTGATTTGAGGCACCTCTGGCTGCGCTCCCAGAAGCTCACCAATATAATGAAGGTGAGGCAATTCCTTGTGAGCTACCTGAGGGAATACTTCTACTCCCATGACTTCTGGGAGGTTGCTCCGCCAATAATAACCCAGGCGGGCTGCGAGGGAGGCTCAACTCTCTTTGAATTCAAGTATTTCGATGATGTTGCATACCTGTCACAGAGCGCCCAGCTATACAATGAAGTGTTCATAACCGCCCTTGAAAAAATATTTGTGCTTGCCCCTTCTTTCAGGGCAGAGAAGAGCAGGACTGTCAAGCACCTTGCGGAATACTGGCACCTTGAGGCAGAGGAGGCATTCTATCACAATGAAGAAAACATGAAGCTGCAAGAGGAGCTCGTTTCCTATGCATGCCAGAAGCTTGCAAAGAACCATGCAGACCTGCTTGAATTCTTCAAAGTCAAGCCAGAAACTCTTGAGAGAGTAAAGCCACCCTTCAAGAGAATAAGCTATGAAGATGCAATTGACTTCCTTGTCAAGAAAGGAGTGAAGAAGAAATGGGGGGATGACTTCGGCGCTGAGGATGAGGAGATTCTCACAGCAGATCTGGAGAAGCCGATGTTCATCTACAACTATCCAAAAGAGGGAAGGGCATTCTACATGAAGATAAACCCAGAGAACCCGAAGACTGTTCTGAATGCAGACATGCAGGCTCCCCACGGGCACGGCGAGCTTGTTGGCGGTTCTGAGAGAATATGGGAGTATGACGAGCTGATGAAGAGGATAAAAGAAGAGAAATTGGATGTGAAGAGCTACCAGTGGTATGTGGATTTGAGGAAATACGGCTCAGTGCCTCATTCAGGTTTCGGCTTGGGAATAGAGAGGATGCTGAAATGGGTTTTAAACCTGGACCACATCAGAGATGCAATCCCATTCCCAAGGACGATAAACCGGGTATACCCCTAGGTGAATATATGAAGAAAGTTCTTGCTTTCGGCTGCTTCGACATACTTCACATGGGCCATTACACCTACCTGAAGCACGCTAAGAAGCTTGGCGGCAAGCTCATCGTTGTTGTTGCAAGGGACTCCACAATAAGAAAATTCAAAAAGCGTGAGCCTGTGCTGGATGAGGAGTCAAGGAGAAAGCTTGTGGAATCCCTAAAGTTTGTTGACCGTGCAGTGTTAGGAAGCGAAGGGGATAGATACGAAATAATCAAAAAAATAAAGCCCGCCGTTATTGCGCTCGGTTATGACCAGAAGCAGGACGAGAAAATCCTAAAGGAGAAGCTGATGGAAATGGGCATAAACGCAAGGGTGGTCAGAATAAGGAAGAGCTTCAATCCAAAGCTGCACAAATCCTCAGTTCTAATTAAAAAAATGATGAAGCTAGTCAAACTCTAGGTATCTTGATGAAAGTTGCAGTGCTTTTCAGTGGCGGGAAGGACAGCACTTTTGCAGTGTGGCTTGCAAGCTCAATGGGCTGGGAGATAAAAACCCTGCTTGCCATGATGCCTGAATCCGATTCCTCCTACATGTTCCACCGCCCCAACACAGAGTGGACCCCGCTGCAGGCAGAGGCAATGGAGCTTCCTCTCATAATGCAGAAAAGCTCTGGTGAGAAGTTCTCGGAGTTGAATGACCTAAAATCTCTCATTCAGAGCGTTAAGGTTGACGGAGTCGTCACGGGGGCAATCGGCAGCGAGTACCAGAAAGAGAAGGTGGATGTAATCTGCGAGGAGCTTGGCTTGCGCAGTTTCTCACCACTCTGGCATAAGGATGGGGAGATGCTCCTTAGGGATATGGCCAGCGCAGGCTTTGAGATAATCATAACATCAGTCTCAGCAGAAGGGCTGGATGATAGCTGGCTTGGAAGGAGGATAGACGAAACCTGCATTGATGAGCTTATGAAGCTTAGCAAGATGTACGGCATATCCATAGTTGGAGAAGGCGGAGAGCTGGAGACGTTTGTCCTTGACGCCCCAATGTTCAAAAGAAAAATCAAGGTATTAAGAGCAGAGAAGATATGGGATGGCGTGAGAGGCACATTTGAGCTAAGGGATGCTAAGCTAGTTAATAAACGTCTTAGTTGCGAGTAAGCCTCTCAGCAATCTTTCTCACATTTTCAAAAACTTTCTCCTCATCAATTGTCAGGATTCTCCCTTCCTCCATAACAAGCTTCCCGTCTATTATTGAGTGGGACACATTGGATGGGTTTGAGGAGTATACAATGTTTGATACATAGTTGTTCGCCGGAAGCATGTTTGAGGAATCCAGATTCATGAGGAATAAATCAGCCAGCTTCCCCTCTTCTATACTACCTGCATTGACACAAAGAGCGCTTGCTCCGTTTCTGGTTGCAAAGTCCAAAGCCTGCTGTGCGCTGAGCACCCTCGCATCCCAGAGATGCGCTTTCTGGAGCAATGCCCCGACCTTCATCGTCTCAAGCATGCTGAGGGAATTGTTTGAGACAGCGCCGTCTGTCCCAAATGTGACGCACACCCTGCTCTCAAGCATCTGCGGGATTGGTGCAACTCCTCCAGAGGCAAGCTTCATGTTGCTCACAGGATTGTATGAAACCTTGACACCCTTTTCCCCGAGCATCCTCACCTCCCTTTTCGTTATCCAAACGCAGTGCGCGGCAACAACGCGGTTGTTCAAAAATCCTATGGAATCAAGATACTCAACGGGCCTCTTGCCGTATTCCTTTATCGAATCAAAAACTTCCTTTCTTGTTTCAGAAACATGAATCTGCGTCAACACCCCGTACTTTTGGGAAAATTCTTTCGCCTTGAGGAGAAGCTCTCCTGAGCATGTATACGGTGCGTGGGGGCTGAATGAGCAGCTTATCCTCCCATCTGCCTTGCCATGGAACTCTTTTACAAATTCCTCACCAATTTTCAGCTCCTTCTTCCTCTTTGTAGGGTCATCCAGGTCTATCATTCCATATGCAAGGTTCGCCCTAATCCCCGAATCCTTTACAGCTCTGGCAGTCTCCTCCATGAAGAAGTAGTTATCCAGAAAACATGTTGTGCCGCTTCTCATCATCTCAATGCAGCCCAGCATCGCTCCCCAGCGGACATCCCCCGCCTTCACCTTCTTCTCAGCAGGCCAGACCTTCCCAGGCCAGGCTTCCCAGAACCTCATGTCATCTGCGTAGCCCCTGAACAGAGTCATCGCAGTATGAGTGTGCGTGTTTATGAGGCCGGGAACAGCGAGCTTGCCTTTCCCGTCTATCTTGAACTCTGCTTTTTCCTTGAGCTTCTTTCCAATCTTCTCTATCCTATTCCCTTCAATTAGAATATCCACTCCTCTAAGCGTATCCCTTCTACTGTTCTGTGTTAGCGCATCAACGTCCTTTATGAGTATACTCATGCCGACACTTATGAATATTTTAAATAGCTCAGTTTTTAATATTATTCAGCGATGGGATGATTAGGATAAAAAGAACAGCACTTGAGTTCATGTTCGACCTTGCAAGGAATATGTACCCCAGGGAGTTCATAGGGCTTCTGAGGGAAAATAAGAAAAAGGAGATTTATGAAGTTCTGCTTCTGCCGAGGTCAACATACGGCAGGAGCTTCTCATCTCTAGACCATTACATGGTGCCCTACACTATAAAATACGCAGGCAGCGTGCACTCTCATCCAAGTCCAAATGCAAGGCCTTCCGCAGGCGACCTGCTCTCATTCTCAAGGACCGGAGGCGTTCATATAATTGTTGCCTACCCATTCAATGAGGGTAGCACTGGGGTATACAATAACAAAGGGGAGACGCTGGAGTTCGAGGTGGTTGAATGATATACACTGCAGGACAGGTTGTGTTCGACAGAATATCAAACCTTAAGCATTTCCCAAAACTAAACTCCACAAGCTACATACAAGAGTATCATGAGCTCTTTGGAGGTGCAGCGGGCAATGCTGCGGTTGTATGCTCAAAGCTCGGCCAGAAGGCTTCTCTTGTGTCATTCGTAGGTGAGGATTTCAGGGGCTCAGCCTACGAAAAGCACCTTAAACTCAATGGAGTCGACTTAACTAACCTGAGAATTGTGAAAGGCGGGCTCACCCCGCGGGCGTTCATGTTCAATGACTCAGGGGGAAGGCAGATGTCCTTCTTCTACTGGGGTGTTGCCGAGCAGTTCAGCAGTGCTCCAATACCTGAGCTGAGGTTTGGCAGTAATGACATAGTGCACCTCGCAAACGGCAATCCTGATTTCAACATTCGTTTTGCAAGGAAATACCCCGGAGTTTCCTTCGACCCTGGCTATGACATAGTTGCATATGGAAAGAAGGACATGGAAAGAATTCTCAAGAACACCAGGCTGCTTTCCTGCAACAACTTCGAAATGTCAAGAATACTCAAGCTTCTTGGAATGAAAAACAAGGAGGAGCTTTTCAGCTTCCCTGTTGAATGCGTTGTGATCACAAGAGGCAAGGACGGCTGCTCAGTGACAAACCGTGAAGAGAGTTTCACTGTGCCCGCTTTCAAGGCAAGATTCGTGGACCCGACAGGCGCAGGAGACGCATTCAGGGCAGCTTTCCTCTCAGCTTTGCTCAAAGGAGAGAGCTTGGAGATGTGCGCAAGGATTGCATCCTCAGTTGCTTCATTCATCGTGGAAGCATACGGGGCGCAGACAAATATCCCAACATGGAAAGAGGCGATGGAGAGACTCAATAAGCGCATCTCCTAGTAATAATTAAGACATTTGGTCAGTGCCTAACAAATTAGAAATACTTTTAAGCACCTTTTACGATGCTATAAGCATGAAAACAAAAAATTTAATGCTCCTATTGCTTGTTAGTTTATTTTTACTTGCTGGATGCGCTCAGGTGAACCCACCGCAGGGATGCACCCAAGAAGCAAGGGTGTGCCCAGACGGCTCGGCTGTTGGACGGGTTGGTCCCAACTGCACTTTCGCACCCTGTCCCAACTGCACGTGCCCCAATGGATATATACAGGAAGCGGATGTATGCAACCCCACATGCTACTACAGCACTCCAAGATGCCTGATGCCTTCTATCCTTTGCAACAGAACACAAGGCAACGCCAGTGTTGAAGGTTCCTCAAGTGTCATAGACGCCAACAACCGATTCGCACTCGAGCTCTACTCGCAGTACAAATCCCCGGATGGCAACATATTCTTCTCTCCCTACAGCATCTCAACAGCTTTGGCAATGACCTACGAAGGCGCGAGAGGCGCAACAGCAGATGAGATGCAGTCAGTCCTTCACTTCCCAACTGATAATAATACGAGGAGGAGCGGTTTTGCAGAAATTTACAGCGAGATTAACAAGAAGAACAAGAGCTACAACCTCAGCACCGCCAATGCTCTGTGGGCTCAGAAGGATTTCCAGTTCCTTGGTGAATACTTCAGCATAGTAAAAACCTATTACGGCGGAAACGTGACAAACCTTGACTTCGCAGGAGATACTGAGAACTCCCGCCTCACAATAAACAAGTGGGTGGAAGACCAGACGAATGACAAAATTAAAAACCTGATTCCGCAAGGAGTTCTCACCCCGCTGACCCGCCTGGTTATCACAAATGCAGTCTATTTCAAAGCACGCTGGCGTATCCCATTCTTAAATAAAACACATGATGAAGATTTCAGAATAAGCCCTAGCAACACCGTAAAAGTTAAGATGATGTCTCTATATGGTGACGGCGTGCAGACATCTAGCGGGGATTACGTCCCTCTGAGATTCAATTACACAGAAACAGAAGATGCCCAAATCATAGAGCTCCCCTACGATGGCAATGAAACATCAATGCTCATACTCCTTCCAAAGGGAGATGACCTTACAACCCTTGAGCAATTGCTCACTGCAGGCAAGTTAAATGAATGGAGAGCCATGCTAAAAGAAACGAAGTTGGACGGTGTTTACCTCCCTAAATTCAAGTTTGAGACCAAGTATTTCCTGCCCGAAACTCTAAAGCGTATGGGAATGAAAACAGCATTTGACCCAAATGAAGCGGACTTTTCCGGTATGGATGGCACAAAAAATCTGTACATCAGCCAGGTCATACACCAAGCATTTATTGATGTGAATGAAACCGGCACAGAAGCAGCTGCAGCAACAGCCGTAGTTATGACACTGGGCATGGCACCTGGAGAACCCATCATATTCAGAGCCGACCACCCCTTCATATTCATCCTACAGCAGAAGACTACAGGGAACATCCTCTTCCTGGGAAGGATTAGCAACCCGAATGAGTCATAGACGCAATCTTTTTATACTACCGTGCAGATTATTACTGAGAAGGAGTATGCGACCAGAACATGCCTTCATTGCATTTGTACTAGTTCTTATGCTCTCAGGGTGCGCCCAGCAGAATCAGCAGGTGACGCAGGAAGAGGCGGTGAATTTCGTCGTGCAGCACATGCAGACGGATTACCCGGGAGCGCAGACCAACGTTACTGAGGTAAAGCTGCAGGACGGCAGCTGGAGGATTACCTCTGAAGTTATATACGGCGCGAATACGCCATGCCCGAACATGTCCATAGTTGTTTATGAATACCCTGCCTTTGGCTTTGTCCCGAGAGCCGAGAACAACATAACAAACAACTGCCAGCTGCTAAGCTGCAAAGGAATAGAAAACTGCAAGATAGCCATGCCCGAAGAGGCGATTATTGCATCTCACAAGCTGAACAATGTCCCGGAGATAAACTCCTTCATAAACGAGTTTGGCTACAACAATATCAGGGTTGATGCCACCTCATACGAATCCTACTTCGAGAGCAGGACGAATGCAACCTATCCATTCATCTGGGTGGTGAGGTGGACTTCGCCAGAAGCAAACTACTCTATAAGGCTTATTCTCAACCAGACAGGCGGCAAGGTGCTTGACAAGTTCGTTGAGTAGGCTCTACTTATAATAGTAA
Source organism: Microcaldota archaeon (assembly GCA_013425335.1). GTDB lineage: Archaea > Micrarchaeota > Micrarchaeia > Burarchaeales > Fermentimicrarchaeaceae > Fermentimicrarchaeum. Next base: position 31,625 of record JACCLG010000024.1, read on the forward strand.
TATTCCCCTGCCTGCTTCTGCTCCCTGTCCATCACTGAGTTTGGCTTGTTCACCCTGGGCCTCAATGAATCTTTGTCCCTCCTTAGGGTGACGTCAACATCCTTCAAGAACCTGTTCATGCCCTCCCTTTTCCCTTCAGGCGCGTTTGCAACTCCCTCAACTCCGCCTCTGCCCTGGAAGACAACAAGCCTGTCGGAAATTGAATCGATGAGTATAATATCGTGGTCGACAACAAAGGCGCTCCTCTCGCTTCCCTCCATAACCTTGCCTAGAACATTTGCGAAGATCAACCTCTGCTCCACATCCAAGAATGCAGAAGGCTCGTCAAGCAGATACAAATCCGCCTCCTGGGATATGCATATGGCTATGGCAACCCTCTGCAGCTCCCCCCCGCTGAGGTTCTTCACATTCTTCTCCATGAGCTCTGGTATGCTCAGCTTCACCTTGATCTCCCTCTCGAAAACATCCCTGTTGAGGTTGTCCGTTGCGTCTATCATCTCCCCAACGGTTCCTTTGAAGTCGGATTTTATGTACTGGGGCTTGTAGGCAATCCTGAGCCTGTGCTCCACTCCGCCTTTGTCAGGCTGCTCCACTCCCGCGAGCAGTTTCACAAAAGTCGACTTTCCAATTGCATTTGGTCCTATTGCCCCTATTACCTCGCCCTTTCTCACATCACCCGGCAGGCCTTTCAGGGAGAAGCCTGCATAACCCTTTTCCATAGCGCCATATTCAAAGAGCACATCCCCTCCCTTCCTCTCCACGCTGCCTGCACTGAAGCTTATTTCCGTTTCCCTGAACCTCACATTCTCCTCCTTCAGGTAACCTGCAAGGTATTCGTTAATGCCGTTCCTCACTCCCTTGAGCTTGGAGACAACTCCGTATGCTCCGCTCACACCGTAGAAGACGTGAACATACTCGCTGAGGTAGTCCAGCACTGCCAGGTCGTGCTCAACAACCACCACTGCCTTGTCCTTTGCCAGCTTCTCCAAATTCCTCGCAACCTTAAGCCTCTGCTTTATATCCAGGTAACTGCTGGGCTCATCAAAGTAGTAAACATCAGCATCCTTGAGGTATGCGGCGCATATTGCCATTCTCTGCAGCTCCCCCCCGCTAAGGTTCTCAATCTTCCTGTTCAGGCACTCTCTCAAATCAACAGCATCAACTGCCTCATCAAACTTCTTCCTCTTGTCATTCCTCTTCAGGAATTTTGAAACAGTCTCTTTGAAGACGTCAGGCAGCCTGTCAACCATCTGGGGCTTGTAGCTCACCTTCACGCCCTTACCTCTCAAAGATTCAAAATAGTTCTGCAGCTCCTGCCCCTTGAACTTGCCAATTATGTCCTCCCACTTTGCCTCCTTCTTGTAATCCCCAAGATTGGGTTTTATCCTACCGCTCAGTATTTCCAGTGCAGTGCTTTTTCCAATGCCGTTTGCCCCAATTAACCCGACGACTGCACCCTTCTTCGGCAGGGGGAGGTTGTATAACCTGAATGCATTGACCCCGTACTGGAAGATGAGCTTCCCCGCCTCATGGGGAAGGTTGATTATCTTTATGGCGTTCACGGGGCATTTCCTCACGCATATCCCGCATCCGCTGCAGAGATTCTCTGAGATGATGGGAAAACCTTCAGCGTCTACCGTAACCGTCTCATCGCCCATTCTTACCCCAGGGCACGCCTTCTGGCACAGGTAGCCGCATTTCCCCTTATTGCACTTCTCCCTGTCCACTATTGCAATTCTCACTCCCATCTGAATCAATTATATTTAGCAATTCATTTTAATATTCGTTTATTCTTAATTTATTCCATGAAGGTTCTGAACTTTGACAAGAAGGAAGGAAGAATGAAACTCGTACCGGAGGTGCTGGAGGACCTCTGGCATCTTGAGCGCGTGCTGGAGCCCGGGGATGCTGTTTCATCATCCTCCACAAGGGTTTTCAAGGCATCAGAGGGGGGAGAGGAGGATAGAAAGAAGGTTCGCATAGAGCTGCAGGCTGAGAAGATAGACTTCAGCAAGTCTGCCAGCAAGCTCAGAGTCACTGGAAAGATAACCGGCGGAGGGCCTGAAGAATACATACAGCTCGGCAGGCACCACACAATAGACATCGAGTTGCAGAAGCCGGTTGAGATAACAAAACCGTGGAAGGAATACCAGTTGCAGAGAATCAAGAAGGCAAGGGAGAGCTCAAAGAAGCCCCTCATAGGAATACTAGTCATGGATGAAGGAAAGGCCCTCTTTTCTGTCATAAGGGAGTACGGAGTGGAGTTCGGTCCAGAGCTGAGGAACCATGCATCCAAAGGGGATGAAAAGTTTGAGGAGAGGAGGAGCCAGTTCTTCGGGGATATAACGAAGCAGCTCGGTGGCATGAAGGTCAACAGGATAGTAATTGCAGGCCCTGGCTTCGCCAAGGATAACCTCAAGAAATTCATCTCAGAGAGGGATGAGGAGCTTTCCAAGAAGCTTTATTTCGAGTCGTGCAGCACAGCAGAGGAGAGCGGAGTATATGAGCTGCTAAAGAAGGAGGTGCTCTCAAAAATTGCAAGCGAGCAGAAGGTTGAGGAGGAGTTCTCCCTCCTGCAGGGCTTCCTGGCAGAGCTCTCAAAGGAGAGCGGGCTTGCAGTTTATGGAGTTGAGGAGGTGCGCAAGGCAGTTGATTACAAAGCATTGGGAAAACTTCTTGTAGTTGATGAACTTCTCAGGAAAGACAAGGAGATTGAGAAGCTTCTGGAGGATGCGGAAAAAATGAAAGCAGAAATATTCCTCTTCAGCTCAGAGAGCGAGGCAGGCAAGCAGCTCACGGGCCTCTCAGGCATAGCTGGAATACTGAAGTTCAGCATACGTTAGAGATGCACCTGCAGAGGGAATTCAATGGTGAAATTGAGTAAAATAATGCTCTCCATATACCGGAATGGAGCTAAAATAGTTTGGGGGAGCGGGGTTGGGAGGCTCCCCGGAGTTAGACCTCTTAACAACTTCATAATATCACATATAAAACCGGATTTTGTTGAATTGGAAGGAAATAAGCTGTTCCTAGACGCGAATGACACCCTCGGCCTTTCAATTTTTGGAACACATGAAAAAACCGAAACAGAATTTGCAAAAAAACAAATCAAAAAAGGCGATGTTGTTCTGGATATAGGCGCGAACATAGGCTACTACACCCTAATCTTCGCAAGAGCGGTTGGCAATAAAGGCAAAGTTTTTGCTTTTGAGCCCGACCCAGAGAATTTTGCCTTGCTGGAGAAAAACGTGAAGATAAACCGCTATGCGAATGTTGTGCTGGTGAAAAAAGCAGTTTCAAGCAAGACTGGAAAGCTCAAGCTTTACGCAGACAAGAACAACAAAACTGATGGCCGAATCTACGATTCGCACGATAACCGCAGTTCGATAGACATAGATGCCGTGCGGCTGGACGACTACTTCGCGAATTACAAGGGAAACGTGGATTTCATAAAGCTGGACATCCAGGGAGCGGAATGGGCGGCAGTCACTGGCATGGCCCGCCTGCTGAAGAGAAACAAGAAGGTAAAAATCATCACGGAATTTTGGCCCGCAGGACTTAAGAGGTTTGGAGTAGAGCCGGGTGACTACCTGAAGCTGTTTGTGAAAAACGGTTTTAGGCTGTATGAATTGAAGGAAGGCATAGAAGCAGTTAACTTCTTGAGACTTCTGGAAAAATACACCCCGGAAAAGCAAAACTACACAAATCTATTCTGCACGAGAGAGCGGTTGGCGTGAGTGCATAAACCTACCAACTTTGACGCTGCGGTATACCCCAATGGTTTTTTTTGCAATGCCCTTCCACCCGAACTTCTCTCTAATGTCACCAGAGTCCCTCCCCAGTTTCAAGATTAGATTTTTATCCTTCAATACACAAGTGATTCTTTCTGCCAAATCTTCTGCATCATTCGGCTTTGCTACAGCACTTTTATCCTTTACAAATTCCGGCAGACCTCCTACATCCGTAACAATCAAAGGTTTCTTGAATGGGAGAGCCAGCGCCCCGATTGCGCTTTGGGAGTCAAAGTACTTATACGGCAGCACTACAATATCCGTGGCATTAAAATAATACTCCACTTCCGAAGGCTGGATGAACTCCAGTTTCTTAACAATATGCTTGTCCAGCCCCAGTTCGTCTATAAGCTTTTCGTAGGCATCCCATTCCCCCCACACCTGGCCTGCTATCAACAGCATGGCTTCAGGAATGTCTTCCACAACTGATTTCATGGATTTAATCAACACATCCAGCCCCTTGTAATCGCGGATGTTGCCAAAAAATAGAACTACTTTTTTGTTATACGAAATCCCAAGATGGGCCCGCGCCTTTTTCCTGGAGATTCCTCTGATGGGGGCAGAAGTCAAAATGCCCATCGGGATGACGTGAATCCTCTCCTTTGCTATGCCGTATGTTTCAGACAGCTTTTCTTTGTTTATCCCGGTATGCACTATGAATTCATCCCCAAGAAATAGTACTGTCTCATTGAGGAAGTTGCTCACCATGCTCCTTTCGTGCGGTACTACGTTATGCACAGTTATGACCACTTTTTTCCTTCTTATTTTTGAGATAAGCAGAACAGTAAAAAATACCGGCGCCAGCGGATACGACCACCACTGGGCATGGACCACATCTCCTTTCAGCTCCATGCCGGCTGCAATCCATGAGAACGGGTTATAATAAGTAAGGGTATTCTTCACCGTAACGTTTTCCAGTTCATCACATTCACTGTCTTTCCCCTTCACAATGCTCCCACCTGGATAGAGGAAATCTGGGTATAATTTCTTAAACCCAATAAACTCGACTTCCACATGCCCTGAAACCGATTTTACCAGCTCCTGGCAGTAGGGGCTCATTCCCTTAATTGGTGGAAGCGTCCCTATCATTGTCACAGCGACCTTTTCCATTAAACTGCACCGATCAAGCCCGCTTCTTTTTCATCATATACAGGATTTTCTCCATAGTTCTTCTATCCGCATTAATTGAATCTGCGATGAGGCCCATCATGACGACCTGGAATCCCACTATCATTAGTATTGCAGTCAGAATTGCAGTTGGGATGTAAGGGCTGACCAAACCTGTTGAGAGATAATGGACCAGCACCCTCAGGCCTAAAATTGAACCCAGAAGAATCATGAGAAACCCTATGCTGAGGAAAATTTTGAGTGGTTTATAATGAACATAAGTGAGAATGATCGTTGCTCCGGCCCTCTTTGCGTAAGACCATATATTGCTTATCAGCCTGCTGCCCCCCTCCCTTGCCCTGAACTCGCAGGGCACCTGCTCTATTCTCATTCTCTTGAATGCCAGCTGTATTACTGTCTCCTGAACGTATGTGTAGTCCGAAAGAATATTCAGCTGCAGGGCAGCCTCCCTTGAAAACGCCCTGAAGCCGCTCTGCGCATCTATTATCTCTGAGCCGACAAGCAGGCTTACGAGTTTGCTGGCCAGCTTGTTTCCAATCTTTTTGCTGACCGGCATATGGGGAAGGTTCCAAACATCCCTGTAGCCCAGGACAACGTCCGCCTTACCTCCAACTATTGGCTTTACCAGTTTCAGAATCTCAGACTGGTTGTACTGGAAATCCGCATCTGTGTTAACAATGATGTCCGCCCCTGTTTCCAGAGCATTGTCCACTCCGTCCCTAAAAGAAACTGCCAAGCCTTTGTTCACCAGATGATGCAACACACGGTCGGCTCCGGCTTTGTGTGCTTCAGAAGCGGTTCTGTCTGTCGAGCCGTCGTCTACAACAATAACCTCAACTTTTTTGACCCCGGTTATCCTTCTGGGTATCTCACGGATAACCTTGCCTATCGTCTTCTCCTCGTTATATGCCGGTATAATAACCGCCAGTTTCATGCTAGGTATATCCCAGCTCAACAATTAAAACTTAATGGCATGGGCTGCACTGCGTAAGCGGGATGTGTCACAAACAAGCGTCAGGCAGTTCTCGAGAGGATGACAAGCTGGTTCAGCCCAAGCTGAAATCTCTCGTAGTGCTCTATTCTAAGCCCAAGCTCTTGAGCTACTCTTCTAAAGTCTTCGTAGTCCCAATAAACTTTATGCTCCTCATATGCGCCCCTGTCAAAAATCCCAATGCTCGAGCCAAGGTTCAGAATTATATCCGCCTTGGAAGTTGGGGTAGTAATCAGAATCCTGCCATTTTTGTTTAACAATCTAGAGATCTTTGAAATAAATTCACTCGGGTTAGTGAGATGCTCTATCAATGCGCATGCAACTATGGTGTCAAACTTTCCTATCCTCAGCTTATCCCTCTCCACGTCCATCAACAGGAATTTTGCGCCTTTCCTCGCCTGCCTTCCGTCTATGCATCCCTTATTTACATCAATTCCCACGTAGTGTTTTTCTTTACCTATTGCATCCAACAGGCTCCCACTGCCGCACCCGCAATCAAGAATCCTCTCCCCTCTGAGCCATCCCAACACCTTCCCAATTCTCCACTCTCTCAAAACAGGTGACAGTAAACCCATAGTCTCCCTCATCTCCTTGTTACCAGCCAGTAAGGATTTTCAGTTCTTTTGGTATGACCTTCTCCATCATCCACCTATTACTTCATTCCAAATAATCTTTAATACTATCAGACGCATTTAATATTGCATCCGGGATATTAACCTATAAACACATCTTGCATGATAGCTGATGTCTATGAGCCGCTCCAAAAGAAGTTCAAAACTTCTATACGTGCTTGTTCTGCTATTCATCATCATGGTTCTCGTAAAATCCTATTTCGCATTAAAGTTCGTGAACCCGAGCATCATACCTGACGAGGCAACCTACAGCAACATGGCAAAAAATATAGGCATTGGTAAATTCACTAGTGGCGTGCCGTACGCAGCGATGCCGCCTCCGGGCTATTCCATATTCCTCTCTGTTGCCAATGTATCCTCGAATGCGGACTTGGTCTACCATCTCATGCTGATCATCAACTGCATACTAAGTTCCTCAATAATATTCCCGGCTTTTTTCATACTAAAAAAATTTATTGATGAGGAAGAAGCGCTATACTTCTCCCTTGCAGCCTCCTGCCTTCCATCCGTGGCGGTTTACTTCCCGCTCCTTATGAGCGAGAACCTCTTCTTGCCCCTCTTCCTATTCTCCGCCTGGTTCCTGCTCGAATCCGTCAGCAGGAAAAGCCTGCTTCTTGATTTCCTCTCAGGCTTCTCAGTATTCATGCTGGTGCTGACGCGCGCAATTGGAGTTGCGATGATCCCAGGGCTTTTGCTCGCTCTGTTCTACAAGTTCAAGCTTACAAAAGACAGAGAATACTCCGCCATCCTTAAGAGCGGATGCATCATGCTGCTTTCGTTTATCCTGCCCTTCCTGGCCTGGTACTACTACAAAATAAATGTAGTAGCCCCGCAACTTTCCCTGCAAGAGTTCTCTGGTTCATCAAACTATACAATTGACCTATCAGGCTACAGCCTACCATTCTACATAAACGGTATAAAATCCGCTTTCAGCAGCGTGCAGTCACTGCTCGCATTTCTAAGCCTGTCAATTCATGAAGTGGACTATCTGCTTCTCGTAACCTACTTCGCATTCCTTATTTTCGCAGCATACTCTGTTTACAAGCGGGATTCCCTGGCAAAGAAGCATGAGTACTCCGTATTCGCCTCTTATACCATCGTCTCTTTCCTTGTGCTGACCTTTATAACAACGATTCACATGTATTCCGCATTGATGAGCGGTTTGAGTTACTACACAATCTTCGGCAGATACATTGATCCTTTTGTCGTCCCGTTCTTCATAATGGGCGTAATCGGCTTCTACCAGTTCCAGAAGGAAAAAGAGCGCAAGCCTATGCACGCAGCAACCGATTCCTACCTCCTGGCGGGGACGTACATTCTTCTTTTAGCAATTTTTACATACACCATGCCCATGCCCCAAAATATACACTTCATGACGGCCAATTTGATCTCTACGCTCTACCTTGCCGCATTCAACATCCCACCATTGCTCCTTGTCGCTGCGAGCCTCCCCTTATTCCTATTCATGTTCCTCATGCAAAAGAACGACACGCTCACAAAAATTCTGGTTCTATCCATAATATTTGTTTCACTACTGGTAACCTCATTCTCAATCCTGATGTTCTACCCAGCCCCAAATGAGACGGAGAGCAGATACTCAGTAGCAAGGTATCTACAGAAGCACGCCTCACAAGACACATTGACTCTCTTTGACTCAGAGAATCTAGATCTCAACCAAACCTTTGTGTTCTACTCTATCTCCTTCTGGAGCAAAAGCCGCCTCATGCTGTACCCGCTAAACGACTCACGAGTTTGCCCCACCGTAAAGGCAGATTACCTCGTATCCAACAAGACTCTTGCATACCCATACGGGAATGTCACCTCGGATGGGGCGTATAATCTGTACATCGTAAACTGCAGCTAGAGCGACAGCAATTTAATTGTTGCACAACAAATGCCTACTCGGTGTGAGATGAACAAGGAACTATTTATTGCAATCTTCCTCATACTTGTCATACTCATATTCACAACACCCACTGTCCCCTACCTGAGTGGTCTCGATAACTGGTACCAGTACAGAATTGCAGAATACGCGTTTGAACAGGGTGTCAGACCCAACTTTGATCCCCTTTCCAACATGGGTGAGAATATAGTCTATCCGCCCCTGCTGCACTACCTCCTAGCCATACCTGCCCACATTCCTGGCTTGAGCGTGATGATGATGGCGCAAATCTACCCTCCCCTGGCAGCTATTCTCACTCTCATATTCGTATTCCTTTTTGTAAGGGAAGTTTTTGATGAGAAGACTGCAATGCTCGCAGCCCTTATTCTATCCTTGCTACCCATCTTCAAACTCATTACCTCATTCGGCTACTCAGACCATGATGCACTGGATTTCGTCTTCGTATCCTCAACAATGTTCTTTTTCGTCAGGGCAATAAGCACCAAAGCTCATGCTGCGCCAGAGCAGTTATCCACTGTCGTCAATTCAAATGACCTTCTAATTAAGCCTAAAAGACGGTGGGAAAGTTTCATCTACTATGCGCTTGCAGGTGTTTCCTTGGGTCTGTTCTCCCTTGAATGGGGGGGCTTTCCGATGCTGGTTGTCCCGCTATGCGGTTTCATGCTTCTCTGTGCAATCCTGAACTCTAGGCTGAAACTGCTTGATAACAATATGGTAATGGGTTTCCTGCTATTCTCTGCTGTTTCCACTGGAATTGCGTCTCTCTGGTACGGTTCAGACATATTGCCCATATTCGCGGCTGAGCTGATATCCGCAGCATTCTCCTACATTGCGGTAAGGTTTGAGGGCAATAGCAGAGTGCCGCTTGTCCTGGTTGCAATTATACTCTCCTTCATCCCGATTTTATACTTCTTTGGAGGAGACATCATAAATGTAGGTCTTACCTATGTGGGGTTGAGGGATAGGGACGTATACCTGCAGTATGTCGCCGAGCTGCAAACCCCGCATTTCAACGATTTCTCCAACCTTTACGGGGTACAGCTGCTCTCCTTCCTAATTGGGCTGGGCTTGTTTGTGATGTCAACAAAGGAGCTGAAGAGGCACACCCTCCTCTTCGCAGCCTGTTTTATATTCTTCCTCTTCCTCGCCTCCTCTGCCTTGCGGTTCCTCCAGTATTTCGGCATATTTGTCTCAATTTTCTCAGCCTACCTGCTCGTAAAAATATTCGAAGTGGTAAACAAGTCGGTGAAAAAGGACGTATTCATACCTTTAATGCTCCTCTCGGCACTGCTTTTTATGCAGCCCCCAGTTCCCACCATTGTAATTTCTGGAGACTGGTACAATTCGCTCCAATGGCTGAGGAGCAACTCACATTCAACTGATGTCGTGCTCACATGGTGGGATTACTCCCCATGGGTGAATGGCGTTGCCTGGAGGAAGACGGTCGTGAACAACCAGCCTCCTGGAAGGTTTGACGACGACATGATATTCTTCGGGACAGACGACTGGAGCAAGGCGCAGAACCTGCTTGAGAAATACAACGTGAGTTATGTGATAGTCAGCGAAGGGATTCTGGATAATATAAAAACCTCGCAAAGCTTCATTAACAAGACTATCAATTTCCAGCAGTCCAGAGTTTTGAGCCAGGGAAATCTCTACCAGATGGGATTCAGCGGCAGCTTCAGAACATACTTTGACCCCACCTCCAAGCTTGCATGGGATCAGGACTACAGCGGGGGCAAGACGTACTACAGGGAGCTAGGCGTGCTGAATGCCGGAACCTCCGAGGAGCAGCACTTCACTGCGAACCTCTCTGGAGCGCAGTTCAATGATTATTACCTGTTTATATACTCAGACATTGCAGTAAGGATTCCCAAGGATACAAAGGACAGGGTTTTCTTCAACCTGATGTATACCAACTCAACCATACCCTACCTGAAGCTTGTGAAGGAAACTGGAGAGGTTAGAATTTATAAAGTAATAAAATGAACCCGAGCAGCGTGACGAACTGCTGAAGCTGCTCATGGAAAACACCTGGTAACACGAACTGGCGACTTCAAACATTACGCTGCTGGGTCAGGCAGCGCGGAGAAGAAATGATAAAAAATGAAGGTTTCGGCAGTTTGATGCCTCCGAGGGAAAATAGTGGCATGCTCCCACCCTAAAGCGTGTGGGATTTCCCGCTCACCTTGTTAAAGAAATTATTCACCACGTACCGCAAGTTAGTCTGATAACTTTCTTCATGACCTACATATTCAACAAGTTTTGCTCTTTTTTTGATCTGGCTTTTTCTAATTTTGCACTTCTTG
>JACCLG010000053.1 GCA_013425335.1 Microcaldota archaeon
CATTTCCTTCAACAAAATTTATATCGTATTTTTTAATTAGGGCAACAGCATTCTGGTATTTCATTTCAACCTACCTACTTCTTCAAGAAAACGAAATATATCCCAGCCAATACACATGCCACAACTATTAAAGCCCCTATAATGTAAACCGCCAGCTGTTTGGGGTTCTTCCTGAAATTCTCCATGTAATACTCCATCTTAGCCTTCCTCTTTGTAGCGCTGTCAAGCTTGACAGGCCCGGCCGGTGCCGCTTCTGTGGGTGCAACAGGTGCAGCCGTCTCAGCAGGCTGAGCCTCCCCGCTTACCATTATCTGCTCCTCAGGGGGCTTCTCTCCCTTTATGGAGCCGACTTTCTTAAACCCGTCCTCGGTAATACTAAGGCTTATCTTGATATTCCTCAGCGAATAGCTCACCAAATCCTGCTTCACAAGCTTGTGTATGCGCAGGGCAAGGTCACCGCTCCGTATGTTGAGCTCGTTTTTGATATCCTCAGGGTCCTTATAGCCTGCAACTATCTTCTGCAGTATCGCCAAATCCAGGTTATCAACTGCCTCCTTTGCCTTCTCATCCGCAACTTCGAGCATCCTCGCACCGACTTGTGTAACCTCCACCTCGCTGTTTCCAAAGTGGCTCGTCTTGAAGTCTATATAGCCCTTCTGCTTCACAGTTGCAAGGATGTTTGCAGACTCAAAAAACTGGGAGTTTATCTTCGGACCGAATTTCTCCATTACCGTGCCTGGCTCTATCCTTTGCAATATCACCAAGTCTAGAAACGTAAGCTCTTCCATAATAAGCTTTTTCTATCTAACTTTTAAAAAACTATTGGTCAACTACCACATATTGAAATCTGTGGCTTGCTCAACTGACTTTCGTCAGGAGCAATAGACTGGTTGAACTGCAGTCCATCAGCAGAAGTATAACGATGGAGGATGTTCGCAGCAGCATTCAAATCCGCATTGAGAGTTATCCCACAGGCTTTGCATCTAAAAATAGAGCCAATCCTCCACCCCGGATTACCACAGACAGAACATGTCTTGGAAGTATCTCTTGCCGAGACAAGTTCAATTGCAACTCCGCTTTCTTCTCCCTTGTAAACAGTGAGTTGTTCCAGCTGGTGGAAAGCCCAGTTAGAGAAAAGCCAGTTTTGTTTATTTCTGTGTCGTGCATTTCTTATTCCCTCAAGATTCTCAAACACAATCACTCCATCCTTACCTGCTTTCATAATCAACTTCTTGCTTAGGCAATGGTTGACATCACGCATAAAACGTTTCTCACTGCCACTCATTTTCCTTAGATGCCTCTTGGCAGAACGAGTGCCTTTGCTCTGCAACCTGCCTCTCAAAGAAACATAATGCCGTTTGACCTCAAAAACATGGGTGCCATCATATAGCCAGCCATCAGAAGTTGCAATGAGGTTGTTGATTCCTCTGTCAACTCCTATAACCTCTCCTGTCTTCTTGGATTCTAGAGTAGTCTTCTCAATGGAAATCATGAGCATATACCTTCCGTCCCTGCATTTCACAAGATTGCTTTCCCTAACGTTCCAATTAACAAACTTCTGGAAATATGCAGGAATCCTAAATTTGACTTTCAGCCTTCCATTGGGCGTGAGCAGGCTTGCAACTCCCTTCTCAAGATTTACAGTGCTGCTTCTTGTGTCATAATGGATTGCCTTGCCAGAAAAAACAGGTTTCTTTCCCTTCCTTCTTACTACCCCCCTGACCGCAGAACAGGCATACTTGTTTGCGACAACAGCAAGCTGTG
>JACCLG010000005.1 GCA_013425335.1 Microcaldota archaeon
TCTTCTTTGCACATAATTTCCTGAAAGCACACCGCAGCCTTGGATGGAGAACACCTGCCTGTGCCGCAGGGGTAAAACAGGTCTCGCTGGCAGAACTCCTAAAAGCACATCCGCCTTGACCCTAGTTATTTATACACTATCTGGTAAGAGAAGTAGATAAATTAAATTAAAGTATGAATATAATGCTTGATTTTGTTCTGTTTGATTATGACGGAACTCTGCTTGACTCTACTGCGATAACTTACGAGGAGCTCACTAACTGTTTGCTTACGAGCAACAGCAGCCACGTATGTAAGTTTCTGAGGAGAAGCAGTCTAGGGCGGAGTGGACGATTCTTTCTTGCGTGTATTGGTGTTGATTGCATATGTTCAAGCAATATGCTTCGTCAATATCGCTGCATACGCAGATATTTTGAGCCTCAAAGCACCAGCCACCTTCATAACAGATTCCAACGCAGTTGGGGTAAGTATCCTCGCAAGACTGTTCTATGAGTGGTAACTCGGAGGCGCATTGCATGTTCTGGTTGCACAGGTATTCTTCGCAGCAGTCTGCGTTTCTTGAACAGGGACCGGATTGCTTGCAGTGTTTTGTGCATAACCCATTGTTGCAGGTGAGCCCCGAGCAGCATGAATTTTTGGTGCAGTCGCCATTCTCAAAGACGCAGGAGGGAATTGATGCACAGGCGCCGTATGGATTGCAGTAGTAGCCCGAGCAGCAGTCGGAATCCCTAAAACATACTCCGGATTTCTTGCAGGAGCGAACGCATGTGTCATCCATACATATCAAACTGGAGCAGCAGCTTAGTGAAGTGCAGGATTCGTTGAGCGAGGCGCATGTTCTGGTGGTGCATGCACCATTTTCGCACTTATTTCCAAAGCAGCAGTCATCGGTAGTGTTGCAGGATGCATTAACCTCCGCGCACTTCTTTACACCACAGATCCCAGTCTGGCGGCAGTACAAGCCTGTGCAGCATTCTAATGCACTGTTACAAGTGGTTCCGTTACATGATATATTGATGCATATTCCATCCACGCAACTAAAGCCATTGCAGCAGATGTTAGTTAGATTACAGCTTCCGCTCTGAGGTATACATTCCTGTTCAATTTCACACTGATTATCTGAACCACAGGAATAACCACTGCAACAGGAGGAGTTGGCGCAGGGGCCTGATGTTTTGCATGGTGGCTTGCATCGCCCCTCGCTACATTCAAACCCTGAACAGCAGTCTGAATTGCCAGCGCATGAACCATTTGTACTGCAAGGGGTTCTGCAATAGCCGTTTATACAACTGCCTGCACAACATTTCCCGTAATATGTCATATTGTCTGGACGCGCCAACGCTGTTGGTCCGTATCCGCAGAACTGGTCTTTCTCGGCACATTTCTCATTTAGTTTCCTGCAGTAGCCTTCCACACAGGCATAGCCCTCGCAGCATTTGCCGTAGAAATTAGAACTACGGGTGATGGCGGCTGGATTTGTTGTTCCGTATCCGCATAGGTGGTTCTGCTGGAAACACGATACGTTACTGGTCTGATTTGTTAGTAGGTCGGTAAATTGCTTTTGTTGCTCAGAGGTGCAACCTAAAAGCAGGATAGTAAGCATAAGTACAGTGATCGTAAGCTTTCCTAAAAGTTTCATTTTTCTGCCCATGTTTATTATTATCAGTATTTAATAAATAGATGGAGGGGATAAAAGTAGGTATGGACATGTTTGATTTTGTTCTGTTTGATTATGACGGAACTCTGCTTGACTCTACTGCGATAACTTACGAGAGCTTCAAGGAGGCATTTGCCGAGCTGGGTTACGGAGATTTGGGGCTGGAGTTCTTCAGAAGAGAGTTTTCAATGAACCACCACGAGATGTATAGGAAGATGGGCGTGAGGAAGGAAGATGTAAAGAAGGTAGAGGATATTTGGTGGGGCTACTGGGATGTAATGAAGGGAGATATCCAGCTGTTTCCTGAGACTGCACCTGCTCTGGAAAAGCTGCATTCGTTGGGAGTTGGAATAGGATTGGTCAGTGACGGAAAAGGCTCTAGGATACGGGGAGATTTGGAGAAGTTCAATATTAAAAAGTATTTTTCTGTGGTGGTTGCAAGGGAGGATGCCAATGAGAACAAGCCTTCGCCAAAGAGCCTGAGGATTGCTCTCGAGAGAATAAAGAAAAATGGGAGTGAATGCATCTATGTTGGAGATAGGGTGGAGGATATTCACGCTGGGAGAGCCGCGGGCGTGGTGACGGGGTGCGTCTGTAATGGTATACATAGGCTGAACTGGTTGTTGAAAGAGGAGCCTGATTTTGTTTTTAGAGATGTAAGCGGCGTTGTGGATATTTTCTAGAGTGTTACACCTCGTATCTTATTGCGAGTACACCATTATTGTTCTTGTTATGTTTGTATCCATTTCAGTGTATCTTATGTATATCTTACCGTTGAAGGCAGATCCTGCGGCAACTCCTGAAATTAAGCTAGCATCTGCATTCTTGCAGAGCACACCGCCAAGGCCTCCTGTACCGGCTATCGTAGCAACAGGCGCCTGCCCTCCTGATGTGATGTTAACTGGGACAGTGAGTGTATTTGGAAGGTAGACGAGGTTAGCAGCGTTATCAGACGCCCAAGTAGCTGAGCTGTTCATTGTGCAGTTAACTCCCGTCACCGTAATTGGATGTCCTGTTCCCTGCCCCATGACAAGAGTCAGGCCACCTGAGGTGTTAAGCTTGCTGCTGATGCATGTGATACCCGCTGGAAAAGTGCACTGGCCCGTGTAGCGGGGACCGGAAGGATAGGATAGGTAAAAAAAGAACGAAACCAATGACAAATATCACAACTAGAACTAATGCTCCGACAACCACCCAGTCAGTTGATTTCTTCCCTTCCTGTGCTGTTTCCGGTTTTGCCTTTGGCTGGGCAATGACTCCTCCTATGAAAGCCAGAAAGCCGTTGGATAAAGATCCTCCCACAAGCCCGAATGTCATGCTGATTAATGCGGTGTATATGTAAAAGGAACTTTCAGTGCTAGTTTGGTACGTCATCATTTCTGTGAGTATGAGGGTGCTTGTGAGCGTCATTAACGCGCTCATCATTACTCCGATTGAAAAGGCGTCTCCCAATCCAAGTTTGTAGTTTTTAACAGCGGAATAGCCTGTGTATAAGTATATGATTGCTGGAAGTAAATA
Organism: Microcaldota archaeon; assembly: GCA_013425335.1. GTDB lineage: Archaea > Micrarchaeota > Micrarchaeia > Burarchaeales > Fermentimicrarchaeaceae > Fermentimicrarchaeum. The sequence continues at coordinate 3,175 of JACCLG010000005.1, forward strand.
CAGGATGACGCCGAGCAGGGGTAAAATTGAGGAATCGGAAGATGAGTATAGGTTGAAGCGAGGAATGATGAGGGTTACAAAACTGATTAATTGAAGGGCAAACAGAGCAATTGTTGGAATCAACGCAACATCCATTATTTGTTTCTTATTCATAACAACACCTGCCTGAATTGTTTCATAATTGAGGGAATTTTGCTTATTAAATCTGATGCAAGCATGGAGTAGCCGTATTCCTTCATTGCAAGGTTGCCTGCTGAGCCGTTTATGTACGCAGCCATGCAGGCAGATTCAAAGGCAGTATGCTTCTGAGAGAGCAGAGCGCACGCAATGCCTGCAAGGGTGTCGCCTGTCCCTCCAACAGTCATGCCAGGGTTGTGGATGTTGTTGAGTATGAGCTTGTCTCCGTCGGATATGGTGTCCGGCCTTCCCTTGAGGAGGATGGTTGCTGAGAGCTCTCTTGCCGTCTTTTGCACAGAGTTTATCCTCTGCTCCAAATTCTCTGGTGTCTTCATTCCTGTCAAGCGTGAGAATTCCGCAAAATGCGGGGTGTAGATGAGCTGGTTTGAGTCTGTTTTCAGTTTTGGCTGTATTGCATCGGCATCTATGACAAGTGGTTTGTCCCATTTCCCAATCAATTCAGATGCAGTTTTCAGCACGCCAGGCTGCTGGGTTATGCCATTGCCTATGACCATTGCATCTGTTTTTGAGCTGAGCTGCTCAAACAAGGGCAAAGCCTTCCTGCCGAGATATTCGCCTGCGTAACCCCATACTATGAGGTCTGGGTAGCGCGGTCCGATGTATTTTGCCGTATATTCGGGTGTGAGTAAATATACAAGGTCAACGCCTGTCCTGGACGCAGAGAGGGAAACAAGAATCGGGGAGCCGAAGTAGAGCTTGCTGCCGCCGACAACAAGAACCCGGCCGTTCTGGCCCTTGTGGGATGTTGCAAGCCTCTTCCTGAGATGTTTTCTTAGGTAGCTCCTTGTAACATACATAATTAGTGATTGGTTGCGGGGGTTATTAATTTTGAGGGTTCGGTGGCTCTGTAGAAAACCTCCATAAAAACTACAGATTTAATTTTTAATTTATAAATCACGGTTTATAGCTACTGAGTGAACAGTAAATACTAGGCACCCTTCGGTTAACTCCAAACCCTAGCATTTCTACAGAGCCGGGTTCGGTTGTGAATATTTAAATACAAAAATTCATATTTGACGCATGACGTTTGTCGTTGAGAAGAGAACGGATATGGAAGAAGGCGTACCCTTCGGGAATGCAGTTCAGTCCGTGATAAGCGACAAACCTGAAGTTCTGTGGGGCATAGTCAAGGAGAGCGAAGTCGAGTTTCCGAAATTTGCATTCAAGGTTGGAAAAAGGATAATGGATGTGGGCGGTCCTGAGACTTTGCTTAAGTTTCTTGGAAAGAATGAGTTAAAGGATAAGGATTTGGTGCAAAAACTTGAAAAGGAGGCAAGAAGCATGATAGAAAAGAGGGGGGGTGGT
>JACCLG010000027.1 GCA_013425335.1 Microcaldota archaeon
TTTGGTCACCTTCCATGAATGAAGGGCTTGTTGCATTATAATACCATAAATCTATTTTGATGGTGTGCAGATTAGGAACACATGTTGCATTTGGCATATAGAAGTATCCATCGGCTTTGGTTTTCATTGCGGCAACAGGAAACCATATCGCAAAAGCGGTAATATTATAGGCTGGTGCTGCCACTACCTGAGATGCATAACCTGCTTCTGCACAGGAGCAGCTCCATGAATGAATTCCAATTGCTAATGTACTCGTTGTGTAATGAAAGAGATTATCTACTCCACTAAAAGTTGCTCCGTTATCAACTCCGTCTATAGTTACATTGCAGCTTGCTCCACTAAGCGGGGTCACGCCAGATCGGTAATTACACTGAAAATCAACATTTGCACCAGAAGGTGCTGGGCTTGGTGGAGCTACAGTTGGTGAGAGAGTTGTTGGTGTGACAGGTAATGAAGTTATGGTATAAGTCTGTGGTGAGCCAACCTGAGACTGGAAGCCTGCTGCCGATGCATCGCAGTACCATGTGTTAGTTCCTATTGCAAGCGTTGAGGTGGAGTAGGTGTAGTTCCAGTCACTTGCATTGTAGGTTGCTAGGTGATTAGTTCCGTTTATATTCACATTAACTGTTGCGCCTCCTACAGGCGTCATCAACCCCCTGTAGTAGTAGCAGTTGAATCTGACAGTAGTTCCTAAGACTTGGGGGCTTGGGGGAGAGACGGACTGGGTGAGCTTAGTTGCTATGACAGGTACTGAAGTTATGGTATAAGTCTGTGGTGAGCCAACCTGAGACTGGAAGCCTGCTGCCGATGCATCGCAGTACCATGTGTTAGTTCCTATTGCAAGCATTGAGGTGGAGTAGGTGTAGTTCCAGTCACTTGCATTGTAGGTTGCTAGGTAATTAGTTCCGTTTATATTCACATTAACTGTTGCGCCTCCTACAGGCGTCATCAACCCCCTGTAGTAGTAGCAGTTGAATCTGACAGTAGTTCCTAAGACTTGGGGGCTTGGAGGAGAGGCAGACTGGGAGAGCTGGGTGGCAATGACACCGCAGGGGGCATTGCTTTCGCAACCATTAGCAGCATTTGCGTCGCAGTCATACCATCCAACATTGCAGTTATAATTGCATGTGCCTGAATATGTGCAAGAGCCGCTTATTAGACCACAAAAATAATTTGCGGCAATTCTTTTACAATCGCATACTCTATCGTGTGAAACTGTACAAGTAGTAGGGGGAACTGAACCCGCGTTTGGTAGTGTTGGTGGACACCATGGGGTAGGTGCTGTGCAGGTATACGTGCTGACGCAAGTTCCAGGACCTATATCGCAGTCTCCTCCTCCACCTGAATATGTGCAAGAACCGCCTGCTGTAGGGGGATTACAACCCGTTGTTATGATAGTAGCAGCGTAAGAGAGTTGAACGAGAGATATAATTAACAGGAATAGAAGCAGGAATTTTCCCATATATTTCCAAGCTCCACCCATGTTAGATCACTTACTTTTTGTTATATTATGTTGTATTTATTACTATATTTAACCTATCTCCCGAGCATCTCGCTGAAATTGCCCGGATGCAGAAGCTGTATTACACCTATTCCTATCTCGGATTTGATTATGACCGCCAGCGGGCTGTAGGAAAGGTCCAGCTTCTTAACAGTCTCCTCCAGCTCCTTCTTGCTTTCAAAAATGATGAAATTCTTTCCAACACTGGTAAGCTCAAGCGCCCTTTTCAATGCATTCTCATCAGTGTAGATATGCACGTAAAGCCCCTCTCCCTTAACCGTTGCGAGCATGTCGCAGTCCTTCCTCTGGTTCAGGTCAGTGAAGGGTATTGCATTGTTTATGAGGAAGTTTCTAAGAAGCCTGAACAGGACGAGATATCTAATATTTCTGCCGCTTTTGGCCTCCCATGTTTTGAGGCCGTAGAAGTTCAGCGCCTTTACGACATCCCCGCTCTCTATGAGCTCATCCAGTATCTTGTCAAGGTTGTAGTCAGTTATAAGGATTGGCACGCCCTTGTAGGTTATCTTCCTCCTCATCTCGTTCTTCATCTCCTGCGGACTGAGGGGCATGAAACTCCATTTGTACTCCTTGTTCACGGAGTCGAGCAGGCTGAGGACTGAGAATTTCGAGACGGGGACTACGACTTTTTCAAGAGGCGGGAAATCCGGAACGTCAATGATGTACACAGGCTTCTCCGGCCTTCTAAGAGCGATTGCAACTACGGCAACTATGGCTATTGCCACGATCAGAACAATGTTGAGTGGATTATCGAGCCAAGAGGCAGGTTTGGGGAAGTTACTATTAACAGTTAGTATCTGCCCGCTTATGTTAACTTTAAAAGTGTATAAACCATAGTCAAGGGGCTGGCTCAGTATGAAGGCGAATCCCCCGTCAATATTGGATGTATTGGAGTACGGCGGGAGCACGTCCTTGCCAGGAGTTTTGTTCACCGTTATGTATGCTACCTTGTAGGGCAGCGGCACAATGTCGCTTGGATTTGACAGGATGGGGTTCCTTGGCACATATACGAAGAAGTAGAAAACCTGCGGGTCGAGATCCCATCTAGGATTTGGCATTGTGAGGTTTATCGGCGGAACACTCAGGAACGACTGTGCGTATACATAACCATTATCATCCTCTGCCCTGAGCGTGTAGTTGCCAATGGGCATATCAATGAGGAAGTTGCTCGTGAAGGTGTATTCTGTTTGGATTTTGATGCTGTGCGCATACTGCCTCTCAACAAACTGCATATTTTTGTATACCGCCACGCTTATGTTGGCATCCCTTGGAGCAGAGAAGTTTTCTGAGAGCCGGAAGTCTATGAGCATCTTCTCGTCTCCAAAAGCCTGGGGTTTGTGTATTATCTTACCCCGGACTGGGTTGCTTATTTCCCTATCAATGTTTATGTAAAGCTGAGTGCTGTTGGAGGTGGTTGCATTGACGAATATCCTGGCCCATCCCGAATCGTATGGGGACGGGGCAAGGAATATCATCGAACTGCTGGAGTTGGATTCATTGATTTTTTTGGCGGATATGTCTAGGCTGCCCGTGGTTAATGGGCCTTTCCACAGCACTTCGTGAATCAGGCGCCCTACATCCTCTCCGGCGGCTTTCCCGTCACTCCACCCTATGTCGATGCTCCTCGGCAGGACGAAGAAATACCCGCCCCGCCTGTGCACATACGACATGGAGCACGCCACCATATTGCGCGAAATGACGAAGCTGGGGTTTTGCAGCCTGTAGCCCTGGCAAGTCTCTAGGCCGGACTTGACCTGGTAGCTGATGTTATATGCTGAAAGCCTGCTCTGCGGTATATGCACCACCGAACCATTAAGGTAGAACGCCTCGTCAAAATCACGCCCCAGGAATATGACAACAAACCCCTTGTCCATAAGCTGGTTGAGGTCTTGACCACTTTCGAGGCCGATGAGCTGTGCCGGTATCTTTCCTGTCGGAATTATGATTATTGAGCGGCGGCTAATCCTTTCGAGCTGGCCGATTTTTATCTGGTTGAGCGTGGAATTAACTTCGAGCAGATCATATTTTTTGAGCGTTGCCTCCAGCGATGTCCTGAAGTCTGGCAGGCCATCGCATTCTGTGCAACCCGAGAAGCCTGGGCTTGAGTAGTCCAAAAGGTAGATGTCACGTGGTATCTCGCTGTCATAGAGGCTGACGCTCACATTTGCATCTGTGATGTTTTTTCCGTCTGCCCGCGTGAGCAGGTATACAACTTTGCTTGGAACTCCGGGGCTTCCGTAATCGAGAACCCCAGAATCCAAAACATTGAATTCTATGCTGGGGTTAATGCCAGCCGGAGGCTGGATGCCCCCGGATGCTAGGTAGAAAATAATAAATACGCCGACGAACCCTAGGATTAGGAGAATCGCGATGAGTATAATTAAATTTCTCCTCCTCATCTTTGACCCTCTTTGATCCAGCCAAGCTTCTTGAAAATCGTGGTGGCTCTCTCAGCAAGCGGATTTTCCTCCTCCTTGTACTTCTTTTTTATTGCGAAATGCTTCGTGTTCTGGAATCTCTTTTTCACGCGGAGCAGGTAGGTCTCCTTCTTCAGCTGGGATTCTAGTATTTCGTTATTTGGGGATTGCTCCATAGGCTCACCCGATGTATTCGAGATGCCCCTGCGTGACCATTGCGTTGAGCAGGTGCTCCACTCTGGATTCCAGGACGTTGTATACCTTGGCAAACTCCGTTATGTTTATCTCGTTATTATGCAGCTCAAGCCACTCCTGTATTTTAACTTTGAGGGTGTCATCGGAGGGAGATTCAAGCTCTTTCAGCCTCAGCTCCAGCTCGTCATTCCTTGCCTTCAGCTCTACTGTTTCCTTTGTGATTTTGGCAAGAGAAGCATTAAGGCTCTCAATCTTCCTCTGCAGGGAGAGGGCTTCCCCGTTCAGAACATCGTATTTTGCGTATATCTCATCGTAGGTGGATGTGGCGAATTCTGTTATCTCAGTGAGGGAATTCCTTATTATCTGGTAGAGCTGCTTGTGGTCTATTTCGTATGTCTGCCCTATAAGGGTCAGGATATTCAGGAAGTGTTTGAGAACTTCTATGTTCCTCTTTTTTTTGTTTATGCCCGGAACGATTGTGTACACAATCTCTATCTCGCTGGGCCTGAAGTATACAGTTGAGAACAGATACGGGTTCTTCCGTATATCTCTGCTCTCAACATTCAATGCGGCTACATAATCGCCTTCAACAGCAAGCTGGACTGAGCTGAGCAGGGAGAGAGCGCTTGTTATCTCGCTCAAGTCCCTTACTCTCCTGGCTGGGAGCCTGAAGCCCGCTACCTGGGGCGTAGGAACCTCATCCTTAGGTTCCTTTTTCTCAGCAAGTTTCGGCTCCTTCTTATCAACTGGTGCTTCTTCCTTTTTTTCTGCCATGTTCCTCAACTCTTGGGAAATACGATATGAGCGAGAATAGGATGAAGAGAACTGCCGCCACCAGACCGAAGAATATGGACTGCAGAGTCTGGGATATGAGAACAAGCATCACGAAGAACAGGGTTGCCAGGACGGTCCATGTCATCAGCGATCTCTCAAACCTGCGCCTCTTCTCCTTTGCTTTGGGAAGGCATTCATCACAAACAACAAGGGTGTTGTTCCTGGCAATGTTCAGCCTGTTCTTTATATTTCTGATTGTCTCTAGGTATAAATCATCTTCAATCATGCTTCCCTTCTTCTCTTTCCTGCAAACTATGCAGACGGATTTTTTCACAGCATCATCCTTTTAGGATAACTTCCTGAACCTTTTTATCATCAACACCTGCCTTCTTGAAGTCCGCCCTCGAAAACACGCTCATGAGGGTGGTTTGCTCTATCCCGATGTCTTTGAGAAAGTTGGAAACCTGCGCCCTGGTTACGCCAAACTTCTCCAGGTTGAGCACAAACGCTATTACATCCATGTGCCTGTTCTTCTTGTCAAAGAGCGTCATTATCTCCTCCATAGGCGCATCGCTAAGGCCGAACAGCTTGAGCTTCTTCCTCAGCTCACTTTTGTCAAAGGAGTAGGATTTTGCCATTTCCCATCACCCGGCTCCTATTCTATTTAGTATATCTATTATCATGGAATCCTCCATGCCCACTCCCTTCAGGAATGAGGTTATATTCGCTCTTGCGAGGTCGTTGTTCTCAAGGAACTCCACGAAGCTGACTATATCCATGCGCTTATTGTTCCTGTTGAATACATTTATCAGCTCGGATGCACGGATGTCATCCATGCCAAACTCCGTGAGCTTGTTCTTGAGCTCGTTCTTCTCAAAGGCATAATTCTGGGGAATGGTGTCATCAGCAAGCTGTGCCTGCGTGAGAATGGACTGGACATCAAGGAAATACTCCTCAAGGGGCTCCTCTCCATGAATCTTCTCCAGCAGGAAAGTTTCGGGGAATTTCGTGCTCGTCTGGAATGCCATGTTCACAGCGCACTGGCCGACACCGAACTTGCTTATCTCCGCCCTCATATAATCGCTGAAGTTCAGCGAGCCCTGGATGTAGTCCAGGAAGTTCTGGAATTTCACCCTCAATATGAATGTTGTTCCTACATTGGAGAATATCGCCTCATGTATGTCCGTGGGGTTCTGGGAAGCCACTATGAGGCCGAAGTTATATTTCCTTCCCTCCCTCACAATCATTATCGCATCGGACCTCTCATCCTTGGCTATCTTCCATGCCTCGTCAAGCACCACGAACACCCTCAAGCCCTTCGTTGCGGACCATCCTGTGGACCTCATCTTCTCCTTGAGGAACTGCAGCACAAAGAGGCCCGCAAGCCCCCTCATAACCTCGTCAGGAAGCCCGCTCAAATCAACGTCGACCAGCCCGACTTCAGTCAGCTCCTCAAGCTTTACCGTGCTCTGCTGGGAGAAATAGTCCTCGCCTGGCCTGCAGAAGTTCTTCAAGCGGTATATTGTATTCTCCAGCTCTGCCGGGAACTCGTAATTCCCTCCCTTAAGCCTGTCCTCAAGTATGTTCACAACGTCCTTCAGAGTTGGTGTGGGCAGCGGCTTTCCGTCAGAGCCCTTATGCTCCACTTCGCTGAGCTTGAAGCCGGCTTCAGTGTAAGTTTCCTCAAGAGCCTGCTCAGTCAGCCTCTTCTGCTCGGGGTACTGGCTTATATCCGTGAGTATCTCCAGCGTCCTTATAATCTGCTTCACCCTGTCGAGAGGCTTCATGCCTCCCAGATCCATGAGATTTATGAAATCCCCCCTGCCGAGTGAGATTATCCTTCCTCCTGTCTGCTTGACCCATGCCCTGTACTCCCCAGCCCAGTCTATTATTATGGCGTTGCTTCCCCACACAAACGCAGCCCTGGACAGGAATGCCTTGACGAAATATGACTTTCCCGCGCCAGTAATCCCGACTATGCATATGTGCGGGTTTGTCAAGTACTCATAGGACCAGTTGAAAGGAACATGAAATATTTTCGTTTTCCCAACGTATATGGAATTCGAAGGGTCAAGGGCTAGATACTCCGCCGGCGGCTCGGGAGGTCTTACAAAGAGTGGCCTCTTGGCCAGCTCATTGCTCATTATGGATTGTATTCTTAACGCTCCCATGAATACACCTTTATATTGAGCCTTTTAAATCTTTAAGTGCTGGGGGGAATGCCACTTCCCAGTCGAAACACTTTTTCATGTCCTCCCCCTTCAGGTCGGATATTTCCACATTGAGCGCATTGGAGAACGTGGCTTTCAGCTCATTTGCCTGCCCTTTCACCGCGGCTATCGCTGCCGCAGGGCTGACACCAACTGCCATTGTCATAATATACATCAGAGTACCAAGCGGCTTCTCTCCTGATGAGAGCCTCGCGAGAAGCTCATTCTGCTTGGCAACTTCCCTCTCCCATTTGTCTAGGGTTATGGCATCCGGACGCGGCTTCTCCCTCTCCCTTCCGAGCCTCAGCTGGGCTGCCGCCCTGTTTGTCTCAGTATCCTCCCTGAACTTAATTATATCCTCCGGGTAGGAGATCAGGCAGAACTTAAATGGATAGTCTATGCTTGCAACAGCCCTCTCCCACAGGTCCATGTAGGATGTCTGCTCCTCCTGCACTCCCGCAGCCGCGGACTCGTAAAGTTTTGCATACTGGAACTGCGCCGAATAGTAAACACCGCCAACACGTTTTAGTATGACATCCTGCGACGGTGGGATTTCAAAACCTCCGGTTCTTATCTCTCTGACTTTTAGAATCCCTGTTATGAAGGGGAGAATAAAAAATCCCACCTGGTAGACAACTGCGTTGAATATCAGGCACAGGATGCAGACAGCCAATACGACAATTTTAAAGCTGCCTAGCCCTGTTGATGTGAAGCTGAGCATCAGGGATATGAATGATATGCCCAGCGCAGCAGCTGTGACTGTCTTCTCGTTTATTCCAAATGATATGTATGGCATTTAAACTCCCGCTTGCGAACTTGACTCCTCCCTTATCTGCGGAGGCAGCATGTATTCCCATTCAAAACATCTCTTCATATCATCTCCTGTAAGCACTGCAACGTCTGCATTGAGCGTGGTCGATATTGTTGATTTTATCTCATTGGCCTGGTTTTTCGCAGCAGCCAAAGCCATTTCAGGGGTTGGACCCTGCCCGCAGGTCATTATGTATGTTATCTGCATTATGGCGTTGTTGCCCGTAGCAATCTTTGAAAGCATGTTGTCCCACATCGATATCTCCCTCTCAAGCTTACTCAGAGTTGCTTCATTCGGCTCGGGTTTGCCCCGTTCATTTGCAAGTCTTAGCTGTGCGTCGGCTTTCTTGTTCTCAATTATGCTCCTGTATTTCGTCAAATCCTTTGCATAGGAGGATATGCAGAACTTCGTGACAAACTTCAGACCGGAAATTGCTCTCTCCCATAAATCCATGAATGCGGCCTTCTGGTCCTCGCTTTTCTCAGTTGTGGATTCGTATACCTTCACATGGATGAACATTGAGGCATAGTACGCATTGCCAATTTTCTTGATGACTGCATCCTGGGATGTGGAGAACTCGTAGGGTTCTTCTATGACGTCTATTACCCTCACCCTCCTGGTGAGGAATGGCAGCATCCAGTAGCCATACTTGAAAAGAAGCAGGCCTGCCACTGAGAAGAGAGGGGCCAATATAAGGAGGAAAGAAGCTATGGACCACAGCCCGCTTATGATGAATGTCATGGCTACCAGAATCGTGCCTATGCCGATACAGGCAAGAGCTATGTTCCTTTCCATGGTCAAAAAAATCACCTACAATATCTGTATTATTCCCTGCCCTATATCTGTTATGTCCGCACCCAGCAACGGTGCTATTGTCCTTATGAACGTGAAGGTTACTATTAATACCAGCATTGGGTAATAAAATATTTTCAGCCATATTCCTGAGAGCCATCCGAGAATCCATGCTGATGCATTCCTGAGCTGGGGGGATAGGACCCTCTGGGTTGCAACATCAGTCGCAGTCTGGAAATCGCTGGCGCATGCACCGTAATCACTCAGGTTGAAGTTGCCTATGCTGTTACCGAGTTGATTCGCCTGGTTCTTGACCTCTGACGGGTTCTCCGACATCAGCGAGACATAGGTGAACATTACCGGGTATACTATTGAAAGCCCGATTCCAATTGCAATGAGCAGACCTCCTGCACCTCTTGTCCACGGGAATATCCTGAGCAGGACTCCGGCAGGTATGAAGAGTGAAAACCCTACGTTGTAGAAGAGGTGCAGTAGTGCCCTCTGCGCGGCAGTGGTTATTGCCGCCATTGTGACCACATGCGCCTGGAAATGCAGCTGCTCAACAACAGGGCTGAGGACGAGCTCGAAGGGAGAAAAATCAAGACCTGCTGCATTGAAGTAGAACGAGAATGTTGTGAGGAACTCAAGCGGGAAGTTTACGGTGTAGACATTTGTGTACACTGCATAGAGCGATTCCATAACCCCGTCAAGGTATGCATACGCTCTCTTGTATGGATTCATTCCTCCAATCATCGTCTGGAAACCCTGGTTGACCATGACGTCCATCATGAACAGCAGGAACACGACAAGGACTGCGCTGGCGCATGCCTGGTAGAACTCCGCCTTTGCCCATTTCCTCAAGCCATCAAGGTTGAAGAATACGCCAAGCATGTATGACAGCGAGACAATGAGGAAGGCCGTGGTAACCGCTATCAGGGCCACGGGCTGCCATACGTTCCACGCTCCCGCCACATCGACAGGTGCTCCCGTATTCCAGGGCTCTGTCCACCACACTATTGGCGTTGCCATATTATATCAGCCTCGTGAGGTTGCTCACGTCAACCTCCTCCCCAAGGGCCATTGAAAGCCCTTTGATGAATGCTATGAGAATCATGAACATTATTAAGGGTATGAATATTGCTCCCATTATAACGGTTCCTATGAATGACGCAATGAAACCAAGTATGTCCGGGTTGAACCAGCTTGTGTTGGCTGGCGAGGTTCCTGCAGTTTGGAATGAGGTGCTGAAATCGGAATAGTTGTGCTGGATGTTGTCAACCAGCGCCCCGTAGAAAAGTACTGCAATGAGTGGATAGAATACAAAGAACCCGATTCCTATGGCCATGAGACCCCCTCCAAAGCCCCTGGTAGCGCCAAAGCACCTGAGGACAACTCCGATGGGGAAGAGGATTACGAACAGGCTCGCAGTCATTTTCAGAAGCACCATCTGGGTGAGGGTGAAAATTGCGCCTGTTAAAAGCGCAATGGATGCTAGCAGGAGCCCATCTGCAACCTGGGCCAGCCCTGCCAACGGAGCGATAATAATCCCGACTCCGCCTGGGGCAAAGCCCAAGGTCATTGATGCCGCTGCGGTTAGAATGGAATTCATTGCAATCACAAGCAAGTAGCCCTGCATGATTGTCGTGTACATTGTTGAGAGGTAGCCGAATGCGACGTCAGACATATTGCAGCTTGATTCACCGGCCCCTCCACAGCTTGACACCAGGCCGAGCGATTTCATGTCCAAGTCGCAGAGAGAGGATATGAGGACTAGCACAACTATGACCATGACAATGGCGATTATCGCCTCTGCCATTTGGTTCTTTGCCCACATTATTGCTTTTTGGTGGTCCAGGGCGTAACCCAGGGTATAGATGAGTATGCTCACTATAAATACGGTTGACGCTGCAAGAAGGGATACTCCCTGCCAGCTCGCCCAGATGCTGTTGACAAAAGCAGGGTTTACCGTTGTCCCGCTGCACGCGGGAACCACTGACAATTCCGTTCCAGATGATGTAGTTGTATAGGTGCAGCCGGCCAAGGCTATGGCTACGAGCAGGAGGCAGGCTGTGATTTTTTTGGACGCTTTCATATCAACCCCTGCAGCCCTCCCACATCTATTTCAGAGCCAAGTATTTTCGCAAGTTCGTTTACCAGCACAAGCACTGTCAGCAGATTGAACAGAGAAAGCATGAAGACAAACACAACCAGATGCAGCACCACGACGTATTCCAGATAGTTAATCAAAGCGAGTATGATATTGAGCCCGATGTCCGGAGTGTTCGTGAAGCAGGTTATTGGGTTCGAAGCGCAACTGATTCCCCCTCCGATGGCGCTGCCCAGGAATGGGGTGGAGCCCATGGTGCTGACTTGCAGGATGGTCTCATCATAGAGTGCACTGTTAAAAACCCACATGAATGGGTAGAAGATGTAGAAGCCGAGGAATATGGCAATGAGCGCCCCGCCGGCAGACCTGCTCCATGGAAACGACCTCAGCGCTATTCCTATTGGAAGCACGATTATGAGCTTGTCATGGATAAACGAAAGGAATGCGCTCTGGCCGAGCATTATTGCCATTCCTCCAAGAATTCCCTCCATGGTTAGGGAGAGCATTGAAGTCAGCGTTGTCAATCCCGCGAATGGTGATATGCTGAAGCCCATCTGGCTGGGCATGGCGTTGAAAGCCATCGTCTGGAGAAGCGCAAAGGAGGCATCCACGGCAACAACTGCAATGAAGAATGATGAAAGGTTTGCAATCATTTTATTTATGTAGTCAGTTGCGACGGTGAACGGCTCCTTCCCGTAGATGTTCTTCATCGTTAGGTCTATTGTCACTGCAAAAGTCAAAATCAAGACTGCTATCAGCGCGCTTGCCAATGCCTGGAACAGCTCCTCCTTCGCCCATGCCTGGAGCTTGGGGAGGTGGAAGCCTATGCCAAGCATGTATGCAATTGAAATCAGGGCCAGGGCTAGGGATATCACCGCGAATGTTATCCCATACCATGCTCCCCAATCTATAATTATCATTGCTGCACCTACAGGATTCTGGTCAAGCCAGCTATCTCAACATCTCCTCCCAGCATTGGCGAGAGGGTTCTTATGAATGAAATTGTCACGAGCAGTATTATGAGCGGGATGAACACCGCCGGCACCATGAGGTAGCCGATAGTTGGAAGAACTCCGTCGTACTGGCTTCTCATACCGGCATACACATCTGGCGCAGGACTGCAGAATCCAGGAGTGCTTGGGCACGAGGAGCCGGGGCATACATTTGGGTCAGCGGCTACGCAACCATTCTTGAACATGAAGTCGGCAGCCCCAAAGTTGCCAACAGCAGTGGGAAGGCCGGGTATTATGTAGGACATCATTCCGAGAAAGCTGATGCAGTATGGGGCATTGGAATCAGCCCCGCCCGGCATAAACCCGCCCCCAGCGCAGGAGATGGGCGCATACCAGTGGGTTGGGTCGTTGCTTGGGTAGTAGAGCTTGCGCACGTTGAAGTCCATGTAGCTGCCGAGCATTATGTACATTAGAGGATAGATTGTGTACAGGCCGAGCGCAATTGCAATGAGCAGACCGCCAACCTTCCTTGTGAAGAAGAACGTCCTTAATATTATTCCAAGCGCAAGGAGGCTCGGGAAGAGAGTTGCCTGGATGAATCTCAGCATCCAAAGCTGAGCGAAAAAGCTCGAAACCAGCGGCAGCAGTATTGAGAACGCATAATCGAGGGAGTCGGATATTACGCTGCCCCCAGCCCACATGTCCCATCGGAAGCCAAACGCCGTGGGGCAGTAGCCGAGCAGGCATGTCTCGGACCCGGGCCCAATGCTGAAGTCGTAGTATTTGCCCATGCTCTTTATGAGGCCTACCCGCATTGCTAGGCCGAATATTTCCTGAGTCTGTTCTACCGACTTATTTTTCATGTTGTCCATTATATTTATTGCCACGCTAATGTGATCGCCACCTGGCGGGCACCCATCAGTGAGGGAACAGGAGAAGTTAACTATTGCAGTCACTACTACCACAGCTACTGCTATGATGAAGGCGCTTGCCAATGCCTGGTATACCTCTTCCTTGGACCAGACCTCAATTTCCTTCAGCCTGAACAGGTGAGCCAGAAGATACGCCAGGGATGCAAATAGTATGGAGAGCACTGCTGCGCCTACGGCAACTACCTGCCAGATCGTCCAAATATTCTGGAATGCTACTGGTACTCCCATATTATCCTTCTCCGAAGTTCTGGCTTAAAACCCTTGATGCATTTTTCACGAACGTGAGGGTTATCACAAGGTTCAGGGTTGGGAGGAAAATCGCCTGCGGGAGCAGTTTCGCAACCTCCTGCAAAAGCAGGACAATATCTATCAGCGCCCAGGGTAGGAACGGAGATATAATGGCCAGTGCGAATCCTTCCACAACCGGCAGCCCGGCAGAACTTGATATGAAAGAAGCGCTCATCACTGGGTCTTTCATCACTGCATTGACTACCATCTGGTTCATAACGAAGCAGAGCGGGTATACAATATACAGCCCAAGTGCCAAGGCTATGAACGTTGCCCCAGCCCTTCTCAGAAACGGGAACACCCTGAAGAGTATGCCAAGTGGAAGCATTATCCTGAAAGCGAATGCCTGTATTATGGACAGGCCTATATCCTGGACCATGAGGCTTGCTGACAGCCCTACAAAGAGCGTGTAGAGGAAATCAAAGTTGGTTGCAACTGTCCTGAGGCCTATGCTCTGCTGATAGGTTGTCCCAAGGGATTTGGAACCCACGTGGGTCTTGTAGGCGGCAGCCAGCTGGCAGATGAGGCTGTCTTGGAATGCCCGTGTCGCAAGGTTGATCGTCTTATCCCAGACCAGGCCATTAAGATAGGTGTGGGCTATAACGAAGGGGTCAGCTCCGGCAACATTGGTGAAGATGCTACATACTGCACTGATTACAACTACTAGCAGGACTACTATTGCTACGGAGATTATTGCCTGGTAGAACTCGTCCTTTATCCAAACAGCCCACTCCGGTTTAGAAAATATTTTGGACAACATATATATCAGGGAGAAGGACAGGAAAATGAGCGACAGCCCAATGAAAACCAGATTTATCCAGCCGCCTGACTCCCACTCGCCGCTTATGCAGCATGGCTGAGGTGGATTCATGCATGCGGTTGCAGCGGAAACATTCGCAATAGCAATAGAAATGAGCAACGCCCTTACGAATGTTTTCAGACTCGTCTAATCACCTATACCAATCTGGCCAACCCGAATAAATCCGGGTCGCCCCCCAGCGCACCTGCAAGCGAACGTATTGAAGACAAGGTTATTACTACTGTCACTAGGAAACATGCAGTTATTATAACGAAGTTCCTCATCATGCTGCCCAATGCGTTTATAGGGCCGGCTATATCCCAAACGATCGGCCCGAAATACAGATTCTCCATCGGGTTGCCGGGCTGCCCAGCTACAGTTACTGACTTAAAGCTGTTGTATAGTCCGTAGGAGTATATTATTGCGAGAGGGTAGATTATGTAGGCGCCCACTGCAACTGCAATGATGGTGCTGCCGGCAACTCTTGTGAGCGAAAAACTCCTCATGAGGACTCCGAGGGGCAGGAAATACTTGAACATTACCACCCTGAAGAAATCCAGGAGAACCTGCTGGACAAGTAGTACAGCAAACATTGCAGAGAGGAGGTTGAACAGTGTGTCTATCCCAATTGTCATGGCGCTGAATCCAGCTTCGGGAGTTACCATGGAACCAATGCGTATTGTCAGCACCTCGGGTATAATTATGGGTATGAAGAAGCCTATCGTCAGTGTTGAAAGCGCAGCTATGTACAGGTTATACAGGAACAAGTTGAGGTATATGCCGGCGGTGTCATACAGCATTTGACCCAGACTGCTGTGCGCTACTTCCAGCGGATCGCCGCCAGCCAGGTTGGTTGATATGCCGAATAGGACTCCTACGAAGGCAACCAAGGAACCAACTATAACCCCGCTTATGAATATCTCGTACATCTCCCTCTTGGCCCACTCCTCAAGCTCCTTGTAGTTGAACCCAATCCCAATTGCAAAAGCAATTGCAATTATGCCGAATGAGACCAAAAGGGCGGTTAGGGCAGCTGACACCCACCCCCCCAGAAATGTGCCACCGCTTAAGTCTACCTGCAGAATTGTCAAAACCACCAACTCTATATACAATATCTGGTAATTTGGGTTTGGTTGTTTTTAAAACTAACTGAAGATAAGATAAAATATTGTTTACGCTTTAGGCAGAAGAAGTATGGAAAAAGAAAAAAAATGAATGTTTTCTATGGGCAACTGAATGTGAATGTACCAGGCGACATCTGTGTGAATATCTTAACCAGTATGGGTGCCAGCACTGCAAGGAATATGCCAATTATCCCTCCAACCAGGAGAGACATTGCCCAGCCCTGCGCCTTTGCCCTCATTTCAGAACCGAAGACTTGACCTGATGCATATGCCAACCCTGCAAACAGGAACATTATAAGGGAAAGACTTGGCAGAACGGTGTAGACAAGCGTCTGGAATTGGCAGAGAGCTAGTGCTATATTCGTAGCCATTGTTCCTACACCTACAGCGGCGAAGACTGGAGTCTGCAACGAAAGGAGAATCAATACAAGAGCCATTTTTGCATTATTTCTCATTTTAATCACCACCTAGTATATGGAATACGGAGAATAAAAAGATTTCGGTATGACCTCATGCTATTACCCGGATATTTAAATAAAATATAAAAAAAGAAAAAAATGGATGTCTCTAAGGACAAGCGTTTGCGAATCCTGCACCGGCTCCTGCTGCGTTTACGAATATGTTTACCAGTATGGGTGCCAACACTGCAAGGATTATACCAATTATCCCTCCAACCAGGAGAGCCATTGCCCAGCCCTGCGCCTTTGCCTTGGTCTCAGCACCGAAGAATTGGCCTGCTGCGTATGCCAACCCTGCGAACAGGAACAGCACCAGCGAAAGAGCTGGCAGTACTCCAAGAACCAGTACCTTGAAGGTGCACAAAGCCGCGGATACATTTATAGCCGTCTGAGTTGTAGTCACGGCAGATGCTAGTCCCACAGCTAACAACAGGGACAAAATTGCCTTATATTTCATTTTAAACCACCTATTACATGGAATACGTAGAATAAAATATAAAAAAAGAAAAATAAAATATAAAAAAAGAAAAAATGGATGTTTCTAGCAGGCGTTTGCGAATCCTGCGCCGGCTCCTGCTGCGTTTACGAATATGTTCACCAGCACTGGTGCCAGCACTGCAAGGACTATACCAATTATCCCTCCAACCAGGAGAGACATTGCCCAGCCCTGCGCCTTTGCCTTGGTCTCAGCACCAAATGCCTGGCCTGCTGCATACGCCAACCCTGCGAACAGGAAGAGTATCAGCGAAAGAGCTGGCAGTACTCCAAGAACCAGTACCTTGAAGGTGCACAAAGCCGCGGATACATTTATGGCCGTCTGAGTTGTAGTCACTCCGGCAGATGCTAGTCCCACAGCTAACAACAGGGACAAAATTGCCTTATATTTCATTTTAAACCACCTCATTTTTACTCCCTTTTTCGGGAGTTGTGGAATGACTATGCATATTGTTATATTTAAACCTTTCTATAACTGTACTAGAACAGTTATTGAATCGTTGCCCCACAGGAAAGAGATAAATATTGAATATTCGGAATACTAACGGAGTACCATTGAGAGCATATGAAAACATTCGAAGACTCACATATCCGCGAAAGCCCCTCACAGGGTGAAGATGCAAGAGTCGTGCTCCTCATGTATTTTCTGAGGGCAGCATCCTTAATCCTGATACTGGCCCTGTTTCTTTATATAGTAGGCAAGCAGCTTGCTTTCCTTGATGCGGAACTCAAGTTCCCGGAGTTCGTCTCTGCCAACATCCTTGCCCTCAGTTCAGCGTCGCTCTTCCTCTTTCTCCTGCAGGCGCTCTTTTATGCATATCTAGTAAGAAGGAAAACAGCCGTGAAGAGGAGCAGGGGCGAAATCATCATAGGATATGCCCTGCCCATCTTGGGAATCATTGCAGCGGTATACGCAGCATATGCCATAGGAGCCATGTAGCCCATAATGCCGAAATAGGAATTGGATAGGCAGCACAACTAGACTTACTTGAGTATTGTGTATTTCGTGAGGTACGACTGAGTCTGCAGTATCACAAGAAAAGGCATCACAATCATGGAGTTGAGCACTAGGACAACATATCTCCCCCAGCTAACATAGGCGCTCAGCAGTATGAATACCTCATCAATAACTGACAGCATTATGAAACCCACGAGAAGCCACAGCACGAAGAGGAGCAGTTTTTTCCTTATCATGAAAAGGCTCATCTTCATTGCCTCTATTGGTCTGAGCTCGTCAATGACTACTGCTGCAGGCGCATAGAACAGCGGCAGGGATACAAGGAACGTAAAGAGCGGAGTTGCCAGGTCGTCTAGCTGGTATTCGTGGAAGAGAAGCAGCACAGCAAGGGACAGAACAAGAGTGATTGTGTAGAGCAGGAATATTGTCATAGTGTACTTCTCTATGCCCTCTATAACCTCGGTTCTTATGTTCGTCATGGTTCTCTGTGACTTTATGACAAGGTTTATTGACACCACGGCAAATGAGATGAGGAAAAGAGATGCCAGCGAGCTTATGAATATCAGCCCTATGTCAAAGTATGTGAGGTCTATGAACATGCTGCCTGTCCTGAGAAATGTTGCGCCTATGGAGACATAGGTTGGCATTGGAGAAAGAAGCGGTATGGCGAATGACAGCAGGAATGGTACCGAGAAGAACAGCACCAGCTTTGCATTTTTTCCGAATGCCTCTATACTATGCTGAATTACTTCGGTTTCAACCAACTTAACACCAAGTAAATTTATTCCACGTTTATTAATATATAAGTATCCTAACTAAGGCGTTATCCTGCTCCTGTCCCTTGGGAAGAGGGCGCATTCCCGTATGTTCTCCCTGTTGCAGAGCTTCATTGTAAGCCTCTCAGCTCCAATGGCCCAGCCGGCATGGGGCGGGGCTCCCATCCTGAATGCATTGACGTAGAAGTCAAACTCCTTGGGATCCAGCCCGCGCGAGGTGAGCTGCTCCACGAGCAGCTCTGGCAGATGTATCCTCTGCGCTCCTGAAGCTATTTCAAGCCCGCCGTACATCAAATCGAATGCATTGCACACCTTTGCATCCTCCTTAGGCATGGAGTAGAAAGCCCTGCTCTTTGTAGGCCATTCTGTTATGAAGAAAATCTCCTCCCCCAGCAGCTCTGCGGCTCTTGACTCCTCCTCCCTGTTGAAATCCGCCCCCCATGCCATGTTATCCCCATTCTTGTTAAGCAGCTCCACAACATCTGTATAGCTGTGCCTCTCTATCTTCTCCGGAACCTCCAGTTTGGCTCCGAGCAACTTGAGCTCCTCTTGGCAGTTGTTGAGAGCATCTGAGGTTATATGCTTGATCACATCCTCAAGAACATCCATCGCATCATTATGGTCGGCAAACCCCATCTCGATATCAAGGGATATGAGCTCGTTGAGATGCGTGGTGGTGTTGTGCTTCTCTGCCCTGAAAACAGGCGTTGTCATGAATATCTTATCCATTCCCCCTATGACGGCAAGCTGCTTGTACAACTGGGGCGACTGAGCCAGAAAAGCCTTCCTCTCAAAATACTCCACCGGGAACAGCTCCGTCCCTCCCTCTGTTGCAGCAGATACTATGCACGGCGGGTTTATCTCACTGAAGCCCAGCTGGCACAGCCTGTCCCTGAAGGAATGCAGCATCTGGCTCTTGACCTTGAAAATAGCGCTCGTCTCGATTCTTCTCAAATCAATCTGCCGGTGGTTGAGGCGCACATCCAAATCCGCAGGCACCTTGCCCGTAACTTCAAAAGGTATTTTCACCTCAACAGGGTTCAAATCGACAATTTCCGTTGGGTTTATCTCCACTCCGCCCCTTGCCTGCTTCTCCTCCCGCACTATGCCGGTTACTCTAACAACACTTTCCTTGACAAGGCTCATCCTGCCCAGAACCGTATCGTCAGTGACACCTTTCTTCCCAGTGACCTGAACAAGGCCTGTCCTGTCCCGGAGTATGAGGAACTTGACCTTGCCCATGTCCCTCACTTCGTGCACCCAGCCTGCCAGAAAGACTGTTTTCCCTTCCATGCCAGGCTTTACATCGCATGCATAATGGGTTCTTAGCATATACGCACCTCAATGGTATTTGAATGGCTTTCTTTTGGATCTGAAAGGATTTTTTATTCTGCTTAGTATCACAGCGAGTATGATTATAATTATAACTGCACCGGCAACTCCCAGCTTCATCGACTCAGTTTTCCTTCTCTGCTCAACCGCGAGCACCCTTGCCTGCGTAGCAAAACCGGCTGCCCTTTCAGGCTGTGAGTAGAGCGCATCTACGGCCCTCCGTAGCGCAAGCTGCGACTCCGACAGGTCAGGGCTGAAGATAAGAAATTTATCAGTTGACACGTCACTCATTATCGCATTGGCAGTCTCAATCATATTCTCGGCATTCTCTATCTTGCCTATCTTGTCATCCAGCTCCTTCCTCATTGCATCAAGCTCCAGGTTTGCTTCACCTGTGAAGTTGAGTGAGCTGTTGAAGTCGCGGAGAGAGAGCTCCTCCACTGAATCCTGGAGCAGAAGTTCAACCTTCGAGAAGTTCATCTTCTGGTTGTACTTCCCGGCGAGGTATGTGATGTTATTCATGAGCCCAAGGGTTTTGTTCACCTCCCTGAACCCAGCCACTGTTCTCTCTACGATATCCGCGGTGGATGGCAACGATTCCATATAAATGAGAAAGTCAGCATAGCTTCCATTTCTTATATTATCTCTGTAGTCAGTGAGGTTGTAGATTGTCAAATTGGTGTAGTTGGCTGAGAGGTTTCCAATCCAAAGCCTTGCCCTGCTCAAATTTTCTAGATAGCCTCCGTAGATTTTGACAAGCCTGTCCCTTACAAGCGGTTCCAGAATCTGCCTTGCCGCATCAGCCTTTTCCATTGTGCTATCCGCCGAGTCAAAAACAGCGTTAAACTCCCCGGCCTTGCATGCAGCATTGGTTTTGTTGGTATACGCCAGGGCAAGCGAGTTCAATGAATTCACCTCATATGAGCTTACGCCTATTGTTTCCGCCTGCTTTTCCAGCGTTAGCGAATAGCTTACCGAGAGGTTTGCCTGCTCCATCTTGCTTGATATTGCCTCAATCCTCTGAAGCTCAGCTTGTATAAGACTGGTAGCCACATCCGCATCATTTTTGGTCTGCACCGCAAGCTGCTTGGCCACTGTTGCATTGAACTTCACCTCGTCATATTTCTGGTACGCATATGCTGACTGGGCATCATTGAGCGCAGACTTGGCTGCGGAATAGTTACCCAGGGCATCTGAGAGGTATGCGGATGCTTCTGATATTGAAATACACCGGGCAGTCAGCGAGAGGTAGATGGTGCTATTGGCCTGCTCAATCGCATTGGAAGCGTCAGAGAAAACCTGCTGCGCCTCTGCCAATGAACTCGCAGCCAACTGCTCGTTTTGAGCTCCACTCTGCGCCAGGATTAGCTCATTCTGGGTGAGCCCATGGACGTAGACCATATCGGAGTAGGACTCCTGCTGCGGATTCTCGAACCAGCAGCCTACGTCGCAACTCACGAACTTGTACGAGTAATGCACCTCATAGCTATGCGTTACGCCCGGGTAGACCAGCGATGAAGCAGCATTCGGGTCTACGGTTATATTGAATATGAAACCGAATGTATCCGAGGGCTCATACTTATATCCCTGCGACTGGCCGTATGCCTTACCCGCATCCGCATAACTGAGGCAGCTGCTGTTTGAACTGGGAGGGCAGGTGCACACCTTTGGGTAAACAGGCATTGGGGTAACAACTTGTATGTCACCAACATGGTCTGTGAACTGCACAAGGATGCTGTCAATGCATAATTCATAGGAACCTGACGGGTTGCTTATGAGGAAATTTATTGTTGTCGACTCTCCCGGGGATACAGTCTTGGCTGAGCTAACAAGAAGAATAGGGCACAGCAGTGAAAGCAGCAGAGCAAGTTTCCTCATTCTTATTACCCGATATAACTGTAAATCCTGGAATATTAAACTATGGTTATGCCTCTATGATTCCGATTACAAGTCCATTTGAATGCTTGAAGAATCGATCGGATTCAAAGTTCATGTTGCATATGTCATGCCACGTGGTCTCAACCCATCTGTTATCCTTAGATATTCGCTTCATATAATACGTCTTTGTGAAAGAGATTTTATCATCCCTGAATAATTTGTCAAGATATGGATTGCAGCCAACTGGAAAAGTTATGATAATCTTACCGCCAGGCAATAGCATATTTTTTAGTTTTCTAATAACATTGAGAGTTTTCATTGGCTCTCGTTCCTCTGGCTCATCCCAACCAATATGCTCGAGAGTTGATATGGAAATTATCAAATCGTATTTGTGTGGGGATTTGAAATCTAGTATATCGCAGTTAATCACCCCCTGCGTTCTTTCGTATTTGTCAACTATTTCGTGGTTAACTGGAAAATAATAAGAGAGAACATTTCCAATTTCAAGTATACGCTTCCCCTTATAATTCTTTACAATATCCCACACTATCGGAATTTCGATAGCTCGGTCATTAGTCCAAGTGAAATTATATGGGTGGTAGAAGTATTCATAGGTCTTGCCTTGGAACACAAAACTGTTCCCTCGAGGTTTTCTTAGCATGTAGATAAAAAATGCCATACGCCCGAAAACTAGACTGTTCGTTCGGGACAGGTCCCTGATGACAGCAAGGTTGCGCTTAATCCAGGATTTATCGATCAGATGCATCCCCTTACCCAACATAACTTATCCTTTCAGAATATTAACTTATAGCTTTCAGGCAGCATGCAGTCGCATCAGATATTCTTGCATTCACAAACTCGCCCAGCTAGACGTGCCCCGCAGGACCAAGGGAGGTTCTTTCCTTTCAGTATTTCGGAATCTGCCTGATTGAGCGTGCAGCCATACGTCTCAACAAAAACCTTCATAAAACCCAATGTATATAATAATAGAATTCGATTTTATTAAAGGTGATGAAATGATTTGCGAAAGATGCAGCAAGGAGGCGCACCAGCTGGAACCATGCGAGTACTGCAACAGAAAAGTGTGCGTCACCTGCGAGAAATCATCAAAGAAAACCAGCAGGATAAGAAGAATCGTCATATGCAAGGACTGCTGGTCGGATATGAAGAAAAGGAAAGTATTCAAGGCTGAGTGACTACGTTTTTATGAGTATTTTCACTTTCTTGCCGTCTATCTCCCATTCCTTGGCATCCCCCTTCAGCTTCTGCTTCTCTGACAGAACCAGGATCTTCGCCTTCACTTCCTTCGCCAGGTTCTGCTCTCCTTTCTTAAGAAGCGACAGGAGCTCTGCATCGCCAATTACATTCACCTCAATTATATCGGTTTCAACAAGCTGGAGCTCCTTCCTCATCATCTGTATCCTCCTTCCCACCTCTCTTGCTATTGCCTCTTCATAAAGAGCTGGAGTCACCTCAACCTTCAGGTAAACTCTCCCGCCGCTGAAAGGTGCCTCTGCATACCCTTTTGGAGGCGTCTCAAGGAAATCAACCATGTCCGAGGTAACCTTGTAAGGCCTGTCATCAATAGAAACTTCAAAGTACTTCTTCTCCTCCAATTCCTTCCTGACAAGCTTCGCATCGCTGTTCTTCACAGCCTCAGCAACCGCTGCGGAGTAATCCTTGAAGGCGGGCCCCATTACATTGAACTTTGGCCTCGCCTCAACTGTGCTCGGCATGTCCTTCTGTATCCTGGTCTTCTTGACATTGCCAATCATCTCTATGATGTAGGAGAGATGCTCTACTGCATTTATGCATTCCGTGGAATCCGTGGCAACTACAACCTCCTCAAGAGGCCACCTGAGCTTTATGTTTGCATTCTGGCGAAGCTGGGCGATTACCCCTGATATCTCTCGGCATACCTTCATCTGCCCTTCAATGAGTGGATTCACCGCATTCTGGTCGTGCTGAGGCCAGGGCAGCATGCTTATGCTCTCTTTCCCCTCCTCCCTGAAGAGCAGCTGGTAGCCCTCCTCTGCTATGAACGGAGTTATCGGCGTGAGCATCTGCGAGATGGCAAGCAGTGATGTGTGAAGCGTCTTGTAGAACGCATTCGGGTTTCTGCCATCGGAAATCCTTTTCTTGCCGAGCTTCAGGTAGAACCTGCTCATATCCTCAACCATGAAATTCCTGTAGACTCTCACCGCCTCATGAATGTCATATTTGTCAAGCTGCTCTGCTGTCTGTTTTATTATCCCGTGCAGCCTTGAGAGAAGCCACAAATCCTCTGGTTCATATTCTTTCACCTCTTTCTTGGGGTTGAACTTGCTGAGCTTTGAGAACCTCTCCATGAACAGGTACATATTCCACAGTATGGAGAGGGATTTGTTCGCCTCCTTTATCTCCTCCCAGTTGAACTTCAAATCATCCCACACGGTGCTGCTCATGCTCCACAGCCTGAATGTGTCAGCGCCGTATTTTTCAGTTATCTCTTCCATGGGGACGAAGTTTCCAAGCGACTTGCTCATTTTTTCTCCTTTCTCATCCACGAAGAAGCCGTGCATGAGCAGGTTTTTGTATGGCACCTCGTCGCGGGTTATAACTCCGCAGCCAAGAAGTGAATAGAACCACCCTCGTATCTGGTCCTTGCCCTCAACAATGAAATCGCAGGGATACCAGTACTTCATCTCCTCCTTTGAGAGTGGCGCCCATATGGAGTTGCCGGAGTCAAACCAAACATCAAGAACATCAGGAACTCTTTTCATCTTCCCTCCGCACTCGCATTTCAGGAACACCTCATCTATCTCGGGCTTGTGAAGGTCGTCCAGCCTCTTCCCGCTCTCAATTTCCAGCTCTGACCGTGAGGATATGATTTTTATCTTGCCGCACTTCTCGCACTCCCATATCGGCATGGGGATGCCCCAGTACCTCTGCCTTGAGATGCACCAGTCGGGAGCAGATGCCACGAAGTCTCGGAACCACACCCTCGCGAATTCCGGCTCCCAATTCACCTCATCCAGCTGGGAGAGCATCCTGTCCTTTATTTTTGTTATTCTTATGAACCACTGGTCGGTTGTTATGAAGATGAGCGGGGACTTGCACCTCCAGCAATGGGGGTACCTGTGCTTTATCTTGCCGGAGCTTATCAGCGAACCTTTCTTTTCAAGCTCCTCCAGTATTGCGGCATCGGCATCCTTCACATACATTCCTGCATACTCTCCAGCATCCTTTGTGTATTTGCCGTTCTCGCCAACTGGGCAGAATATGGGGAGGTTGTACTGCTTCCCTATCTCGAAATCCTGCGGCCCGTGCCCTGGCGCGCAGTGAACCAGCCCGCTGCCGTCCTCCAGAGTGACAAACCTGTCGCTCATCACAACCCTGTGGGCATCCTTGAACTCCTTCTGCTTCGGCACCTTATGAAGAAGCGGGTGAACATACTTCAGCCCGTCCAGCTTCTGCCCGCTGAACTCCTCAAGTATTATGGGGCTCAGACCGATTTTGTTTGCCACAGCAATTACTGCATCCAACTTTTCCTTGGCGACAATCCACTCCTCATTCTCAACCTTGACTCTGACATACTGGTAGCTGGGGTGCACCATCACTGCTACATTTCCAACAAGCGTCCATGGGGTTGTGGTCCATATGACCAAGTATTGATTTTCCTTGCCCTGAACCTTGAATTTCACGTATATTGATGGATCAACCCTTTCATCGTATTCCAATTCATAATTCGCTATTGTTGTCTCGCACCTGGGGCAGAATGGAAGAACGTAGATGCCTCTTTCCAGCAGCCCCTTCTCATGAGCCTTCTTTATGGTGCTCCACACCGACTCTATATAGGGATTTTTGTAGGTTATGTAGGCATCATCAAAATCCAGCCAGCAGCCCAGTCCCTTGAACTGCTCTGCCATGACGCCTATGTATTTTGTAGCAAACTCCTTGCATTTCTTTATGAACTTGGCAACGCCTATCTTCTGTATGTCCTTCTTCGACTTCAGCTTGAGCTCCTGCTCCACCTTCACTTCTATTGGCAAGCCATGCGTGTCGTAGCCTGCCTGGTCGCGCACATGGAAGCCCTTTGCCCGCTTGTATCTGCATATTGCATCCTTCACGCACTTGTTCCAAGCGGTTCCGGGATGTATCTGCCCTGTAGCATAGGGAGGGCCGTCGCAGAAGTAGAACTTTTCCCTGCCTTTCCCCATCTCCTTAACCTTCTTGTATACTTTCTCATCCTCCCAGAACTTGTGGATTCTTTTCTCCAGTTTAGGGGCATCGTACATTTCACAACCTCTCTCTCACAAAAAGCTGCACTATTGGAAGCAGGAGGAATGCGGCCGGGAGGATGGGGTAGGGAGTCGAAAGCACCGGAACGCCATAATCAATTATGCTGTAGGAAAGGACTGCCGAGAGCACTATGACGCCTGCAAAGAGCGAGAATGATTCAACGCTTAGACGTGTCTTGAACTCGCTCTCGCCAAACTGCAGCATCACCAAAGACATGAGGGTGCATGAAAACAGCAGCGCGAAGTTCATAAAGTTTGCCCGCATGTCGTATGTTGGCAGGAAGGGGTTCAGAAACCACAGTAGGAAAATCAGCACCACGCTTGCCCCAACAGCCTGGATGATAAACTCCTCCTTCATGAAATCACTTTAGAACTCAATATTTAGATGGCAAGGATATTTAAGATATTATGTGAAATAGTATTGGCTGGTAGTGATTATATGGAGTTCGACTTGCCTTGGACGGAGAAGTACAGACCTAAGACTCTTGATGACGTTATCGGGCAGGCCGATATAGTTGAGAGGATGAAAGCCTATGTAAAGACAAGGAACATACCCCACATGCTCTTCGCAGGGCCTGCAGGAATCGGCAAGACAACGGTTGCACTGGCTCTTGCCCGCGACCTTTTCAAGGACAATGTGGGAGGATCCTTCCTGGAGCTCAATGCCAGTGATGAGAGGGGAATTGATGTCGTCAGAGGCAGAATTAAGGATTTCGCAAGGACACTGCCTCTCAGCGATGTTCCATTCAAAATAATACTGCTTGACGAGGCTGACGCGCTTACTCCTGATGCGCAGCATGCCCTGAGAAGAACCATGGAACTATTCTCGGGTGCGACGCGTTTCATTTTTTCTGCAAATTATAGCAGTAAAATTATTGAACCGCTGCAAAGCAGGTGCTCCGTCTTCAGGTTCAAACCCCTCACTGAGCATGATATGAAAGAGATGGTGAAAAGAATTGCGAAGGCTGAGAAGATTGAGCTGCACGATGATGCTGTGGAGGCCCTTATATACATTTCAGAAGGAGACATGAGAAAAGTGGTTAATGCATTGCAGGGTGCGACCGCTTCGGGGAAGAAAATAACGAAAGAGATGATATTCAAAATCTCCTCAAGGGCAAAGCCAGAGGAGATAAAGGAAATGCTCGACCTTGCACTGAAGGGGAAGTTCATTGAAGCCAGGGAGAAGCTGGACCATGTGATGGTTAACTACGGCATGAGCGGGGAGGATGTGCTCCTTCAGATTTACAGAGAAGTTACAAGCCTGGGAATATCTGATAAGGCAAAAGTGAATCTGGTTGACAGGATTGGGGAGTACAACTTCCGAATGGTGGAAGGAGCAAATGAGAGGATACAGCTGGAAGCGTTGCTGGCACAGATAATGCTGATTGGATGCGAGAAATAGGGTTTCTTATTATTGACCTAATGTTACGGCACGGGGTATGAAGCATGCGGGTATCAATAGTAATTCCAGTGTATAACGAAGAACCTAGATTGAGAAAGGTTATAACGCGGGTTGAAAAGGCAATTGAAAGAATAACAAAGGATTATGAGGTAATAATAGCTGAAGACGGAAGCATTGATGGAACTGACAGGTTGGCTAGACAGATTGGAAGAGAAAACCCGAAGGTTATACATTTGCATAGTGATGAGCGGCTGGGAAGGGGGGAAGCTCTAAAAAGGGCGTTCAAGAGGAGTAAGGGTGAGATATTAGTTTATATGGATTCAGATCTAGCAACGGATTTGAAGCACTTAAAAGAACTGATATCATTCATAGAGAACGGCGCGCAGTTCTCAACTGGCTCAAGGCTTTTACCCGAGTCGGGTACCAGGAGGTCAGTGAGAAGGGAGATTGCAAGCAGGACATATAACCTACTGGTTAGAACTCTTTTTGGCATTCCCATCCATGATATGCAATGCGGGTTCAAGGCATTCGAAAGAAAGGCTCTGTTTGATATTTTGGATGATATTGAAGACAAACATTGGTTTTGGGATACCGAATGTCTTGTAAGAGCTTATAAGAAAGGGTATAAGGTTGTGGAGTTTCCAGTAAGATGGAAGGATAAGGAAAGCAGTAAAGTAAATTTTGTAAAGGATTCTATGAGGATGGGAACTAAGTTAGTTATGTTGTGGTGGAAATTGGAAGGATTTAAATGGATGTGTCTATAGAGGTAATGATGAGAGGTTGGATATAGTATGGATATATCTGTTGTTATACCGACCATGAATGAGGAGGCGACAATAGAGGGGTGCATTAAAAAAGCCGAAGAAGTTTTTAAAGAGATGAAGCTCAAGGGAGAGGTTATAGTCGCAGATAACTCATCGGATGGTACCCCGAGGATAGCAAAGAGACTTGGTGCGGTAGTAATCACCCCAAAGAAATTCGGTTACGGCAATGCCTATCTGGCAGGACTTGATGCTGCAAGCGGAAAATACATAGCCATGGTGGATGGTGATGGGACTTATGATATTAGTGAGATGGAGAAGATTCTCAAACCGCTTATCAACAGAGAAGCAGACTTTGTGGTTGGCTCCAGATTCAAGGGCGAGATAAAAGGAGGAGCAATGTCATTCCTTCACAGGAGGATAGGCAACCCATTCTTCAACTGGTTCCTGAATAGAATTTACAAGATTGACATATCCGACTCGCACTGCGGCATGAGGGCTTTCACAAGAGAGGCATACAAAAAAATGAATCTGAAAACAGAGGGGATGGAGTTCGCAAGCGAGATGGTGATAAAGGCCCATAACCAAGGCCTACGGATAAAGGAGGTTCCGATAAGCTACTATCCCAGAAAGGGGTCAAAATCAAAGATTAAGTCCTTCGATGATGGTTGGAGGCACCTGAAGTTCATGGTTCTTTCCAGCCCTCCAGTAATATTTGTCTATCCCGGGATATTTCTTATGGTTACAGGCTTCCTGCTTCTGCTTATCTTGCTTGGGGGACCCGTAATTCTGCTTGGCTTCCCGCTGTATATCCACCCAATGATATTCGGCAGCATGTTCACCATAGTGGGCTTCCAGCTGTATTCGCTGGGCCTGTTTTCCTCCATATACCGCAGAAGGATTAATGCAAATGGCAAAGGTGAGTCGTTTTTTGCGAAGCAATTTAGACTGGAGACCGGCCTGCTAGTGGGCATGCTTGCCTTCATTGTGGGGCTCACCGTAGCTCTGATGATAGTCTACAGGTGGGTTGTGAGCGGGTTTGGTCCTTTGGATTACCAGAGGGAGGCAATAGTTTCTTCAACACTCGTCGCTCTTGGGGTGCAGGTGGCATTCACCTCTTTATTCTCCAGCATATTATCGATGGAATAGTGGGATAATGAAGATAGCGGTGGTTTCTGACGTGATATACCCCTGGGTTGTGGGAGGGGGGGAGAAGCGCTATTATGAAGTTTTCAGGAGGCTGGCTAAAAGACATGAAATTCATTTTTACACAATGTTTTACAAAGGGATGCCTTCGAGGGAATTCGAGTATGAAGGAATTAAAGTTCACTGCGTCTGCGATGCGCCTAAGAATCTTTATTCCGGCAGAAGGAGAAAAATAATTCCCGCTATCAGATTCACTCAGTCTCTTCACAGAAAGCTCAAGCAGGGGAAGTTTGATTTGATTGAGTGCAATGAGTTTCCCTTCCTGCCATGTTTCACTGCAAAAAGAATTGCGAGAAGGCAGAAGATACCGCTGGTTGTTACTTGGCACGAAGTGTGGGGTGACTACTGGGATGAGTATCTGGGGTTCTTAGGATTTGCCGGCAGACGCATAGAGCGCAGAGTTTCCAAGATTTCAGACAGAATAGTATCCGTATCCTCCTCCACAAGCGAGAAGCTTGAGAGGGAGCTCGGGGTTGATAAGAGGAAGGTAGTCACAATAAACAACGGGGTGGATGTAAAACTGATTAAAAAGATAAAGGCTGGAAAAGAGGGTGACAAAGTCATTTTTGTTGGGAGGCTGATTCCAGAGAAGAATGTGGATTTGCTGATAAAAAGCCTCCCAGAGGATTTGAAGCTAGTTGTAATCGGGGAAGGCCCTGAAAAAGATGGTTTAGACAAACTGGCAAGAGAGAGTGGCAAGAAGGTTGAATTTAAACCTTTCTTAAACTACGAGAGCCTGCTAAAGGAGTTGAAGTCCGCTTCTCTCTTTGCAATACTTTCTGAAAGGGAGGGGTTCAGCATAACCGCTTTGGAGGCGGTTGCTTGCGGCACTCCTGTGCTGGCTCTTAGCAATTCCCTGCCGAGTGAGATTGAGGAGCTTTGCTGCACTACCACCAAGGATGGCATAAGAAGGGACATTTTGAGATATATTAACAAAAAACCAAAAAAACACGAGATTGACAGGTTCGATTGGGATGTTATAGCAAAAAGAGTTGAAAAGGTATACGGTGAGCTGAAGTGAAAATCCTCCAGACGCCTGCAAGGTTTTACCCGCATGTTGGGGGGGTTGAGAGCTATGTCTATAATTTGAGTAGGGAACTTGTTAAAATAGGTCATGACCTCTCTGTCATATGCGCCAATGAGCCAAATGCAGGTGATGAGGTTGTCGACGGCGTCAAAGTGAAACGCTTGGGTTACGTGGGGAAGATTGCAAATACAAACATCACACCAAAACTTCCCTATGCAATTTGGAAAGAAGATTTCGATGTAATCCATACCCACCTGCCCACTCCCTGGAGCGCGGATTGGAGCGCAGTTATATCAAAGGTTAAGGAGAAGCCGCTTGTTCTGACCTACCACAATAACATCATCGGGTCGGGCTTTGCTTCCCAAATTGCGAATATCTACAGAAGAACGATGATGAAATTCGTGCTTGGCAAGGCCGATAAAATAATAGTGACAAACAAGAAACAGCTGAAGTTCTCACCTTTTCTTGGCGGTTACGCAGAGAAAGTAAAAATAATACCGCCAGGAGTTGATACCAAGAAGTTCAAACCACTGAAAGTTGAGAAAGAAGAGAATTCAGTGTTCTTTCTGAGCGTCCTTGACAGGTTTCACGAATATAAAGGCTTGGAGCATCTCCTCAGAGCATTAAAAATAGTAAAAAATGAGATAAACGATGTGAAACTTACGGTGGGTGGAGGAGGAGAGCTTACTGAACATTACAAAGGAATCGCTCATCAGTTAGGCTTGAAGGATAATGTGGATTTTATAGGTCAGATAGCTGAGAGTGAACTTGTGAAGCAGTATAACATGAGCGAACTTTTCGTACTACCTTCAACATCCCCGGCTCAGGAGGGGTTTGGAATTGTTCTGCTTGAAGCTATGGCGTGTGGTGTACCAGTTGTGACTACAGATATTGTTGGGATGGCGGAAGAGATAGAAAAGGAAAATGCTGGAATCGTCATTACGCCAACAGATGCAGAATCGCTGGCAGATGCAATTGTGATAGGTTTGGAAAACAAAAAAAATGGAAAGAATGCAAGAAGACTGGCTGAGAGATATAATTGGAGAATTATAGCCAAAAATATCTCAGAAGTTTACTCGTCTATTTCTTGATGCATGAAGATTTTGGGGATTATTTGTAACGCTTCACTTGTGTGGCGACATGTTCCAATCGAAAGGCTTTCCTGTTTTACCGTCAATTATGCTCGGGTCGTTCCATGTTTTTCTCTCCTCATCCGGATTCTTGTAGTTATATAAATTTGTTACAAAGTAGATTATAAGCGATGGTTCAAAACCCAGGGTTTTGTTGCCATGCCAGTAGTGGCCTGGTACTCTGGCTATTTGCAGTCTCTCGCCGGAGAGAGTTATATCGTCGAGCTGTTTTTTGCTTTCGTCATAGATGCAGAGCTTAATTGCACCTTTCGGGACAATAAAATAGTCTACCTGACCTCTCTTATGCCTATGCCATGCCTTTATTATTCCCGGGTAAACCATGGATAGATTGACTTGCACAATCTTATCATTCCCAACAAAATCCTTCCAGTCTTGCCGAAATACCTCGGCAAAGAAGCCCCTCTCATCAGGCAGTTTTTTTATATCGGTTACTTTCACTCCTTCAAGCATCTGCTCACCCTCCAATATCTTTTAAATATAATATGTTAATATTTATAAATGTTATTATCATATTTAAAAAGAGGGAATACTATGAGCAGGATATTGGTTATAGGGGCGGCGGGTTTGCTAGGTGGCAGGCTCATGGAGGGAGGGAAGAGCAAGTATGAGATGTATGGAACGTATAAGGAGAACAAAATGAAAGGCAGTAACTTGCACCACCTGGATGTTACCAAGAGGGAAGAAGTCTTCTCAATTTTGGAGAGGGTAAAACCGGACTGCGTGGTGGATACAGCAGCCATAACGGGAGTAGATTACTGCGAGACGCATCCCGAGGAGGCATGGCTGGTGAATGTGGAGGGGACTAAGAACGTTGCAGAAGCCTGCAAGAGAGCTGGAGCTAAGATGATATTTCTCTCAACAGATTATGTATTTGATGGGAAGAAGCTGGATTACCATGAGAAGGACAAGCCAAGGCCCCTGAATTATTATGCAAAAACAAAGCTGATTGCAGAGCATGTGCTTGAGGCACTTGACGTTAATTACATAGTTGCTAGAACTGCAGTGCTATATGGTGTGGGGGGACTTGGAAAGACAACTTTCGTTAGTTGGGTAATAGAGAATCTGAGAAAAAAGGAGAACATTAATGTGGTTACGGACCAGCACAATAACCCCACCTACGCAGACAACCTTGTCGAGATACTATTCGCTCTTTACAGGAAGGATGCGAATGGAGTATTTCATGTCACCGGCTTGGACTGTATGAGCAGGTATGAATTCGCAAAGAGAATAGCTGAGGTATTCGACTTTGATGATGAGTACATCCATCCCACCACCACACCCCAGCTCAACCAGATAGCCCAAAGGCCTGAGAAAGTGTTTATGTCGACGAATAAAGTTGAGAGAATAACAGGGATAAAACCAACTGGAGTTAAGGAAGGGCTGGAAAGACTGAAGAAACAGCTGGAGATGATAGAATGAGGATACTTGTGACTGGTGGGGCGGGATTCATATTTTCAAATTTCATAAGACATATGCTGAAGAAATATCCTGATTACCATATAACCAATCTGGATAAGCTAACCTACTGCGGTCGTATCGAGAATACTCTTGATTTCAAGAACAACAAGAATTACAAATTCATAAAAGGCGATATATGCAACAAAAAACTTGTTGAGAAAATTACAAAGGGTACTGATGTTATAATAAATGGTGCAGCGGAGACTCACGTGGATAGGTCTATCATAGACGCGGGCACATTTGTTAAAACAGATATGTTTGGCACGTATGTGCTTCTTGAGGCAGCAAGGAAGAATGATGTTGAAAAATACATTCAGGTAAGTACTGATGAGGTTTATGGCAGCATAAAGAATGGAAGTTTCAAGGAGAGCGACCCGCCCAACCCCAGCTCACCCTACTCGGCCAGCAAAGCAGGGGCGGATATGCTTGTTGGGGCTTACCGCAAAACTTACAATCTGCCAGCAATGATAACGAGAAGTTCCAACAACTACGGCCCATACCAATTCCCTGAGAAGCTCGTACCGCTTTTCATAACAAACCTACTTGAGAACAAAAAAGTTCCAGTATACGGAACGGGTTTGAACATACGCGATTGGCTGTTTGTGATTGACAACTGCAAAGCAATAGATAAGGTACTGCATAAGGGGAGAATCGGGGAGATTTACAACATTGCAGCCTCAGAGGAGAGGGATAATCTTGAGATAACAAAAATCCTGCTGAAGCTAATCGGCAAATCTGAAGAGATGATTCAGTTTGTTGAGGATAGGAAAGGGCATGATTTTAGGTATTCGATGGGCAGCAGTAAGATTAGAGAACTTGGCTGGAAGCCTGAAGTTGATTTGGAGGTAGGGTTGAAAGCGACTGTGGAATGGTATAGAGAGAATGAACAATGGTGGAGGAGCATTAGGAAATAAATTTGTAGTGATAGGTGTGAATATGACTGGCATTGTTGGAGTTGTTCTAGCTGGCGGCGAGGCGACCAGGTTGGGAGAGCTGACAAGGATAACAAACAAACATCTATTGCCTATCGGCAGACTTCCGATGGTCTACTATCCATTGAAAAGACTGGAGGAGGCAGGAATAAAAGAAATATGCCTAGTTACTGGGCAGAACCACGCAGGCGATTTTATAGATGTGCTTGGCGATGGCAGAGTAATCAACAGAGATGGAAAATTGGTAATTGACGTCAACCTTACATACAAAGTCCAAAAGAGAGCCGGCGGGATAGCAGAGGCTCTTGGCCTCACAAAACATTTTGTTGGCGAGGATAAAGTTGTGGTGATACTCGGAGACAACATAATAGGCGGTTCCATAAAGCCGTATGTCGACGCATTCAGGAAGCAGGGGGTGGGAGCTAGGCTGCTTTTGAAGAAAGTTAAAGACCCATGGAGGTTTGGTGTTGTTGAGATAAAAGATGGGAAAATAGTCAATATTGTGGAGAAACCCAAAAAACCAAAATCTAATATTATACAGATTGGAGTTTACATGTATGATAACAGTATATTTGGCGTAGTATCAAAATTGAAACCATCGGCACGTGAAGAGCTTGAAATTACTGATGTAAACATGCATTATGTTAAGAATGGGAATGCAGAGTTTGACATACTGAAACACTGGTGGATCGATGCAGGCACGCTCGATTCCCTTATGAAGGCAAACAAACTGGCATTTAGTGGGATACTCTAAACATTACAGCAAAATGTATTAGAAGCTGGCGTAAAATACGATTGGAGCAGAATAGCTGAAAAAGTCTTAAAAATTTATTCGTCTCTTTTTTGTTAAGTACAAAAGAAAGGCGGCGATTAGACCTATGCTATAATACGGTATAGATTTTTGGTACATGTTGAATACCGTCCACAAAAATAGATAGACGACCAAATACCCAACAAGCCTTTTTTGCTGGATTTTTTCCATCGTGGAGAAAGAAAGGACTGCCCAAGCTAAAGCGAATGAGGTTATTATCTTTCCAGTATATTCATTTATGCCATTGTTAGTTAAGAAAAATGCTGCTATGGATAATGTAAGTAAAATCAGAATATTATCCATCTCCGGACTCTCAAGTGATAGATATTCAAGTAGACTGCCCATAACGCCTATTACCAAAAGCAGATACGCAAGTAAAGCGAACTCATTTGCAACAGACTCAAAGCCCGATGCTAGGATGAATGCGGTAATCACTAAACAAATTATTCCCATGGATATGAGCCTTTCCTCAACCGTAAACTTTCCAAAATTCTTCTTTGTAAGAGAGAGTAATGACGCCGATTTTTCTTTTGCAACATCAAAGTAAAAAGTCAATAAGCAGAATAGGACTGCCATTAAAAATAGGAATATTAACTGATAGATGCTTGGTTTTACGTAGAGGTAGTATTCAAGGTACCTCTCACTAGAGTTTTCTGGTTTGAATGTGAGCTGAACCAGATAATTCCCAGGCGGAGTCAGGAGAGGAAGGCTATTCTCAGTACGTATAGTGACCTTTTCTCCCTGTTTAAAGTCTCTGATTGAAGCTCCCTGCCGTCTGTAAACCACATTTCCTAAATAGCTAATTTCCACACTTATATCTATTTTTTTTATCGTTTCATTTTTCTTGTTAATTATGTCAAAGTAGAAAGTTGAAGTTTCCGCTGGATTTGCGTAGTTCTTGTGCGTATAGAAAGTTATATTCAGCAAATCATCCGCCAACTCTGCTTTGGCAGGCAGTTTTGGCGATTCAAGAACGTAAAAAATGCCTGTTAGTACGAATGCTGAAGTGAATACCAAAAATGCAATTGCGAATAATAGCTTTACCATCTTTTCTGATTCCATGATATCAACCTCTAAATGTCCATTCTTTGAATTCTTTGTTGGGTTCTATCAACTCATGCAAGTGACCTCGCGGATGCGAGTGCAAAACTATATAAGGTCCTATCTTATAGACCTCAACCTCTTTTATATTCTCAGGCTTAGTTTTAAAATCTATGAGTTTGGGTTCGACAATAATGTACCAGTCAGGTTCCATCTCTAAGACTTTATCTACATCCCTCTCGTACCAAACCCATTCCTTTGCATCTTTTATAAATGCCCCATGAAGTCCGGCTATTGTCTCATTACTAGCTTTCTGATTTAACAATGCGATTACCTCCCCATCATACCAGTAACCGAAATCATGCACTCCTATTGCTCCTCTCAAGCTGAGTATTGTCGCCAGATAAGAGAAGAGAAGGAATTGCAGAATTAATACCGAGAAAAGCGAAATATTTAGAGGATATTTTTGGAAGTATTTTTTCCATATCCAGACTATGCCCGGTCCTGCAAGCAGTGCCATTGATGCCTGCAATCCCATAGAATATTGAGTTAGGGCACCATTGTATATGAAGCCTTGAATCAAGCTTATTATTAGAAACTGGGGGAGGATTAAGATCAGAAGGTTGTCTCTCTTATTCCAAACCCACGAAATAAAACCAACAACGGTTATTATTTGTACAATTAAAAATT
>JACCLG010000035.1 GCA_013425335.1 Microcaldota archaeon
TTGAGAGCTGCACTATGAATACAGTCCCTCCGGTTGCAGGGCTGGACTCAAGCTTGTATGCAGTGCAGGGTAATCCAAGCTCAAAGTTGCACTGTCGTGAAACAAACCTCAGGGGATCAAACATTCCGTAGTAAAGGAGAATTGCAATGAAAATCATGACGCCGGCTATAACCCAGCCGTAGGTTGTGAGAAATTCAAGAGCAACCTGAGCTTTTTTATTCATGAGGACCACCAGTATAGGTTGAATTTAACAATGTATATATAAAAATCTATCCAGAGAATTGCTTTGGACAATTTCGGATAGCCGGAGTTTCATGAGGCTAATCCAAGCTGGAATTGCTCCATAGGTAGAGTCTCATTATGACAATTGAGTTGTTGTAAACAGCTATTCTGTCATCCCTGGCTATTGCCTGCACTGTCGTAAGGTTGTACAGGTTGCCTGCTACAATGGCTGTCTGATTCATTAGGACTGGCTGCTCAACACTATTGTTGCTGGTATTGAGGAATACGAATTGCAAATAGAAGTTATAGCGCGACCTGAGCTTGTTTTGTACAAGGGAGGAGTTAACCGAGCTCATGTTAATTAGTTTGTAAACTTTATCAACTGAAAGGGAACTGTTGGTCCAGCTCTCGGCAAGCCCAATCCCCTGCACGTTTGACCATGTGCTCTGGTTTGATAGGTTCACCAGCATGCTCCAGTTTTGTGGTATGCCTGGCGACATGAGCATATCGCTCACCTTGAAGGATTCACGGATAATCGCCTCCTTGTCCTCCGACATGTTTGTTCTCACGCTCCACCAGAAGAAAGCCAGAACCGCCATTGCCAGAACGAAGATGATGGATGCAATTACCAAATCATAGGACCAGACCTGACCTTTCCTCAAGCTCAGCAAAATATCCCCATACATTCTTTTTAAAAATCATATTTAAAGATATGCATTGCCTAGGATTAGGAAATGTAAATGTTTATATAGAATCAATAACTATACTAAACCAGTTTCATGGAGGTGCTCATATATGGAATCAATAATTCAGGAAGCTCTCAAAGAGACCGGCAATGAAGTTGGCAGTGACCTCTCCGCCCCAAGGATAGTTGTAATGGGGGTGGGCGGGGCGGGATGCAACACCATAAACAGGCTTGCAAAGGTCGGGATAAGGGGGGCTGAGCTCATAGCTGTCAACACCGACAAGAAGCACCTTTCAATAATTTCAGAGAGCGCAAAAAGGGTTCTCATCGGGCAGAGCATAACAAGGGGTCTGGGGGCAGGAGGATATCCTGAAGTCGCACTGAAGGCTGTTGAGGCATCAAGGCAGGAGCTGGAGACCATACTGGCGGACACTAACCTGCTTTTCATAGCAGCGGGCATGGGTGGAGGAACAGGCACAGGCGCTGCTCCGGCAATAGCAGATTTGGCAAAGCAGCAAGGAGCGATAGTTGTAGCAATGGTGACATACCCCTTCGAGCTTGAGAGGGCGAGGCTGAAGAAAGCCGAGGCAGGCATAGAAGCTCTGAGGAGGAGTGCAGACACGATAATTGTGATAGACAACAACAGGCTGGTTGAGTTCTTCCCCAACCTTCCAATAGACCGAGCTTTTAACGTTGCTGATGAGATAACCGCCAGAGCTGTAAGAGGTATAACTGAAACAATAACCACTCCGAGCCTGATAAACATGGATTTTGCCGATGTTAGGGCAATAATGGGAGGCGGAGGAGTCTCAATGATAGCAGTTGGCGAGGCAAAGGGAACCGACAGGGTGAAGGAGCTTGTCAAGAATACGCTGCACCACAGGCTGCTTGATGTTGACTACAGGGGTGCGACAGGCGTGCTGCTGCACCTTACGGGCGGGGGAGACATGACGCTGGGCGAGGCAAACCAGATTGGTGAGCTGCTCACTGAAGAAGTTGAGCCGACCGCAAATGTTATATGGGGCGCGAGGCTTGACGCAAGCTACGAGGGCAGGATAGAGGCACTAGCAATATTCACTGGCATAAAGAGCCCGTATATTGTCGGCAAGCCAAAAAGAGAATCTAACTGGAGCCTGGGCGAAGTCTGATTTATCCCCTGTACCAAATCCAGGGTATGAGGTTGATTGCAAAGAAAACAATCATTGCTATTGCAATTGCTTTTATGAGCTTCTCCCCCTTTACGACAAGAGAGATAATCCTGTATCCATCGAAAGGCGGAATCGGGAGCAGGTTCACTGTGCCAACCAGGAAGTTAAGCACAAAAGTTAGGCCTATGAAATTGTATAGGAATGCGAGCCACCATTTGCCTGGCTGGTATGACAACTCTCTTATCCATCCCGACAGACCGGCATCGCTAAACGTCAACACGCCAACTTTCCCGTTTTCGCCAGCTTTCAGCAGGAAGTAGCCTGAATCTGTGACTATGGATACTGTGTCGTTTTCTTTTGTCATGTTGGATGCGTTGTAGAAATCGTATAGTGTATGCAGCTCAACGCCGTTCCACTGCTCAACAACCATTCCAGGCTTCAGTATTCCATACGCCGGAGAGCCCCGGGCAACTTCGGAAATGAGCACATGCTGGTCAATATACGAATTGGGAGGCGGATAGCTGTCGATTATAACCAGCAGATAGCCTATGAAGAACAGGAAGAACACAATTGACAACACCAGATTCGCGGATGAGCCTGCCACCAGCACGTTCTTCTGCTTTTCAGGATCGCTTTTCTGAAGCTGGTCCTCGTCAGGCTCAACAAATGCACCTATGGGTATGAAGCCGAACAGCACGAGCCCGCTGTTCTTCACTTTTATCTTCTCCACCCTGGCCAGGATTCCGTGTGAGACTTCGTGGAAAAATAGTATTACGGCCAGCGCTAGGATGCCCTCGAAGAACGGCAGGTTTATCCCTGGGATTATGGGCGCTGCGCCAGGTGTTATTGCAGTGAGAGCCTCTGCATTTCCAGCAGGAACGCCAAAAATTGAGAGAAGCTTCATGAAAATGCTGTAGGTTATAAACAAGCCGTAGCCGATAAAACTCATCACGCCAGCTATGCAAAACCCGCCAATGAGAAGCGAGAAGAATACTATGTAATAGAGCAGGACTGATGAGGACTCAGGTGCCGAATTGGCAGAGGCAGAGCCACGCAGTATAGAAGTGCTTATTGGGAGTTCTATTATGCTTACAGCGACTGGCAGGACGAAAGGCAGAACAAAAAGTATGGAGAGCATGAGTACAAGGAGGGAGACCTTGAGGTTCCGCCTGGAAATTTTTTTGAACAGCAACGCTGAGCTGGCTCCGAACCCCATCACCATGCCAAAATCGGCCAGGCTTCTCCAGACGCCAGGGTTCCATGCCGCAAGCCTGTCAAGCGACTTCTTTCCCCTCTCAGTTGCCAGTATGATTATGCCCTTCTCGCCGTTGAGGTTGAGAAGCTTCTGCAGGCACATGCCCGACAGGAAAAGGATGACTGCTGAGATTATGAATTTTGCAATGCCGTTTATTGGGCTTTCCACCACCTCATAGAAAGCGAAAACTGAAATTAGGGTGGTGAAGGCTGCAAGAAGTTTTTTCATAAGAGTTAATTTGCACGAAAACTATTAATAGCTTTGAGCCC
Organism: Microcaldota archaeon; assembly: GCA_013425335.1. Lineage (GTDB taxonomy): Archaea > Micrarchaeota > Micrarchaeia > Burarchaeales > Fermentimicrarchaeaceae > Fermentimicrarchaeum. Next base: position 3,580 of record JACCLG010000035.1, read on the forward strand.
AAAGCAAACTCATGGGAGAGTGCGAGATATGCGGAGCCGAGGAGGCGGAATTCCTGATTCTTGTTGAGGGGGCAAAGCTCCACGCATGCAGAAACTGCGCAAAGCACGGGAAAGTGCTCTCAACTCCTGCATCAGTTCCGCAGAGAAAACTGTTTGCAAGCAGGGGTGAGGTAGAAAGGGACATCGTTGCAGACTTCGGCAGGAAAATCAGGGAGGCGAGGGAGAAGATGAGGATAGAGAGGAAGGTGCTCGCCGAGCTGGTGAATGAGAAGGAGTCATTTCTTGAGAGGGTGGAGGCGGAGAGGACGATTCCTAATGAGACGTTTGCCCTGAAGCTCGAGAGGGCGCTTGGAATAAAACTCTTTGAGGAGATAAAACACGAGCACGTGGACATAAGAAGGGACAAGAAGGGCGAGCTTACTCTGGGGGACGTAGTAGTTGTAAAGAAAAAATAGATGATGAGATGGGTGTTGACCTCGGGGAGATTGTCCAGAAGGATGAGATAACCCTGGAAGCTCTCAATGGAAAAACCATCGCGATAGATGCGTACAATGCGCTCTACCAGTTTCTTTCTATAATAAGACAGCCTGACGGCACCCCGCTGATGGATTCAAAGGGCAGGATAACCAGCCATCTTTCAGGAGTCTTCTACAGGACGGCAAAGCTCATTGAGGCCGGGGTGAAACCCGCCTACATATTCGACGGGGAGCCTCCGAAGCTGAAGAGAAGCGTGCTTGAGGGCAGGAGGGAAGTAAGGGAGATGGCAGAGCAGAAGTGGAAGGATGCTCTTAGCAGGGGCGAGCTTGCCGAGGCGAGGGTTCATGCACAGGCATCCTCGAAGCTCAGCAGGGAGATGGCGGATGATGCAAAGAAACTTGTGGAGCTCATGGGCCTTCCCGCTGTGCAGGCTCCGAGTGAGGGCGAGGCCCAGGCAGCGGTGCTTGCGGAAAAGGGAGTCGTTTACGCATGCGCATCCCAGGATTACGACGCCCTGCTCTTTGGTGCTCCTCGCCTTGTCAGGAATTTGACAATGAGCGGGAGAAGGAAGCTTCCGAGGAAGGAGGTTTATGTGGAAGTGAAGACTGAGCTGATAGACATGGAGAGAAGCCTTAGAGAGCTTGGGGTTGACAGGAGGAAGCTCATATGGATTGGGATACTTGTTGGAACGGACTTCAACAGCGGAGTGAAGGGAATAGGGCCCAAGAAGGCTCTTAAGCTGGTCTCGGAGAGCAGCTCATTCGATGAAGTTTTTGCGAAATTCAAGGGGGAGATGGATGTGAATCCATCTGATGTTGAGAGTATATTCCTGCACCCTGCGGTTGATGAGAAGTGCAAAATTGAATTCAAAGAGCCTGACAGGGACGGGATTGTGGGATTCCTGTGCAGGGAGCATGGGTTCTCAGAGGAGCGAGTAAGCAAAACCCTTGATGAGATGATCAGAGTATCCTCAGAAAAGATTAAGCAGAGCAGCCTTCAGAAGTGGTTCGACTAGCAGGCGAAAAGAAGTTTAATATAGGTATAGAATAAAATTATATTGGTGGAGCAATGATGGACTGGTACAGGCATTTGGTCCTTTTAACATGTTTCGCGCTAGCTGCGCTGTCCATATGGACCATGAAGAACTACCCCGTATACATGCCGGCACTGCTCGTGCCTGCTGCAGCGCTTCCAATTATAGTAAGGCAGCTGAAAAGCAGGCCTGTGAAGATGCTGTGCTACATCTCGCTGGGATTCTCGAGCTATCTTGTGGTTGTTAACTCATTCATAGTGCCTCTTGGGAGCGAGGAGCTGCTCTTCTCATTTGTAGCATTCCTTCTGCTGGCAGTGGCAAATGCCATTGGAGTGATTGTAGGCTATTCCGACTCCTACGTCTACGGCGGGGTCTACTCTGCCGGATCGGTGCTTGCGCTGCTTCTGGGGAAGGGGCCTGTGGATTTTGTCAGCGTAGACAGGTTCATCATAGGAATTATTCTCTTCGCATGCGCCTCGTTCATATTCGTGCATCTGCTGTCGAGGAAAAAGAGCGCCAGCGAATCAATATTCAGCATACTGGAAGGCAGCGTGGTTGCTGCAGTCCTCATCACCGTCATATTTTCCGTAAGGTTCTTCAGCGTAGACATGATTTACCAGGGGCAACTTGAGAAGCTGTGGAACAACATCTCGCCCTTGCTCGTGAATATCCTGTGGCTGTCTATTGTATCAAACGGCTTTATGATTCTTGCAGCCCTCATAGCGCATGACCTCATCATGTATGCCCTCGAGCTGAAAAGAGAAGTCGGGGCGGAGGAGACAATGTACTGCAAGACGGCTGCAAAAGTAGAAGAGGTTGCAGTGGATATGCCTGAGGAGGAGGATCCATACGCATCTCTCATGCTGAGGCTGAAGAAGTTCATACAGGATCTTCCGCAGTATGACAGCTCCGCGGCGTCAAACGTCCTCACGCGGTTTGATGCAGAGTTCAACTCTCTGGCAGATTACAAAAGCCGTTTGAAGGGCGACACAAAGGAGCTGCTCTCAAAAGCCAAGAAGCTTGTGAAGAATATGGGTGAGAGCGAGGAGCCCAGGAAGCCTCCAAAGCTGTCGTTCAAGAAATCCGAGATGATAGACCTGCCTAAGAACTCCATAGTTTTGGTTGAAGGCCCTATCGGGAGCAGGAAGGAGGAATGCTGCCTGAGATTCCTGAAGCTTGAGCTCCAGAGAGGCAAGAGGGCAGCCGTATGCTCATATGAGCCGGAGGAGGAACTGCAGTGGTTCAGCAAGGAGGAGAGGGGCAGGGTTGGAGCTTTCAAGGTTGAGCCGAACATAACTGAGATGTCACTCGTGATAACCAAGATTGTTGAGAGCAAGCCGGAAATTGTGTTCTTCAACATACTCTACAAGCTCCTGCCTGCATATTCCTCTGACGTGCTGAGCGATTTCCTTAGCTCAAACATGAAGAAGATTAAGAGAGCCGGCATCACTGCCATATTCGTCATGGAGAGGGAGATGATATCACCCCAGGTGCTTTCAGTAGTTGAGAGCCTGTTTGACGGTGTAATTGAATTCCAGATAAGGGAGGAGGGGGATGAGCTGGTCTCCTACTACAGGGTGAAGGAGTTCAAACTGAAGGATTTTGACACGAACTGGATGGGATTCAAGTAGGTGAAAAAATGGAGAAGATGAAAACCAACATAAAGGGCCTGGATGTGCTGCTTGGAGGCGGGATTCCTGTACATAACAATGTGTTCATATGCGGTGGGCCTGGAACCGGAAAGACCAGCCTCGCCATGGAGTTTCTCTACAGGGGCGCGTTGGAGGGTGACAACGGGCTCTTCCTCTCACTGGAGGAGGATACGAATTCGCTTGTAGACAACGCAACTACGACATTCACCAAATGGAACAAATTCAACCAGATGATTAAGGAGAAAAAGCTCATGGTGCTCACCCAGGAATCGTACATACATGTGGACACGCCCGAGACGGGGGTGAGCCCCTACTACACCTTCAACAAGTTGCAGGATAAGATAAATGAGACAATAGAGGACAACAAGATAGAGAGGATAGTGGTTGACTCTGCATCAATACTCAACCTATTTTTCACAGACGATTTGGAGTACAGGAGGACTCTGCTGAACCTCCTCAGAGACCTTAAGAGGAAGGGGTGCACTGCGCTGCTCACTGCGGAACTGCAGAACGTGAACAGGGAAACCGTGAGGTTCGCAATAGAGCACTTCGTTGCCGATGGAGTGATACTCTTATACCTCCTGGAGCAGCAGGAGAGGAGGATATCCGCGATGGAGGTTCTGAAGATGAGGGGGAGCGAGCATTCCAAGGTGCTGACCCCTTTCAAGATAACGCCGAACGGGATTGAGGTTTTCGTGGGCGAGAGGGTCTATTAGTCTGAGAGCGGATGAGATGGACAGGAGCATTGCGCTGTCATTGCTGGGTCTGCTCCTTATAATTGCAGTTCTAGTGGATACATTTTATTTCAACGACCTTTCCAGAAAATGGTTTGTTGACCCTGTTGCGAGCATGGTGAACAGCGGGGCGGGAAGCATACGCAATATTATAAGGCCCCCGGAGACAAGGGTGGTTGGATACCAGAACAAGAGCATCATACTGCTGGACAACATGAGCCAGAGCGATGAGGAGGCGCTGCTTACTGACAGCGGATTCAGGAATGCGCTCACCAGCGGGGACAGGCTGCTGCTTTATACTGATGAGAAGGGCTTGAGCGCAGTCGTTGCATCGCGCTACTTCAATGACGCAGAGGTTGAGATGCTCAGCACGGATGAGAGAGTCACAAAAGCGCTGGAGAGCCATTACCCCGTGGGCATGGTGAACCTCCAAAACATAGATGTAGCAGACCCCACAAATGCAAAGGTTAGACTGGTTAAGTTTGGTGACAGATGGTTTTCACTGCTGTTGCCAGCAGGCAATGAGAATTTTTCTGCTATGGAAAGCTCGGATGAATTTGGAAAAGTCGTAGAGGACAGCGGAAAGCTCGGCAATAAAACGCTTCTGCTTTACCATCCTTCAAAAGGCAATGCGAACATCATCATTCCGGTAAATTTCCGCGATGACGAAGTGATGCTGCTCGCGAAGAACTCTGCAGTGAAGACCGCCATGGATATCATGGAGATAAAGGCTGGCGAAACCCTGAACCTTGCGGATACGCAGGAATTCCAGCAGGTGAACATGGCGCAGCTGCCTTACCAGCTCAACACAAGGATATACGCATCTTTTAACATAAGGGGCGAGCTTGGCTTCCTGTCTCAGGATATGCTGGTCTACATGGCGATATTCGTTGTAGTTCTTGTAATGCTTTACGTGCTTTACACAATACTGGTAGCGTGACATGCTCCCACCCTTAAAGGATGTGGGGTTTCTCGCTCGCTTCTGCTAAATTTCATCCCTTCTTGACTCCAAAAAGCTTCCTGCCCCCCATGTCAAAGAGAAGATTTTCCTTGAGCGGGAATGCGTGGGAGGCGACAACCTCTCCTGAGAAAAGCGTGTGGTCGCCGGCGTCAAGCTCTGCAACAACCCTGCATTCGATGTTTATTGGGCATTCCTTTATGAGGGGCGGTTTTACTGCCGTTGCCTGGAGAGGGGTGAGCCCGAACTCCGGGAATTTGTCAACATCCCTGCCGCTCTTGCTTCCGATGAGCAGCACTTTCTCCAGCATGCTTTCGGTTGGGATGGATACCACAAACTCCCTCTCCTTTTGTATGAGCGAGTGCGAGAAGCGCGTTTTTCCAACAGATATTCCCACAAGAGGCGGTTTGAATGAGAGCGGGCAGTGCCACCCGAGAGTTATTATGTTGCTCTTCTCACCGCTCCGGCTGGTTGCAAGAATCACCTGCCTCGGGTAGAGCAGCTGAAAGTGGTATTCCATGCAATCAACATATGTTCAGTTTTCCTTCTATGAGACATTTGCAGAAAGACTGGATGTCATCCATCTCCTTTTCCACAACCCCGCTAATTTGCATTGAGGTTGATTTTGAATCTGCATCTTTCCCTATGAACTGCACTGCTATGACTTTTGGCTTGTCTATCGGCCTTCCAATCTGGCTGAGCAGCCATACATAAACCTCATCGATGCCGGAGACTTCCTTGTGTATCTGGCTTGCTATTTTATGAGTGAGAAGGTTGTAGATTTTACCAACGTGGCTGACAGGGTTCTTACCCGCAGCGGCCTCGTTGCTTATTGGCCTGTTGAGCGGTATGATGCCGTTGACCCTGTTGCCCCTCCCTACCTGCCCAGAATCGCCATCCTCTGCTGATGTGCCCAGCACCGTGAGGTATATTCCCTTAATGCCTCTCCCGTGCTTATCAAGGGTATTCAGGTCGACTTTGAATTTCTTTCCGACTCTTTCCGCAATGAAGGCTTTGAGCTCTTCGGTTATCTCGCTTTTCCTGCCCAGGTACTCATTCTCCGAGTTGATGAACCTGTCGACAAATGCCATGGCAACTGTGAAATGGAATTCATCATTCGTCCTCAGCCCCATCACCTTTATGTCCTCTCCGGATTCAGGATGCTGCTTCTTGAATTCCTTGGAGTTCAGGAAAATTTCTGTGTCAAGCACAAGCTTCTCAAGTTTTGACATTGGGGCATAACCAACGGCTGCGCTCGTATCGTTCGCCGGGAGGATTCCCTCTCCCCTGCTGAAAATGTCCGTCAGCTCGGCTGAGCCCCTCCTTAGCTGGTTCTGGAAGCGCAGGTTCTCATCAGGCTCAATAAACCTGAGGTTTTCTTCGAACCATTTTCTTGCAGCGTTCTCCGCAATATCCTGCACAGGTATCTCCACCCCCTCGAACTGGTATGTCGCCCTGTCACCCATGACCATTAGCATGGGCTCTTCAATGCGGCCGCCGCCGAATGCAAGCGAAGCCCTTCCGGCTGCAAGCAGGCTCTTGTCTGCATTGTGGTGGAGCACACGACCGAATCTTTTTATGTACTCCTTACCCAGCTCAACAGACACCCGATTCATGGCTCCGTCGCATATGGAATCCGGATGGCCCCTTCCCTTCCTCTCAACAACTTCCACCATCCTTTTGTCAACAGTAAGTTGTTTAAGTTCCTCAACAAGTACATTTCCCAAAATTATCACCTCATCAGCTTTAGAATTGAGTTTGCCGCAGCTGCAACATCCGGAGAGTTTGTAATGTATCTTCCGACTATGACTATGTCCGCGCCGTTTTCTATGGATTTTTTCGCAAGCTCCAGCTCTATCCCGCCTCCAACCCCAATGAGCGCCTTGCCCGCAAGCTTTTCTTTGACCTCTTTCAGGTAATCCCATGAATGCTTTGCAACTGCTTCGGAGTCTATGCCCCTGTGAAGCAGCACCGCAGTGGGGGATGCACCGGCATCCTTAAGGGCTTTGAGCGGGTCTGAAACATTCATCATATCAATAAATGAGTATATTGAGCGTCTCTTGGCCTCCTTTATGAATTCCTTTATTGTGAGAGGAAAAGCAAGGCCTGAGACAACCGCAGCATCTGCCCCACCCTCCTGGGCTATCCTCACCTCAAGCGCGCCAACATCAAGAGTCTTCAAGTCTGCAACTATGAAAGAGTCGCTCCTTGTCTCCCTGAGCTTAGAAATCACATCAGAGCCGTATCTCTTAATGAGAGGAGTGCCGGCCTCGATGATTATCCTGTCGCTCTCTGGAAGCTTGCTGACAACCTTCTTCACTGCTTCAATATCCGGAGTGTCCAACGCAACCTGAAGGTACGGCGGATTGTTGAGAGTTCTCAAAATCTAAACCTCCAATTTGATTTATCCAATACTCTTTTAATAACATATTTATTAATACTAATTGGAGAAGGTGGTAGGATGGCCGTTTCACCGTTGGATTTGAGGTACAAAAGCGAGATGAACGCAGTATTCGATGAGGAGAACAGGCTTGCGAAGTGGCTTGCAGTGGAAGGCGCATTGGCAAAAGCTCAGTCAAGAATCGGCAGGGTGCCCATGAGTGCTGCCAGAGAGATTGAGAAGAAAGCCAATCTCAAATACGTGAAGCTTGAAAGAGTCAAGGAGATTGAGAGGGAGATAGACCACGACTTGATGGCAATGGTGAAGGCTCTCAGCGAGGCATGCGGCAAGGATGCCGGGAAATACGTCCACCTTGGGGCTACAAGCTACGACATCGAGGATACGGCCCATGCGCTGGTGCTGAGGGATGCAATAAAGATTATTGATGTGAAGCTCGCGCATCTCAAGCAGATTCTGCTCGTTCTTACTGAGGAGAACAAGACGAGGGTGTGCATAGGCAGAACCCACGGCCAGCATGCCGTTCCAACCACATACGGAATGAAATTCGCCATATACGCAAGCGAGATTGACAGGCACCAGACAAGGCTCATGCAGGCCAGGGAGAGGATGATGGTCGGGAAGATGAGCGGCGCTGTCGGGACGATGTCAACATTCGGGAAGGAGGGGTTCAAAATTCAGGAGTATGTGATGAGGGAGCTTGGTGTTTCACCAGCGCTTATCACAAACCAAGTCGTGCAGAGGGACAGGCACGCTGAAGTTTTGTTTGTTCTGGCGCTCATCGGCTGCACCCTTGAGAAGATAGCAAAGGAGATAAGGAACCTGCAGAGGACTGAGATAATGGAGATTGCCGAGCCGTTCGGCAGGAAGCAGGTGGGAAGCTCAACAATGCCGCACAAGAGGAACCCGCACCGATGCGAGAGGATATGCAGCCTTGTGAGGCTGCTCCGGTCAAATGTATCAGTTGCGCTTGAGAACATTGCACTGGAGCACGAGAGGGACTTGACAAACTCTGCAAACGAGCGCTTTATAATCCCGGAGTCTTTCATAGTTGCGAATTTCATGCTGAACGAAATGATAGACATACTTGTCGGGCTGGAGTTCTTCCCTGACAACATAAGGAAGAACATAGAGCTCAGCAAGGGGCAGATAATGGCTGAGAGGCTCATGATACTGTTGGCACAGAAGGGGATGAGCAGGCAGGAAGCCCATGAGCTGCTCAGGAACGCCAGCATAAAGGCATTCAAGGAGGGCAAGCATCTCAGGGAGGCTCTCAGCGAGAACAGGGGGGTTATGCGCTATCTCAGTGAGAAGGAGCTTGAGAATGCATTCGACCCGAATACATACGTTGGGGAGGCTACTGCAATAGTTGAAAGGGCGCTGAAGGAGCTGAAGAGAGCCTAGGAAGCTGCTGTGTGCTGTGCAGGTGGTGGGATGGGCATGGATTATGCAAAATCAGGAGTTGATGTGGAAAGGGTGAAGGGAATCCATGCACACATAAAAGAGCTCATAACCAAAACGCATGGAAAGGATGTGCTGCCACTCTACGGGCATTATGCTGGCATTGTGAAAATTGGGAAAGAGACCGTTGCCATGCACACAGACGGGGTGGGAAGCAAGGTGCTCATTGCCCAGTTTCTGAAAAAATACGATACAGTTGGCATAGACTGCGTCGCAATGAATGTAAACGATATCATATGTGTTGGCGCAAAGCCTGTCGCACTTGTTGATTACATCGCTCTGGAGCACGAGAATGAGGAGCTTGTCTCCAAACTCATGCAGGGTCTAGTTGAGGGCGCCAGAGAGGCTGAAGTTGCGGTAATTGGAGGGGAAACAGCCATACTCCCTGACATGATAAAGCCTGGCCTGGATTTCAGCGGGTTCCACACCAACGGCTTTGACCTCGCAGCCACATGCATCGGAGTTGTCGGCAGACAGAGGCTGGTTACCGGGGAGAAGATGAAGACCAACGATGTTGTTGTTGGCGTTGAAAGCTCTGGCCTGCACTCCAATGGTTATACTCTTGCAAGAAAAGTTCTTGACATGAATGAGTGGGCCAAGGAGCTGCTGATACCTACGAGGATATATGTCAAGCCGGTTATGGAATGCCTGAAAAAGGTCAAAGTGCATGGCCTGGCGCACATAACCGGGGGTGCATTCTCCAAGCTGAGCAGGATTGGGGAAATTGCAAAGAGGGGCTTTCTTCTTGACAACATGCCTAGGCCAAAGCCAATATTTGATGAGCTGAGGAAAAAGGCAGGCTTGAACTACGGCGAGATGTACTCCACATTCAACATGGGTGTGGGGTTGTGCGTGGTTGTGGGGAGGGGGGATGCAAAGAAGGTCATCGGCATCTTCGAGCAGCATGGGCAGAAAGCCTATCCAGTAGGCAGTGTTATAAAAGAAAGGAAAGTCGAAGTCCTGAAAGATGGAGCCTCTTTTGTGCTTTGATGCTCATTCTTATACCCAGGGGCAGTCTCCCCCGCTGAGCACATTCACTCCACCGAACATCCTTGCAACTATGTAGAACGCCATCACAAGGATTAATATGCCTGTTATGACATACTCGAGCCTCTTCTCGGCTTCCTTGTGCTTCATTGGGTCGCTTCCGGATGTCATGAAGCTTATCCCAGCCCAGGAGAGCATCACTATGGCAACGAAGACCCCAATCTGCCTCACAAGGGTCACAAGAGGACATAAAGTATTTCTGATGTCCGTGCTTGTATCTGCTGAGACTATGCCTAGCATTAACAACAGCAAAAGTGCCTTCGCCTTCATAATTCCACCCCCATATTATTAGGAGCGTTATATTTAAAAATGGTGTGATTATACCCGATAGGCGGTCGTGCAAATCAACGTCGTTTAGTCGTCTTTTTCTTTTTTGCCTTCTTCTCCTCTTTCTCAGGCCTCTCGTAGCAGCAGAAAGGGCAGGAGTCGCATTCTGAGTGTTCCTCCACGAAAATCACCTAGCTATAATTGATGCATAGAAATATATTAAACTTTCGCAGTCTTGCTGGAGATGGTAAGAACCCGCCGGAGCTTCTTATGGAAGTCGGAAAAGGTTCAAGGAAAACCTAGAGGGAACTATCTCGGTTGTCCTTAGGGTTTAAATTATTGATATGATATAAAACAAGTTGGTGGACTTGTGAAGAAGTACCTGCTTATTTTTGGCTTGGTTTTGTTAGCGATGCTTCTTTTTGGTTGCATCAAGGAGACGGAACCCGTACTGAATCAGACAACAAACGAAAGCAGCACAGAAACAAATGAATCAGTGGTGTTCTTCTTCCCAAAGACTGTTCCCTCGGTTTATGAAGAAGGATTTGGAGTAGTCTACACTGCGAAATGTATAGAAGCTGGCAGAAAGGAGTACTATGTGGAATCAATTTGCGGGAGAGAGGGTTACAACGCAACTTGCGTAATCAGAGGGGCTGGTTATGCATCCATGAACGGAACAAAAGGACCATGCGATGCAGATGAAGCTGGAAGTATGTGTAGCACCGGCATGTTCAGATACCCCGGACCGCACTTCTATGAAGTTAGGGTATACGACTGCGAGCAGATTCAAAGTGCGCTAGGAGTTCCCTGCGGCGCAAAGATGAATCACTCATTACTTAATCAGTCATTACTATCTGAGCTTCAGCCATTGTGCCATGGCAAAGTAACATTCAACGTAACTGGTGAGTATATAGCTCCTCAATGCATTTTGAATAGTGATTGCAACCAGACATGTGAGAACTGCAGTCGTGGTTTATACCACTGTTTCATGAGACGGTGTGTGGAATGTTCCGCAAATGCTTACTGCAAAAAAGGTTATCTCTGCAATATGAGCGAATTTCGATGCGAGGAAAAAATTTCATGCGAAGATTTGGGTGGCGTGGTTTGCCCACCAGGGGAAGAGGGTGGTTGCGGGTGCATGGGGGGAAATATTTTGTATGAAGCAAAGGAGCGATGCTGCTGTAAGTTTTACTCAGAAAACGGCTCATGCCTGAAGTGAAATTCATATTCCTACAGACCTCCCCCCAAAGCAAGCTTAATATATTTCCTTTTCCCAATGCTATCTCGCCTTAGTTTGAAGGGCTGGTAGGTTCGTTGGGTTATGATATCATAATTCCACCACCCAACCTACCAAAAGCAAGCTTCTTATGGGTTTAAATATGAAAAATGAGCAATTAATTGGTTTGTTATGCCTCAAGCCACAGTCCAACCTGCAACATTTTAAACTTATACAGATAAATCATATACGGGAGTTTTCTCTGGTCGTTTTATGAAGAAGCTTAGGTGGATTGAGGAAAAGTGCAAGGCGCCGCAGTGCGACTACTGCACAAGGGTATGCCCCAAGGGAGTGCTCTCCATAGCAGGAAAGGAGCTGCAGTACTGCACTCAGTGCAACCCGAAGTATGCAGTATGCATGAAGGCGTGCATGAATAATGCTCTTAAGATTGACAAGAACGGCATAATACAGGTGATTCCCGAGAAATGCGACGGCTGCGGAGCATGCGTCTCAGAATGCAAGACAAGCGGGATAAAGCTGAAGAGAAACAAGAAAGGAATGAAAGTGTCTGTCAAGTGCGACCTATGCTCCTCCCTAAAGCTCTCCAATCCAATATGCGTGACATTCTGCCCTTATGGAGCTTTAGAGGTCTATGAAGTTGAGGAGGACATTTCAGAGGCGAAGAAGGAACATGAATCTGAGGAGTTCTACGAGAAAAGGTTTGAGCCGCGTTTCATAGGTGAGGGGAAGGACATCCCGACAATAAGGTACAGGGAGCCCCTCTCCCCTGAGAGCATAGAGAAAAGATTCTCAGCGCCTTTCTCATTTGCTATATTAGAGTTCCCGCCGCCCGGCAAGGATGCAAGACTGATTGACGAGTATGGAAGAGTTAAGATATTTGATGTTGACGACCTGGGGAGGATATACTGCATAAGCTTCCCCAAGCTGTTCTCGGATGACTGGAAGCTTGCGGAGTATGTGAAGCATTTCACCATAATGAAAATTGCGGATGATTATCTTTCTGCATTCCTGACACCTCCCGAATATTTCAATCTGGAGATGAGGTCGAAGTCCCTCAACAAGGTCAAGCTCATCGCGAGGGACATAATAAACAGGTTGGAGCCGACCCTTGACCCTGAGAAGAAGGAGTCAATAGCAGAGATAGTCGCGATTGACACAATAGGCTTCGGCGCCGTAGAGTACTTCTGGATGAGGGACAGGGAAAACCTGGAGGAGATAGAGATTGACCACCCCTTGAGGGAGATTCTTGTCTACCACAGGAAGCACGGCAGGTGTATAACCAACCTGAGGTTCACCAGCGACAGGTCATTCAAGAAAGTGATGAATGCAATTCTGAGACCTCTTGGAAAATCCCTGGATATGATACACCCTGTCGTGGATGCGCAGCTCCCTGACGGCTCAAGGCTTCACGCCCAGATTGCCCCGGCTTCCCTTACAGGCGCAACCGCCAGCATAAGGCTTTTCGGGAGCGACCCCTGGACGTATACAAAGATAATGAATGCCGGCACAGTTGACGCTGAGCTTGGAGCATTTCTCTGGATGGCTATAGAGCTCAAGAAATCCCAGATGATAATTACAGGGGCACCTGCAACAGGAAAAACATCATTGCTGTCCTCTCTGCTTGTCTTCATTCCAGCCGGGGAGAGGGTCATATCGGTTGAGGAGGAGATAAACGAGCTTAGATTTTATGATAAGTTCATAAACTGGATTCCACTCATTGGGGTTTACAAGGAGAGGAAGGATGAGGCAATGAGGAAAGGCGAGGAAGTTGCGAGGCTCAGGACTTCCCTGGACCAGATAACCAATTCGCTGAGAATGAGGCCCGACAGGATTGTGCTGGGAGAGCTGAGAGGCAGCGAGGCCATGGAGCTGTTCTCAGGAGCCAACTGGGGCATATCCTTCATGACAACATTGCATTCAAAGGAGGTGGGAACGGCGGTTGTGAAGAGGATACACAGCCCTCCGATGAAGGTTCCAAGCGACATGCTCTCAATGCTTGACATAATAATAACCCTCTCCACAGACGTCCAGAAGAGGAGGAGGGTAATCCAGTGCTCAGAAGTGAACTGGCGCTCCAGGGGTGAGATTCCGGACGAGGTTGAAGGCATGCTTAGGAAGGATACAATACCGGCAAAAGTGAGGGGCCAGATCTGGAAAGAGGGGGAGGAGGTGGGTTTCCTCAACAAGCTCTACGAGTTCAACGAGAAGACGGGCGAACTGGACAGCGTTGGCAAGTACCCTTCAAAAACCCTGAATAAATACGCCCAGAGCTTCAACCTGACAGAGGAGGAGCTCCGCGACGAGTTCAAGAGGAGGGCGCAGGTGCTGAACTATCTTGCGAAGAACGGCATAACGAACTTCTTCGATGTTGGAAAGGTGATTCACGCCTATTACAACACGCCCATGAACAAGAGGGAGGAGTTCATAACGAAGATTAAGAATATCCTGAAGTGAGAGTATGGATTTTGTTGTTGATTTCTCGGCATTCTGGTCAAAGATTTTCTCAAAGCTCAGCATAAACCCGCAGAGCATAATACGCACGTCAAAGGCAACAAAGCTCATGATACTCCAGTCAGGCATTGACATCACCCCAGAGGGCTACTCCTCATTTGTGGTTGGGATGGGGCTGAGCTCACTCATGCTCTCGGCACTTTATTTTTTCCTGATTGCAGCATACTTTCAATTCACCCCGTATCTGGCAGTCTTTCTCTCACTCATAATGCTTTTCGTATCAACATTCATGGCTGTGAGCTACTTCAATTTTATAGTGCACAGCAGGACGCGGGATGTGGAGCTGAACCTGCTCGACTCCCTGAGGCATCTTCTTTCAGAGCTGCGTTCCGGCATACCGCTGCATGACGCCATAGAGTCCATTGCAAGAGAAAACTACGGGGTTGTCTCCGAGCTGTTCAGGCAGAGCCTGGTGAGAATCAAGGAAGGGGATGAGATAAGCGATGCGTTCATGGAGATTTCCATTAGGACTCCTTCAGTGACATTCCAGAGGTTTGTTGCAACCCTGAGCTATGCCATGGGGAGCGGGGTCAACATAGTGAATGTGCTTGAGAATTTTATAAGGGAGATTGAGATTTCCAGAAGGAACTCAATATCTATTTATACAAATGAGTCCGTGAAGTATTCCATATTCCTAATATTTATCACAGGCATAATACCCGGCCTGCTTGTCCTGCTGCTCTCCCAGGGCTCAATACTCGCCGGCTTCAGGATAGCCATACCTCTGGTGGCGCCGTTCTACCTGCTGCTCTTCCCGCTTGCAAAATACCTGATAATAATGAGGCTGGTGGGCATATCCCCCTGGGGCTGAGGTGATTGCATGCTGTCTCTGGATGAGGGGAAGTACCTGATAAAGCTTGCAAGGAAGGCTGTTGAGGAGTATCTGGGTAAAAGAGTCGCCATAGAGCCGGATAATCCTCCATCATCACTCCTTGAGAAGAGAGGGATTTTCGTAACAATTGAAACCTACCCGGGGAAGGAGCTGAGGGGATGCATAGGCTACCCCTATCCTGTCAAGGAGCTCGCCCAATCGGTTGTTGACTGCGCAATAAGCTCTGCCACGGGAGACCCCAGGTTTCCCGGGATGAGCAGGAAGGAGCTTGATGCATGCACCATTGAGATAAGCGTGCTCACTGTGCCGGAAGTGATAAACGTCAAGGACCAGAAGGAATACCCCAAATGCATAAAGGTTGGAAAGGACGGGTTGATTGTTGAATACGGCTATTACTCGGGGCTGCTTCTCCCCATAGTGCCTGTGGAGCAGAAATGGGATGAGGAGGAGTTCCTCTCGCAGACGTGCTGCAAGGCGGGGATGCCTGTTGACATGTGGCTCAGCCCCAAAGTTAAAATTTATAAGTTCCAGAGCCAGGTCTTCAAGGAGGAGAAGCCATGCGGAAAAATAGTTGAGGTTGAGCTTGAGGTGAAAAAATGATTGAGAATGTGCCGAAGGAGTATCTGGATGACATACTGGATACGGTGCCGTTTGAATTGTCGTTTATAGACGCCAATGAAACTGTCAGATATTTCAATAAGGAGGGAAGGAGGGAGATTTTCCAGAGGCCCGCGTCAGTTGTAGGGAGAAGCGTCCAGAAGTGCCATCCCGAGAAGAGCCTTGCCGCGGTGAACAGGATACTCTTTGAATTCAGGAGCGGGAAGAGGGATTCCGCGGAGTTCTGGGTTGATTTGAATGGAAAGAAAATTTACATAAGATACTTCGCAGTGAGGAGCAGGAAAGGGGAGTACAGGGGCTGCATAGAAGTGACGCAGGATATAACAGGGATACAGAAAATAAGCGGCGAGAAGAGGCTCCTGTGATGCTTGAGGAATACAAGAAGAAGAGGAATTTTTCAAAAAGCCCTGAGCCAGCTGGCGAGAGTAAGGAAGCTGGGGGAATTTTTGTAGTCCAGGAGCACCAGGCTTCACACTGGCACCATGATTTCAGGCTGGAGAAGGACGGGGTGCTGAAGAGCTGGGCCGTGCCAAAAGGATTTCCTGAAGGCGATGAGAAGAGGCTTGCGGTTCCAACAGAGGACCATCCTATTGACTATGCCGATTTTGAAGGCGTAATACCCAAGGGCAAGTATGGGGCGGGCACTGTAAAAATTTACGATAAGGGAAAGGCAAAAGTGAAGCTGTGGGAGAATGACAAGATTGAGTTTGAGCTTGAGGGAAAGAAACTGAAAGGTTCCTACGTGATGATTAGGACAAAGATGGGCTGGCTTATTTTCAGGAAGAAGTGATGTCAGCAAGCCGAAACTGCCCCGTTCCCAACCAGCATGCTAATCAAGATTGGCAGTATCACCGCCAATACTATGCAGGCAACAGCGGCTACAGGGACCAGAATTGCGACAACCAGGCTGAACAGACCGACTTTAAGGCTTGCCGGCAAGCTTTTGAGATTCCTCCACTCAACCTTTCCATTGGGGTTGCCATTCCTGTATACTAAATAGCTAAGCACTGCAATTACAGATCCGAGCCCAAAGGCAAACGGGGTTACGAGAAACAGCAACAGCGCTATTGTCGGGAGTACCCCCACTACCAGAATTTTAAAGCTGCACAAAGCGCCTCCCGTTCCGCTATTCGTTGCCGCGCTTGCCGAAGCAGTTAAAGCGCATAGGAGCAGGCACAGAGCTACATTAAGTTTTGAGTTAAGCATTCAATCACACTATATATACGCATGTGGAATATAAGTATTACGAAGCGTAAATCTCTTATTAATTCGTGCAGTATAACATACGGAGGCGAGTTTATGGCTGATGTCACAGGCAAGTTTTTCGGAGCTGGAAGGAAGAACAACAGGAACTGGGTTGCTGTTGATGTTGATGAGGAGAGGATTTTCTTCACATACCCAAAGGAGTTTCCCGTAGAAGTGAAGAAGCTCAGGAGGGGCAGCCAGGTCACTGTAGAATATGACGAAGTGACAAGGGAGATAAGCTCCATAGTAGTGATAAGCGAGGCAGAGGTCGCAAAGGACAAGTACGACAGGTACAGGGCGTACCAGATAAAGCTGTTGAAGGAATGCCTGGAGGATTCCGCAAAGATAAGCAAGGACAAGGAAGATGCGAAGTTAATTGCATTCGCATTGTTTGAGAAGAGATGCACTCCACTAGCTTACTTTGGATGAGTACAGAAGGCTTAGATTAAACTGCGGGTATTGAGGAAGGAGGGTGATGCAATAGTCCGAGTCTACAGGGTTGGGGATAACCTGGCATGCATACTCCCAAATGGGATGGTCGAGAAGCTCAAGCTCCAGGGAGGGGAAGAAGTCGATTTCTACGAGATAAAGCCAGGGATGTTCACGCTTGTGAAGAAGGACACTGTAGAGAGGATGCTGAAGGATGAGATTGGAGAGGTTGCGCTCCCTGAGGAAAAGAAAGGGGTGGGCATGGAGGAGATGGGGCTGCTCAGGAAGCTCAACAGCATAAAATTCTCTGAGAGGATACCCTATACTGTTAACAAGAAGCTCAGCCAGAGGGAGAAGGAAGTTCTCTCAAAGCTCATTGAAAGAGGAGCGGTGCTCGTCTACAAGGGAGGCAAGTACTCAAAGACCGGAGTATACGAAATATCAAACAACGTGTACACTCTTCTCAAGAGCGAAAAGCCGGAAGTAGAGGGAGGAACTCCGGAGGAGCAGCTTGAGAAGAAAGGCTATGCAGTTGTTGAGGATGCGAGGGATGCAGAAGAACTCTGCAAGAAGTTTGACAGGGAGATAAGGAGCGGGGATATAATCGGGACAAGGGGTTTTGACAAGAGGTTCTATGTCGCGAAGAGGAGCTGGTTCACATCCCTCTTTGAGAAGGTCAGGCAGAGCATGAGGAAGGGCGCGAATAACATAGCAGATATAAGCAGGGAGCTGAAGATAAGCGAGCCTGCCTGTGCTGTAATTCTTGAGATAATGAAGGATAAGGGAGATGCCATAGAGAAGAGGAGAGGCTGCTACGGGTTGGTGTAATGCACGTGATAAAGGATGCGGTTCATGGCGACATACAAGTCAGCGATGCCGAGCTGAAGCTCATAGACACTCCTGAGATGCAAAAGCTGAGGGAGATAAGGCAGATGGCTGTTGCCTATCTTGTTTACCCCGGGGCGAACCACACTAGGTTTGAGCATTCCCTTGGCACAATGCACATAACAGGGCAGATATGCGAGAACCTCTCTCTTTCAGAAGAGGAGAAGAAGACAATGAGGGCGGCTGCGCTGCTTCATGATGTAGGCCATACTGCCTTTTCCCATGAGAGCGAGGGAATCCTCATAAGGAAGAGGAAGGGCAACCATGAGGAGAGGGGAATTGAGAAAATCAGAAATGGGATGAGCGGTGAGGTGCTTGAGGAGAATGGCTATGATGTTGAAGAGGTTTGCTCAATCATTGCGGGGAGGGGAAGCAACGGGATAATAAACTTTGCGCTTGGCTCCGACAGGATGGATTACCTGCTGAGAGATTCCCACTACACCGGAGTAGCATACGGGGTGATAGACTGCGGAAGGCTGGTGCACACCATAAGGCTCAAGGGTGGCAGGGCGGTTATCGAGTGGGGCGGGATTGAGGCAGCGGAATCGCTTCTCATAGCCAGGTTCCTCATGTTCTCATCAGTTTATTATCATCATGCAGTAAGGATTGCCAGCGCCATGCTGGGCAGGGCGGTTGAGTTCGCCCTTGAGGATAAAACCATTTCAGTGGATGAACTGCTGCGCTGCAATGATGCCGAGCTCGGGGCTGCCCTTGAGAATGGTGAGAGGAGCGGGGAGCTGATGAGGAGGATAAGGAACAGGGAATTGTACAAGAGGGCATACGAGCTTGAGTTCTACAGGCTCAACAAGAGAGGAAAGGAGCTCTTCAAGAGCCATCATGAGATAGAGGAAGCCGAGGAGAGGATTAGGGAGAAGAGCGGTGTTGAGGATATCATTCTGGAGTGCAGGCCTGGCTATGATGAGAAATTCGGGGAGAGCCGGGTCATCATATTGAAAGATTCGAAGGAATACCCGCTTGAGAGCCTCTCCGACATAGTGGGGGCAATAAAGAGGACTGAGGAGATGAGAAGAAGGGCGATAGTTGCCTGCCCCAGGGAGGATAGGAAGAGGGTCGCCTCGGCATGCGAGAGTTTCTTCAAGAAGTTTATAGGTTGACACTCTCCATGATTGAAATCAGGTGCTTTTAATCCTTATACTTGGTAATCAGAAGAAGTAGCCCAGAAGCTTCACTACAATTATGAACAGCACTGTGAAGATGACCACCGCACGAGGGTCGAGCTGGGGGCCTCCTGCAGTCACATCATAGAAGCGCATCAAGCCAGTTGAGCTCTGCGGCGCGCTCACTCTTTCTGCCATAGCAACGTATTTAATCTTTGCAATTTTTAATATTTGCGGTATGGTGAACATCTTATTTGGCACTTCGGGCATACGGGGAGTGGTGAATGAGGGTATCACGCCTGAGCTAGCTCTGATTCTTGGGAGAGTCATCGTGAAAAAGAGAGGTGCCAGGATAGCCATAGGGAGGGATACGAGGCTGTCCGGTCCGATTCTTGAGGAAGCGCTCGTTGCAGGAATCAACTCCTCTGGAGGATGCGCCATCAAGCTGGGTGTTGTTTCAACCCCAACGGTTGCAATAGCGACCAGGGAGAGGGCGGAAAGGGGGGTCATGATTACTGCGTCGCACAACCCTCCGCAGTACAACGGCTTCAAGCTTTACAACAGATTCGGCGAGGAGATGAGCAGGGATGAGGAGAAGGCGGTGGAAAGTGCCCTGGCAACAAATAAGTTCGGTCCGTTTGAGCCAGACGGAACCTGCGGGTCATACAACGTGGAGGATGCGGTTGAGAGGCATATGGAGATTGCCCTGGGGCTCACCGACTTGAAGGCAATTGGGAGAAGGAAGCCCACTGTGGTTGTTGACTGCGGAAACGGAGCTGCATGCTCAATAGCGCCGTTCCTGCTCAAAAAGGCTGGATGCAGGGTCATCTCGGTGAATGCAGAGCCCAGCGGGGTTTTCTCAAGGGTTCTTGAGCCAAACAGAGAGAGTCTGGAGGATGCGTGCTCTCTGGTGAGAAGCTCCGGAGCCGATATGGGAGTGGGTTATGACGGGGATGGCGACAGGGCGGTTGTCATAGACGAGAGCGGAGAAGTGCTGGGGCTTGATGAGCAGCTCTCCCTTCTCTCAAGTCATATTGCCAGGAACGGCGGAACAGTGGTGTCAACAGTTGAGGCATCGCTTGCTGTGAGGGAGGCCGTTGAGAAAAATGGGGGAAAGCTTATAACAACAGAAGTGGGCAGCAGGAATGTTGCTGAGGCAATAAGGGCAAACGGCGCAGTTTTTGGCGGAGAGCCGTGCGGCGAGTACATATTCCCTGAGGAAGTCCTGTCACCAGACGGAATGCTGGCTACTCTGAAGTTTGTGGAGCTGCTATGCAAAGAAGGCAGGCTGGGAAAACTGAGGAAAAATGTGAAAAAATATCCAATAAAGAGGGCGAAGTTCAGCTGCTCTGACAGGAAAGCTGCAATGGAGAGGATAAAGGGGATTGTCACAAGGGAATTCCGGGGAGAGGTTAATGAAAGCGATGGGGTGAGGGTGGACTTCAGCGGGGGATGGCTGCTTGTCAGGGCATCCGGCACAGAGCCAATAATAAGGATAACCTGCGAGCACAGGAACAAAAACGAGCTTGAGAAGGTTTTCAGCAAGGCTGAGAGAATTGTGAAGGAGGGGGTGCAATGAAGGGAGTTGTCATAGCCGCTGGCGAGGGCAAGAGGCTGAAGCCTCTTACGCACACGAGACCAAAATGCATGATACCTGTTGCCGGCAAGCCGATTCTTGGTCATGTGCTGGAAAGCTTGAAGGGAGCGGGGATAAGGGATGCTGTTGTTGTTGTGAATTACCTGAAGGACAAAATAATTGATGAGTTCGGCGATGGAAGAAAAGTTGGGATGAGGATTAGGTATGCCGTGCAGAAGGAGACAAGAGGAACCGCGGATGCGTTCCTTGCTGCAGAGGGTCTTGTTGATGGCACTTTTGTCGGAATTGCAGGAGATGTTGTTACAGAGAGCAGCGCAATAAGGAAGCTTATATCATCTCATGACTCGGAGATGACAGTTGGCTTGAAAAGAGTGGAGGATGTGAGCAACTACGGGGCTGCAGAAGTTGCAGGAGGGAAAATCAGAAAATTCGAGGAGAAGCCAAAAAGCCGCAGGAGCGGTCTTGCGAACTGCAGCATGTACGTGATTGAGAGCAGCGCGTTCACAAAGCTCAAATCCCTGAAGATGTCAAAGAGGGGCGAGTATGAGATTACCGACCTTATAAAGGCGCTTGCAAAAAAGGGCGAGGTGAGGGGAGTTGAACTCAAGGAGTTCTGGCAGGATTTGGGGATGCCATGGCAGCTCTTTGACGCAAATGAGTTCCTGCTCAACAAAATGCCTGAGAAGAGGGAGGGGAAGCTTGAGGACTGCAAGGTGAAGGGCAAGGTCGTCATAGAGAAGGGAGCTCATGCCTTCAACAGCTTCATTGAGGGGCCTGTTTTCATAGGCAGGAACAGCGAGGTTGGACCTTACTCCTTCATAAGGAGCAATACGAGCATTGGGGAGAACTGCGGGATAGGGGATTCCACAACTGTGAAGAACAGTATAATAATGAACCACGTAAATGCCAAGCATCTCAGCTACATAGGCGACAGCATTGTTGGAGAGAACTGCAATTTCGGGGCTGGGACACAGATAGCGAACTGGAGGTTTGATGCGGGCACCATAAAAATGGAGGTTATGGAAAAAAGTGTTGACACGAAAAGAAACAAGCTTGGAGTTATAATCGGGGACAATACGAAAACTGGGGTGCTTTCATCTGTCATGCCTGGCAGGACTATAGGCGACAGCTGCTGGATTGGCGCAAATGTGCAGGTTGACAGGGACATACCGCGTTCGACAAGAGTCTTCCTCAAGCAGCATCTTGTTATAGAGGGCAGATAGCCGGTGATTAGCTGAATTGGTTGATAGTCGGCATTGACCCAGGCACCACCATAGGGTATGCCATATTTGATTTGGACATGAACCCTCTATTGATTGGAAGCAAGAGGGAGATGAGCAAGGAGGAGCTTGCGGATATGATAAGGAAGAAGGGGAAGCCCTCCCTCCTTGCATGCGACGTCAATCCTGCACCTGATCTTCTTCTCAAGCTTGCATCCTACTTCAACACAAGAATTTTCATCCCGGAAAAGGACATGGGCGACAGGGAGAAGAGCAAGCTCGTGAAAGGCATGGAGTTCTCCAATGAGCACGAAATGGATGCCGCAGCTGCTGCGATGAAAGCTTTCAGGTTCTATGAGAACAAGCTGAGGCAGATAGACCGCGTCCTGAAAGAGAAGGGTATCTCTGGGAAGGCTGGCGAGATAAAGCACCTTGTGCTGAACAACACATCGCTGAGCAACGCCCTGCTCAGAGTGGATATAGAGCGGGAGATTGAAATGCCCAAGATAAGGAGCAGGGAGGAAACAAGGATTGACCTGGAGGGCAAGAACAGGCAGATAAAGGAGATACTTGACTCCAGCATTGAGCTGAGGAAAGCGGTGGAGAGGCTGGAGAGCGAGAACGCCAGCCTCATGGCAAAAATAAGGTTTATGGAAAAAGGCGTTTTTGAGAGGCTTGCCGGGGACAGGGAGATGAGGAAGAAGGAAATAGAAATCATGAGGCTCAGGCAGGCAACGCGCAGCACAAGAAGCATGAATTTAAAAGAGCCGGCTGCAAAAGAATCAGAGGTGAATCTGGAGGGGATAATCGGGGATTACAGAAAGAAGCATAAACATTTATAACTGGCTAGAGAAATACTATTCAAGCATAATCCAACAAACAACAACGGAGGTGCATAAAATGGCAGAGGAAGCAGCAATACGAAAGGATGAGAATGTGGTCTACATCGGCAAGAAGAGCGTTATGGCCTACGTTCTCGCTGTGATAACCCAGTTCAACAATGGTGCGACTGAGGTTGCGATAAAGGCTAGGGGAAAAGTGATTTCTAGAGCGGTGGACGTTGCGGAGATAGTGAGGAACAGATTCATGCCAGACGCAAAGATAAAGAGCATAGACATAAAGACCGAGGAGCTCACATCAGAGGACGGAAGCATGGCAAAAGTGTCGGCAATGGAAATAACCCTGATGAAGTAATCTTTTAGTTTTTTATCATTTCTTTTTCGGCAATGGAGTGGTTAGATGAACGTGCAGATTTGCGAGCTATGCATGAAAAGCAATGTGCTCTGCTCGGGGTGCGATGATAAGTTGAAGAAGGGAAAAATCTCCGAGATGGATGTGAAAATAAGCAGGCTGCTGTACAAGCTGAAAGACAAATACAATTTGCAGAATGCTGGTTTCACAAAGGCTATTGATTTAGGAAGGGTGGTGCTCGTACTGACAAACAAGGATGTCGGCTTACTAATTGGCAGGGAGGGGAAGGTTGTTGCTGAGATATCTCAGGCTGTTGGGAAGAAGGTGAGGATAGCTGAGATGAGCGGGGATATAAAGAAGACTATAGCAGATATCGTTGCCCCTGCGAAAATACTTGGCATAAACAAGATTTACAGGAAGGAGGGGAATCTTTACAAGGTGAGGTTCTCAAGAAGGGAGATAAAGCAGCTTCCTGTTGACATCAATACATTGGAGAAAGCTCTCAAATCTCTTCTCGGGTCTGAAGTTATGATAGTCTTTGAGTAGGTGGTGGGATGGTAGAGATAAAGAGCATAAGAATGAAAATTCCTGAAGGTTGCAATATAATCTTAGGCCAAACTCATTTTTTAAAAACCGTAGAAGATTTATTCGAGGTGATGGTAACTGCTGTTCCGGAAATAAAATTTGGTCTGGCCTTTTGTGAATCCTCTGGAGAATGTTTAGTTAGGAGCGAGGGGACAGATAAAGAGTTGCAGAAAGTAGCTGAGAAAAATGCTTTAGAGCTGAGCACAGGGCATGCATTTCTAATAATTCTAGGAAATGGTTTCTATCCAATAAATGTTTTAAATGCGATAAAAAGTGTTCCAGAGGTTTGTAATATATTCGCAGCGACAGCGAACCCAGTGGAGGTTGTTGTTGCAGAAACTGAGCAGGGCAGGGGCATCCTGGGAGTGATAGACGGGCTGAAGAGCAAGGGAGTTGAAACCCCAGAAGATGTGAAGAAGAGGAAGGAATTCCTGAGGAAGCTAGGATATAAGCTCTAGTGTTTTCTGAATTCAGAGATAATCCTTGATTCTTTTCTGGAAAATCAAATCCTGCAGCAGCTTGCTGCTTCTTATCCACGTATTTATGCTTATGTCAAATTTGGAAAATATGTAGGCAAACGACTCCTTCAGGCTTGCGAAGTTCATGTGCGGGTTCTTCATTGCATTCCTCACAGCCTCCCTGACATTCCAGACCCCGACAGGCATGATGTAGCCTGGGTGTGCCTCTCTCATTACTATTGCGGCAGCCTGCCTTCTTTCCCTGCTCAACTGCTCAGAAACTGCAAGCCTCGCGGAGAAGTAGCACCCGCCTATGTCCGGATATTCGGTCCTGCCCTCGTATCCCTCGGCATCAGAGAATATTGCAATCTCCCTCCCATCCGGGTTCCATATTGTCTTGGGGTACCATGCCTCAATAAGCTCATAGCTCCAGGCAGAGGGAATCATGAGGATTATCCACCTGTTGTCCAATGCTGTATGTTCATAGACCCTGAACTCGTTAATCAACGGGAATGTTTTCACATCCTCCAGAAGGTTCTTCGAGAGCATGCTGTCCACAGCTGTGATTGACCATCTTGTAGGAACGAACTTTCTGTTCTTCTCAATTCCGAACAAGCCCGCAGAGAAAGCCTTCTGTATCCTTGAGACGAGCACATTATTTTCATATAAACTTATTACCGCCTCGGAAGCCCTCAGATCTGTGTCGCTGAAAGCCTTGTCAATTTTGTGGTCTGTTGTGGAGTATGTTATATCAATGTTTTTTAATGGCGCGGAAGGGCCGAAGGGCTGCACCTCATCATCAAGAGAAATTCTTCCTACAGGTTTTTTCCTGAATTCTGCATCCACTTCCGTGGGCGCTTTTGACAATGCGAGCTCCCGGGTCCGCTCTACAATCTTCCCCCCATCAACATCTTTCACGTTCACCCTGTATTTTCCCCTCACAAGTTGGAAGCGGAAGTCTACAATTTCCTCTATGGTTTTTCCACTCCACATCTCAGGAGTCCCAAGCATTGAAGTATCACCTATTATGGGAGGTATGAGCGGTCCGATGTTCACGTAGGGGTAGCCCATTCTGCCTATGAATAAGTCTGGAGGCGAAGAGCCTTCAAGAGTAAGTCTGTCAATAAGAGGCCTTGTCCTGTTCTGCGCATAGAATTTTACAAGAATTGGGCAGCTGTCCTTGCCGCACAGGAATTTTGAGCCCTTGCATATGGCGCATCTTGTATCGTATTTGAATTCCTTGCTGGCGCCGAATGACAGGACTCCCTTCTTTTCAAGTTCCTTCTGCGGATTCTGCTCATCAAAAAGTTGCGATATCCATAAATTATTTGGCATTGCTAAAATTATGGAGGGGAAAGTATACTAATCTTACGGAGGGGTAACTTTCCGGTGAACATATGGCAGTAAACGAGGTAAGATGCAAGTCTCTACTCAACCCTAGCAAGCTTGCTGTCTACTGCATAAACCCATATGTGGGATGCCAGCATGGCTGCACATACTGTTATGCAAATCCGATAACAAGGAGGTTCAGCAGGCATTCCGAGCCATGGGGAGAGTTCGTTGATGTGAAAGTCAACGCTCCTGAAATTTTAAGGAAGGAGATTGCCTCAAGGAAGAAAGGTCAGGTTTTCGTATCATCCTTGACGGATGCCTACCAGCCTCTTGAGAAGAAATATGGGCTTACGAGAAAACTACTGGGAATACTGCTTGAAAAACAATTCCCTGTATGCATCCAGACCAAATCCTCGCTTGTCACAAGGGATATTGACCTGCTGAAAAAATTCGATGAAAAGGAGGTTGGGTTCACGATAACGACTCTTGATGAGTCTGTCAGGAAAAACTTTGAGCCTTTTTCCTCTTCTATAAAAGAGAGGCTGGATGCTCTCAAGCTGCTGCAGGAAAACGGGATAAATACATACATATTTGTCGGCCCTGTTCTGCCTTACTTGACTGATAAAAGCCTTGAGGAGCTTGTGAAAACTGCCTCTGATCTGAAGGTTGATTATATCTGGTTTGACAAGTTGAACCTCAAGCCTGGCGTGTGGGATAACATGGAAAGAATACTCCAAAAACATTACCCGCATCTTCTTCCTCTCTGGAAGGAGGTATTCTTCTCAAAAAGCGATTACTACGAAAGATTCAAGGAGAGGGCAGAGCAGCTCTGCAAGGATTATAACGTCAGATGCAGGTTCTGCTACTAAATTTTATACGTTACCGTTTTCTCCTTACTGATTTGTTGAAGTTTAGTAAGTTAGACTTAGGATTACTTAGTCTGAGAAAAGATGCACCAGCTGGCGTATCACGAATGACAATTCAAGACAGTTAGAAAAGGTTAAAAGCATTGGCTATTTTTTATTTTATATCAAATACAGCTACGTTTCCTCCAATACTAGGGTAATCAAAGCCAAAGAAGAGCTGCAATCTGCTTGCATTCTGGGGGACTTCAAAAATTATGTGTCCTCTAGCTTTAGTTTTTGGTTGCAGAGTTTCATTAACCCATGTGTTCTCTGTGAGGGGAGTAAAAAACTGACTAGCCTCATAGAGAGGTTCACGTGTAGGCTCTCCCTTGGAATTAACAAAAAAACCATAGCTGTCTGATAAACCTTCATCTGATATCCTAAATCTACGTTGCTGCTCGATAGTTATTATTTTATCATTTTGCAGATTTTCAATACCGATGTCAAGAATCACCAATTCATTACCCATCGCTGCATAAAAAGGTCCTCGACTAGTGTCTATTCTTGTAGCAGTTGATTTACCATAAACCGTTATGGCTATTTTTCCATCGCTTGCTGTCTCACCAATCTTAAATGTTTTGTTTTGTAACGTGGTATAGTGCCCTGAACTTCCCCATCCACCAATGCAACCAAGTAGGAATAAAGCTAGAATTAAAGCTGTCAAATATCTCTTCATATCCAACATCGTATAGTTTTACAACAGACAGATTTTTACTATTTTCGATCAAAGAGTTGCAAAAATTTCTTGAAAGACTTTAATCCATTCAAATCCTGCTTTATCATATTATTAGTATCCTTTTCCACGATATTTTATACCTAAGAGATATCTATAAATAATAGCTTCCTAAAATATCCAATTAATGGATAAAAAATCAAAACCGGTTCCAAAAGTAGAAGGAGCGCAAGAAAATAAGGGTCTTATGCAGAGCGTAATGGAAGGGGCTGGTGTTAAGTGGAGTATAGTTGCAGCTGCTTTAGGAGTTATAAGTATAATGGCAGTTAGAGCCCTTGACATTTTTTACAATATCTCAATACCATTTTTTGTTTATTTAGCAGTAATTGTTGCACTTATCCTAATTTCAGGCATAGGATATTATAGAAAAAATACAAATCCTGTCTGGAGCTTTCTTCTTTTATTCGCTGCATCTTCGATGTTGACCCTTGAATGTACTCCAATAATTGCTATACTATTCCTAGCCATAATTTTTTACTGGACATATCGTAAACAAAAGGCGCGTAAGACATAATGTGACTTTTATATACAAAAACTTATTACTCATTCAAACCCCACCTTGTCGTACACCTCCTTCACAATTCTCGAGGATAATTTTAAATAATATCCAAGTTAGTAATATTTACGGGATTGAAATACAATCAGCCCAATGTTTGTTAACAATGTGTTAACTAACTTTTATATTTAGTAATAAATGCAGGTCTAGTGTTAAGGCTCTCTACTATAGTGGGCCCGCCCGGGATCGAACCGGGAGTTTTCACCGTGTCAGGGTTACGCGGATGCTGGAAGAACCAGCCTCCTTGACGTCTTACCATTCGACTACGAGCCCATGCAGAGTATTTTTTGTTTTATAGAATTAAAAACCCTTATGCTAAACTGGACTTCAGGGAGTCCCAGCCAACTGCGTCAATTTTTTTCCCATCAAGAAGAACTCCTCTGCCTCTCAGCGCTTTTCCGATTTCAAAAAGAGCGCCTCCTGCATCCTCAACCCTGCTTTTGACCTTCTCAAAGCTTTCCCGCCTTATGCTTACGATGAGCTCGTAATCCTCCCCGTTGTTGAGAAGATAGTTTTCTTTAACATTATGCTCTTTTGCAAACTTCCTCGCCTCTTTGGAGAGTGGAATCCTCCCGCTGTCAAGGGAGAGGCAAACCCCGCTCATGCGGGCTATCTCGCCTGCAGAGAAAAGCAGGCCGTCCGTTATATCCATGCCCGTGGCTCCCACCCTGCATTTGGCTATTGCCCTGCCTTCCTTCACCCTTGCAGATGGATTGAGGAATGCATTGACGAGCTTTGGGTATCTGCCACTTTTCATGCCTTTTAGAAGAATCATCAAACCAAGTGCGGCATTACCTATCTCACCTGTGACGGCAACCACATCCCCGGCACGTGCATTGCACCTCCTTATGGCTTCGCCTCTTCCAATCTCTCCGAGGGCAATGCCGCATATGCTCAGCTCCTTAGCCTTTTTGGTATCGCCTCCAACGAGGGGGGCGTTGTATTCCATGCAGACCTGGTTTATACCACGCATTATCCCCCTAAGCTTATTGACATCAAATTGCGGGGGTATTCCGAACGAGAAAAGCGTGGCAAGGGGAGAAGCACCCATGGCAGCCAAGTCGCTGATGTTGGCAACGGCAACTTTCCTGCCGATTTGCTCTGGCTTCATCCCTTTTGGAAAGTGGGTTGAGCTGAACATTACGTCTGATTTCGCAACAAGCTCCTTCCCGCCGAAACTTATGAGTGCCGCATCGTCCTCACCTGCGCCGGCAAGCACCCTCTTGTTTGTATACAACCCCCTGGTCAGTAGTTCTATAAGCTTCCTCTCGCCAAGCTCTGATGCCTTCATATAGAAACTATTAATTATTTTCTATTTTAAATAGTAGATGTAGGGGTGAGATGATGGAACCTTCTGATATGATAAGGGATGCGTTTACTCTTGACTACGAAGAGCCAGTAACGAGAGCCATAAGCGAACTCCCAAAGCATAAGACGTGCATTGTTGTTATGAGGGGTAAGAAGTATGCGGGCATAGTGGATGACTGGACATGGATTAGCTCAGGTGCCAAGCCCGCAGCAAAGGTTGGCCATATCGCTGTTCACGCACCGACCATAACAAAGAAGACGGAAATGCTCGAAATATGCAGACTTTTCTTCAGCGGACCCTACAGAGCGCTGCCGGTGATGGATGACGATAAGCTAGTTGGGGTGCTTGCAAGGAGTGATGCTCTAAAGATGCTAAGCGATGAGGGGCTTCTTGGTAGGATGAAGGTCGAGGAAATAATGGATAAGCAAGTGCCTAAGATAGAAAGCAGGGCATCGCTGGGAAAAGCAAGATCTATGATGTACGGGAATCAGTACGGCAAGCTTGCCGTGATAGAGAAGGAAAGCCTTGTTGGCGTTCTGACTGCATATGACATAGCCAACCTTCTTGACAAGCCTAAGGATAAGCTGCCTTTCAGAAGAAGCAAGGAGAGGGTTGATGATATTGAGGTTTCATCAATAATGAGGGAGGAGGTGTATACTGTAAAGCCGGAGGAGACAATCGTTGATAGCGCCAGAAAGCTCATAGAGAAGGATGTGGCTGCTTTGATAGTCGAGAGCGGCGGCAAGCCGGTTGGCGTTATCAGCGCTAGGGATCTCTTCTCGTGCGTGTTTAAGCCGGAGGAGGTCGGGTTGGATATCTCGGGGTTGGATGAAAACGATAGGATGTTTGTTGACGATATACGGGAGGATGCCAAGAAGACGCTTGATAAGCTGAGGAAGAGCTTTGAGGTTGAGTATCTGTCCCTGCACTTCAAAAAGCACGGGAAAAAGTATTCGGTGCACGGCAGGCTGATGGGAAGGGGGTTTGTATTCTCCGCAAGCTCTTTTGGCTGGGATTTGAGGAATGCGCTGAAATCATTTTTGGATGAGATGGAGAAGATGGTACACAAGGAGAAAGAGGGAAGAATCGAGAGAAGAAAAACGACACCCAGAAAGACTGAAAGGTGGATTGAGTGAGCCATAATTCTATCGTTGCATTGGCTATAGGCGGCTCCTCCACCACAGGGGCTGCCGGTGTGGAGGCGGATTTGAAGACGTTTGCAGCCCTGGGAGTGCATTCGGCCGTTGTTATAACTGCAATAGCATCCCAGAATACCAGGGGAGTTCAGAAAATCCTATACCTTCCGAGGGAGATAGTCTCGCAACAGATGGATTCTGTTTTTTCAGATATGAATGTGAGGGCTGTAAAGATAGGAATGCTGGGCAACAGGGAGATAACCGAGGCGGTTTTGGACGGAGTGAAGAAGTGGCACGCCAGGAACATCGTGCTGGACCCTGTAATGACTGCCCAGTCAGACTCAAGCTGGCTCATTGAGAAGGGGAGCATCCAAGCAATGAGGGAGCTGCTGGAGTTCTGCACAGTGGTGACTCCAAATTCGTTTGAGGCAGAGAGACTGACTGGGGTTAAGGTGAGAAGCACCAGTGATGCAAAAAAAGCGGCCAAAGCCCTTAGAACCAAGGGAGCTGAAGCTGTCGTGATAAAAGGAGTGAGAGACGGCGGGATGATAAGTGATGTAACACTG
This sequence comes from Microcaldota archaeon, assembly GCA_013425335.1. GTDB lineage: Archaea > Micrarchaeota > Micrarchaeia > Burarchaeales > Fermentimicrarchaeaceae > Fermentimicrarchaeum. Next base: position 34,070 of record JACCLG010000035.1, read on the forward strand.
CACAAAAACTTCAGGATTTTCAGGAAGAAAATGGTTGGAACCGGAACCCACGGGGGCGGTTGCTGCTTCTCATCTGCGCTGGCAGCGTCCCTTGCAAAGGGGCTTGAAGTTGAGGAGGCTTTTGAGGCAAGCGAGAAGTTTATAGACGACGCCATAGGGAACAGCGTCAGGATTGGAAAGGGTTTGAAAGCGGTTGAGCCCATGGCGATGCTCATGAAAGATGCAGAGAGATGCGTGGTTATCAGCGATGTGGAAGCGGCATTGGGGGAAGTTGAGAGTTGCATGCGGTTCTCTTCCATAATTCCGGAAGTTGGGACGAACATAGTTTACGCCATCCCGTATGCAAGGAGCACTGAGGATGTTGCAGGCGTGGTGGGGAGGGTGAGAAATGCCATGGGCAGGCCAGAATCTCTGGGAGGGGTGAGATTTGGAGCCTCCTCACACCTCGCAAGGGCGGTGCTCAAGATGATGGAGTTTGACAGCTCCAAGAGAGCGGCTGTGAACGTCAGGCTCACTGAAGCGAACCTGAAGAGCTGCAGGAAGCTGGGGCTGAAAATCTCATATTACGAAAGAGGCGAGGAGCCCGAGAGCGTTAAAAGAAGAGAGGGCGCAACGATTCCATGGGGCGTGGAGAGCGCTGTGAAAATGGCGAAGGGCATCCCAGACGTGGTCTACCAGAGGGGGGAGGTGGGAAAGGAACCATCCCTCATAATATTCGGGAATAATCCTGGAGAAGTTGTGAAGATTGCCTTGAAGCTCATTCCACCGGCTTTGCTAAAGAACTCGCCTTAAACCCCGACTTCTTGAGAAGGCGGGGGACTTTTTGAGCAACTTTCAGACTTTGGGAGCAGGAGCGACTAAAGGAGCAAAGCCCATTCCACCCAAAGATTAATATTCAGTCCGCGCATATTACTCAGCATATGAGGAGGAAGGCACAGGCAAGCACTGAAATAATGATAACTGTTGCATTTGTAGTGACTATAATGTTTCCCCTGCTTCTCATAGCATACATGCAGAGCGCCAACGTGTCAGACCAGCTTGCTGTCCAGCAGGCTCAGCAGACCGCAACCAAGGTAGCCAACTACGCCGATGTTGTCGGCTCGGAGGGTTATCCGGCGAGAATGAGCGTGCAGGTGTTCATGCCCACGAACATAGACAGCATAACCGTTGGGAATTCCACCGGCGGCATAGGGCATGAGCTGATAATCAAGGTTAAGACGAGCGCCGGTCCAACGCAGGTAGTTGCATTGACCTTGACAAAGATTGCAGGAGACCTCTCAACCATAGCCAAGCCTGGAACATATTTTATAAAGATATATGCTGAGGACAACTGCACCCAGGTGGATCCGATGCAGAATTGCGTGTACATTGAGAGGAGCTAGGTGGTAGCATGAGCAGCTCAAAAGGGCAGAGCGCTAACGAGTTACTCGTTATATACATGTTCGTCATGCTAATCTTCACAATTTTCGTGGCAAGCTTCGGCCAGCAGCGTTCGGTGGATATGGAGCAGGCAAAAGTGGCCTTGGCTGACAGCATTGGTGAGCAGTTCGCCTATGAGATAAATCTTGCTGCTAGATCAGGCAGCGGCTACTCAAGAAGAGTCACCTACCCTCTCCTGCTGGATGGAGTCACACCCTACACTATTGTGTTGAATAACATCTCAAACAGCGTTGACATCCAATTCAGCATGGGAACTCTAAACTATTCGCACTCATTTCCTATCATAACTGCCAATGTGAAAGCCCAACCTGAAATATTTGCCAAGCTACCAAACGGAATGGCATATGGGTATATCCTACATTCAAGCAACCAAAGCTTTTCCACAGGACAGATCTACATGCAGAATATAAATGGGTTGATTGTCACAAGTCTCGCCGTGCCCAACTCCCCAAAGCCGGGCAGCATAAGTGTGAACGTATCCGGAAGTTATAAAACTGGAAATGTACAGTTCTCCAATATAACTGCCAAAGTGAGCGATATGTTCGGAAACCCCACGCCTGATGGAACGCTGGTGAGCTTTCAGACACTGGGAGCTGGAGTGATAGATGATTTTGCGCCAACGGTTAATGGGACTGCCACAGCTGTCTTAATCACCTCAAGATTGACTGTGGTCAGGGCATGCGTTTCCGGGAAATGCGATTCCAAGGGAGTTCATTTTGGGCCCTAGGGTTGAGCACATGAGAAAAGCACAAACGAGCAATAGGGAGATAGGGCTTGCCTCTCTCATTATGATAGTTATCATACTCTACCTGTATTTTACTGCACCGCAGGAGTCTGTCATACCTTCGGGACAAGCCTTCCATGAGAAATGCGAGCTCCAGGGGAATTTATCATGCTACAGCGTGCTTCTCAGGAGGGGGAGCAGCAAGCTTGACATTTCAATAACTCAGAATACCGGAAAGCTGATAAACATCACCTCCCTTGTCTGCACAAACAAAAGCGAGGCCTCGGTGGTGATGCCGCTCCTCAACAACACCGTGCTGGTGACTTCGGGGGAAAGAGCCTACGTATCAGGTGGAAACAGCGGGAATAATGTCCTATGCACGAAAGAGGATGGGAAGAGCCTGCCCAATGCATCGCTTGGGGATGTGTATTACGGGAACATCTACTTGGCGTATATTGAGGTAAAGACAGGGGCTATTGGATTCTTGAACGGGACGCTTGCCACCAGATACTCCTGATTAATGCGTATTCTCTGCCATGTATTTTCCATTGTACAGGCTTTTTGATTTTTTTGACAGTTTGAAGAACACGAGCTGCACCAGTCTTGCATCCTTTGCAAGCTTTATCCCATGCGGGTTTGACACAATGAGAAGAGACTCGCTCCTTCCCTCGTAGCCAGGGTCCCACACAGCACATTGAAGGAATGCTCCGCACCTTAAAAGAGAGGAGCGTGGGAATGCCAATGCGATGCAGTCCTTGGGTATTCGGACTGTTTCGTTGTAAACCACCTTGTATGCGCCTTTTTCTAGATGCGCGAATCCTCCTTTGAAGTCAATTTTTCTGCAGTCTGATATTATTCTCTGCTTGTTGCTGAAGTCTATAACCCCTTCGCTGCTGAACTCAAAAATATCTCTAAGCGTCAAATCCACTCCTGCAGGCTGCAGCTGAATATTTTTATCAACAAGGTGCTCCAGCAAGGAGGGGGTTGCACCCATCAATTGAATTATCTCCTTGTCGCTTAGAACTCCCATAGAGATTCCCGGTATTAGTAATGAAAAATCTCATCCTTCTTGAAGAACCTGCCTATCTCAACCTCTGCAGTCTCCCTTGAATCCGAAGCGTGAATTATATTGGCCTGCACATCTGTCCCGAAATCCCCGCGTATTGTCCCTTTTGATGCTTTCTTTGAATCCGTGGGGCCGGCAAGCTCCCTGACTTTTTCAACTGCGTTCTCGCCCTCAATAACCATGCAGATGATGGGTGAGGAGCACATGAACTTTACAAGACCTTGGAAGAACGGCTTGTTTACATGATGGGCGTAATGCTCCCTGCAAATCTCATCGGTGAGCTGCACCATCTTCATCCCAACTATTTTGAGATGCGCCTTCTCAAGGCGTGAGATTACCTCTCCTGCAAGCCCTTTCTTGATTGCATCGGGCTTCAGCATTACAAAGGTTTTTTCCATGAATACACCTAGGCCTGGTACCTGGTAGTCCATTTGAGCTTGCGGGGGTTCCTCTTCAGCTTCAGCATGTTCATCCTGCATTTTGATGAGCAGAAGCTTAGCGTGCTGCCGTCCTTTTTCACATACAGCACTCCTGTTCCCCTGTTAATCTCCTCGCCACAAAATGAGCATTTCATGCAATTACCTACTTCGCCTTTATCGGCTTTGCCTCTCTTTCAGTTTCCAGCAGTATGATGATGTCCCCTCTCCTTACGGGGCCTTTGACATTCCTTCGGATGACCCTGCCCTTGTCTCTCCCCTCAAGTATCTTGCACATCGCTTGGTAGACCTCCCCATAGATTCCGGTCTTGCCAAGGAGTTCCACCACTTCTGCAGTTGCTGGCTCTACGATCATTTTGCTCACTCGGTTTTCTCAGCCTTCTCGGGCTTTTCAGCTTTCTCAGGCTTCTCTCCCTCTTCCTCCTTCTTCCTCGGCTTTCTTGCCCTCTTAGGCTTCTCCGGCTCTGCTTCCTCCTTCTTTGCCTCCTCGGGCTTTGCCTCCGGCTTCTGCTTCTTGAGCTTTGCAACTATGTCGTTGATTATCTCAGATGCATTGCCGGCCTTCTCTATTCCAACAGCAGCGCAGCCGACTTCAAGGCCTGCGGATTTGCCCAAATCCTTCTTGGAAGGCACGTAGACGTAGGGAATGTTTTTCTCATCGCAAAGCATCGGGAGGTGAACCACCACTTCCTCAGGGTCCACATCCTCTGCTATGACAATCAGCGCTGCATCTCCCTTCTCTATTATCTTGGTTGCCTCGTTGGTTCCCCTTCTCACTCTGCCAGTGTCTTTTGCTATCTGGACTGCCTCGTAGGCTTTTTCGGCAACTTCTTTCGGAGTCTCAAATTTCACGTAACTCTTCATCTCAAACACCTCTTGTTTGGTCATCGATACTATACCTTAAAACAGGTGGAAAATATAGGCGGTTCATCCTTAAAAAGCTTTCTGTCAAGTTTCAGGCAAAGAAAACCCGGTTTGGTTCTGGCGCTGGTTTTAAATATGACAAATGAGCAATTTGATTGGCGACAATCATGGCACTCAGGAGCGTGGAAAAAACTTTAGAAGCGCAATTGGCGGAAGATGTAAAAAAGATAGAGGGCATCAACGGCAGGGTTGAAGTTATAATACAGCCGAATGGAAAGAATGTCGATGTGATGGTGTATCCTCCTGCGCTTGACAAATACCCGAAAATGCATTTTTGGGAGAGAGAGAAGAAGCTCTTGCCAGGCATTGGGCTGGACTTCACAGAAAAAACCGCAACTGCCTTGGTCACTGTCAGATATATTATAGGTTTACACGCGGATGAGCACAGGCCGGGTTCCTGGAAGGCATCTGGAACTACTTCCCCAGTCCTTGACAGGGGTGATGAAGTTAAACGGAGAGAGGAGGATGCAGCTGAGTTTGGTAAAACTGCCATAAGCAAGATAGGATGGATTGCAGACAGCGCCTTAGAAGCAATTAGGAAGGAGTCTGGCAAAGGGAAGTCTGAACTATTTCTATCGCGCGTGTCAGATCAAATACGGGAGCAGGCAAAGAGCGTAAAGGGGAAAGAAATCGTACACGACCACGTGACAAAAATTACAATGGTAAAAGAACTCGAACCACTAGCTCCGGTCATAAATTCGTCTAAACGGACAGTGCATGTGCAGCTACTTGACAAATACAATGAGCCGCAGATGTCCTTCCACTTCATCAAGGGCTTCGCATGGGGTAGCACTGCTGTTGAATACAATGTGCATTTAACCCAGAAGGAGGACGGAAGTTTCACAATGCCGAAGAGGGATTTGAGCGATGCGGCACTCAAATTGCAGGAGACTCAAGCAGTAAATGCTGCCAAAAAAGTCCTGAGTGAGGTTGAAAAGGTTGTGCGCAACTACTTCAAAGCGGTTGAAAGCCGGAAAGATTGATAAGGACTAGAGGGAATCGCAAGGTTCCTCTTGGGCTGGTTTTAAATATTACAAATGAGCAATTCATGCGGTGGGATTATGGCCAATAAAGCAGACGAGTTCATTAAGGAATTGGAAGCAGGCGATGTTATGTATTATGAAATTCCAGAGAAAGAAAGAAAGAAAATCCTGGAATTGTTAACTTCACCGGAAAACAAAAAGAAAGCCCTCGATTCGCTGGTTGCTGCAGCTAAGAGCAAGGTTATTGATGCAAGAGAATCGGCTGCAGACTTGATTGATGCAATTGGGGATAAAGATGCAATAAAAGAAGTTGCAGAGTTTTGGATGCCCTGAAAAAGGCGATGCTCAAAGGCTGGCCCTGAGACCCCATAAGGAATAAAAAGAGGCGGTGAGACAGTTATGCGGGTTGCAATGGGAGGTTTCAAGGATTTCATACTGAGCTGGGTCATCCCAAAGGACGAGGAGACTCTTCGGACATGGCTTTTCATAATTGAGCTGTTCAACATCATTCTTTCATTCTTCACCCTCGTTCTGATGGTTCTCACGCTCATCACAAGAAATTTCCTGTGGACAGTAAAATTCGGAGTCATGCTCACAGTTTTCATAATAGGGCTGTCAACCCTGAACCTAATGCAATACTTGCTGCAGATTGAATTCAATACAAGGAAAGATATATTAAAGAGGAGAAAATAGATAGGTGGTATTATGAAATTTTGTATCCTGGCCGTCCTGCTGGTGAGTGGCGTAGTGTGCGCAGCCGACCTGACTGCAACTATAACCGGCGATAGCAGATTCGCGGGCCCAAACTGCAGAATACAAGGCGACCCAAATTATTATGATGTAGGCGCGATAGTGATAAATCCATCCAGCGATAAAACGCTTGGAGTCAGCTACCTTTACTACAACGCGTCATCTGGCGGGTTTGAGGACGGCGGCAAGGTGTGCAATGTTGGTGCGGGTTTACGGCAGTTATGCAACTTCAGGGTATATACAATATCTGGAGGCAAGAATGGAACCGATGAAATTTCATTCAAGGTAGTCGGGTGGGTTGGTGACATTTGCGGCAACGGGAGATACTGCGCTGGAGCGGTGGAATACGACACAGTGCTGAGCGTGACAGTGAACCACACAATAAGTATGTACGAGCAGAATGTGCTGGATAAGCTGAATACTGCAAGGAGTGAGTACAACCGAGTCAGCGCGCAGTATGGCGGTAGCTGCTATAATCAATCAGGGCATGATTTACTGCAGAATGCCTCTTCTGAAATTCTGGATGCAAGCAGTAAGCTTTCCATATGCGATACGCGGGATGCCCTCAATACTGCGAATGACGCAATAAACAAAATACATGCTGCTGAGGGGTATACCCAGCCAAGCTCGTGCCAGGCACCTCCTGTGGAGAACAAATCAAATCAGACTCAGCTGCCGCCTCCTCAGAATAACACAACATGGACTCCTCCGAAGCAGAATCAGACTCTGAACCAGACCCAGAATAATACGCCCGCTGAAAACCTTACAAACATCACTTCTACGCTTCTAAAGGGGTGCATACCGTTCTGCGTGCTGATTGCGCTGCTTCTGGCTGCAGTATGGAGCGACAGGAACCGCAATTAGTGCCTGAAATGACGTATGCCAGTGAAAACCATAGAGATGTTACGCTCATTGCACGCGTCTATTATTTCCTGGTCGTTCTTTGAGCCCCCGGGCTGAATTACTGCGGTAACTCCTGCATCCGCAGCAACGTCTACTGCATCTCTGAACGGGAAGAACGCATCAGAAGCAAGGACAGCCCCTTTGAGTGATTCAACCGCTTTCATTGCGCCAAGTTTTGATGCGTCGGATCTTTTCATCTGCCCTGCGCCTATGCCGACCGTCCTGTCCTCAAATGCGTATACTATGGCATTGGATTTGACGTGCTTGCATACCTTCCATGCAAACAGCAGCGCTCTCATCTCTGCCTCACTTGGCTTTTTCTTTGTCACAACCTTTGGCTCCCCCAGGAGCAGCTTGGTGTTCCTCTCCTCAACCAGAAGACCGCCATTCACGCTTCTTATCTCACACCTCTCCTTCTTCTTTGTGGAGAATCCGCCAAGCTCCAGCACCCTCATATTCTTCTTTCTCCCGAATATTTCCAATGCTTCCTTTGAGTAGCCCGGTGCTACTACAACATCTGTAAGCAGGGTGGTTATCTCGCCTGCCGTCTCTGCATCAACAATTCCGTTGAGAGCCACAACTCCTCCGAATGCGGCCTCAGGGTCAGTTGCCTTTGCCTTGGTGTATGCATTCTTCAGGCTTTTGTTGGTTGCAGCTCCGCAGGGATTGTTGTGCTTCACTATCACCACTGCTGGCCCGTCGAATTCCTTGAGGAGCTCAAGCGCTGAGTCTGCATCAAGCATGTTGTTGTAGGAGAGCTCCCTGCCCTGCAGCTTCCTCGCTTTTGAAATTGATGTCTCATCGCTTTCCATGTCGGTGTAGAATGACGCTTTCTGGTGCGGGTTCTCGCCGTAGCGGAGCTCCATCTGCTTCCTGAAGCTCAGCGTCAAGAACTTTGGAAACAACTCAACTGAGAACTTCTTCTCAAAGTAGTTTGAGATGAGGGCGTCATACCTTGCAGTATGCTGGAATGCTTTAGTGGCAAGCCTCTCCCTTGTGTGGAGGGAGATGGATCCATCCCTCCTGAGCTCGCCGAGGACATCCTGATAATCAGAGGGGTCGACCACGACTGCAACGCTTTCGTAGTTCTTGGCGGCTGCCCGTATCATAGTCGGCCCGCCTATGTCTATATTCTCAATTGCATCTTCATGTCTGACGTTCTTGCTGGAGATGGTCTGTTCAAATGGGTAAAGGTTGACCACAACCAGGTCTATTCCCTCAATGCCCTGCTCCCTCAGCTGCTGCATATGTTCTTTGCTTTTCCTCAACGCGAGTATGCCTCCGTGTATTCTGGGGTGCAGTGTCTTTACGCGCCCGTCAAGCATCTCAGGCGACCCCGTGACTTCGGAGACTTCCCTTACTGCGATGCCATTCTCCCTCAAAGTTTTTGCAGTCCCGCCTGTTGATACTATTTCAACTCCGAGCTTGGAAAGCTCGGCTGCAAATTCCACAAGGCCGCTCTTGTCAAAAACGCTTATTACAGCTCTTCTCAAAGGCATGCTATACACTCCCTCCATCAAAACATCAGAACCAGTTAGAAATATTACACCGGGGGAATTAAAACTGTTTTGGTTGCTGGCGGTTTTTGTAAATTGAGGAAGTCCACTTCTTATTCCACGCAAGCATGGAGTCAATTGAATCCTTCAAATCAAGTCCAGCATCTGTGAGCGAGTAGTATGTTCTTATGGGGCTTGTCTCAACCTCCCTCTTCACCAAACCGTGCGACTCGAAGCTCTTCAGCCTCTCAGCCAGCATTTTCGGGTTTATGCCCGGGGTTGCCCGCAGGAGTTCATTGAAGCCCATTCTTCTTCCAGAGTATAACAGCCTCAGGAAAACCCGCGTTGCCCATCTCTTGCCGAATACATCGAGCATTAAATCCATAATCTTAAGTTTTTCCTGCGCTTCATCCGCCATAAGAGAATCACCTAGTATGAAATTTATAGTACATGCGTCTTTTAAAGCTTACTCAGAAATGAGTATGCAGTTTGCTTGTCATGCTTCCCTGCTCCATAGCAAAAGGAGTATGGCAAAGAGCATTACCGGAGAGCTGAAGTATAGGACGAAATCCCTTAGAAATGCGATATGCTCGGGGTCTGCAGTCTGCGGTATGGCGAATGAGAGGATGAGGAATGCTGCAAGAAGGAGTATATATAAACCCACTATGAAGTAGCTTGCCCAGAGGAGGAATTTCTTCCTGAGCTTCTTGCTCCACCACTCGCTTTTGTAGCCCTTTCCACCCAATCCCACCATTCCATCACCTGATGTATTAGTGTAAAGCGTAATTATTATATCTTATGTTTGGACTCTGAGCATCATGCAACCGGAAGCCAAAAGCAAACCTAAAAATGGACTCGGCGGGAGTCGCACCCGCGGCCTCTTCTATATTGGAACAAAAATAGTTATTTCGCCAAAGAAGCGCTCTGCTACTGAGCTACGAGCCCATGTTCTTCAACCATTCCTCC
>JACCLG010000032.1 GCA_013425335.1 Microcaldota archaeon
AAATGGTGCATCCTGAAGCTGTTGCTTTCCTCATGTTCATAACAGGAAGAGACTACAAAGTTCTGTGCTTCAGACATTCTAACCCGAGCATCATCAAGAATGGCTCTCTGTTGGGGTGTTTCCTCAAGAATCGTCTGAATAGTTCTCATCATGAATATATCATGCAAAAATCGGTATTTAAATACTCTGGAGGGGTAACTTTCCAGTGAAGCGTGTGTGATTTTCCGCTCACACCGCTAATATTAATTATTAAGTATTGTGCGTATATCCAAATACAGAAGAAGAAACTGACATATTATATAACCAAAAAGAGGTAAAGTGATGAAGTTTAGTTTTCTTGGAGGCGCCGGAGAGGTCGGCAGATCTGCTTACCTCATTGAGGACGAAAAAAGGCTCCTTCTCGACTATGGGATAAAACTGCACCAGAGAACAGAATACCCGCTGCCTTTTCAGGGCTTTATTGACTACTCCATACTGTCGCATGCGCACCTGGACCACTCAGGCTTCATACCCGCGATATACGAGTACTGCTCCCCTCCCTGCATAGCAACCTACCCAACCCAGGCGCTCAGCACCCTGCTGGTGAAGGATTCCATGAAAGTCCAGAAGTTGAAGAAGCAGAAGGTAAATTTCTCAGGCAACAGCTTCAGGAAGATGCTGAGCAACTTCATACCTCTTCCCTATGGGAAGAGCTTCTCTCTTTCAGACAACATCTCTCTGACTTTCACAGATGCGGGGCACATCTCAGGAGCCGCAATAAGCACAATGCAGATTGGAGACAAGAAAGTGGTTTACACTGGCGACTTCAAGCTGGGGGATACATGGATGCACAAAGGAGCTGAATGCATAGACGGATGCAACATTCTTCTCATAGAAAGCACATATTCGCAGAAGGAGCATCCTGACAGGAAGAAGCTTGAGGAAGAGCTTTACTCCGAGGTTACCTCCGTGTTGGAGAGGGGAGGAAATGCCCTTCTGCCATGTTTTGCGGTTGGGAGGAGCCAAGAAATTATTCAAATGTTGCGGTATTTTGATGGGGATATGAAGATATTCTTTGATGGTATGGCACAGACTGCCTCTGAGATAATGCTTGACTACCCAAGCTACATAAGGGATGCAAAATACCTGGCAAACTGCCTTAAGACTGCGGAGTGGGTGATCAGCCCAGGCCAGAGGAAGAAAGCTCTATCAAAGCCAAGCGTTATTATCTCGACAGCAGGTATGCTCGAGGGGGGTCCTGCCCTTAAGTATGCGCTTGGTTTAAACAATGAGTCTGAGATAATACTCACAGGCTTCCAGGTGCCCGGCACGAATGGCAGCATGCTGCTCGAACAGCACAAGATGAGGGTTAACGGGATAGTCCACGATATAAAGGTTCCTGTGGAGTACTTCGACCTTAGCGCCCATGCCTCAAGGTCGGATTTATTCAGGTTTGTTGATAAAGCATCTCCGGAGAAAATATTCTGCGTGCACGGTGATACCTGCCGGGAATTTGCTGAGGAGCTCCGCGAAAAAGGTTATGATGCCGTTGCCCCGGCAAACGGCGAGTCGTTTGTTGTATAGGTGATTGGATGGAAATATGCATGCTCGACCCGCTCTTCTACCCGTACTTTGGCGGTACTGAGAAGGTGGTTTATGAGTTTGGCAAGCGGCTCGCAAGGAAGTACGGGATAAGCATACTCACTTCCAGAATACCGGGCACCTCCCCCTACGAGGAGATTGAGGGGATGAAGGTATACAGGACTCCGTCAATATACCTGAAGAATCTGCCGTCATTCATGCCCCCTCCTTACACCATTTCGCCTTTTATTACGAGGGACATCCTGAAGAGGTCTGAGGCTGACATCTTTCATATCCACTGCAGGTATTTCTACTACCTAGAAACGCTGATTCCCATAAAATATATCATGCGCAAGAAGCTGATGCTCACGCTCCATAACGCAAAGCCGGAAGGCATATCATTCATGACAGACAAATCAGCTGCCCTCTATGACATGGTATGGGGCTACAGAATAATGGAGAACTGCGACAGGATAGCCGCGGTGAGCAGGTATACTCAGGAAGTGACTGTCCCGAGCTACCTGAAGCACAACACGGAAGTGGTATACAACGGGGTTGATGAGAAACACTTCAGACCGAGAAAAGACGACTCTGTGAGAAAAAAATTCGGAATTGGCGAAGGGCCTCTCCTGCTCACAAATGGGCGACTGGTGCCACAGAAAGGCATGTACTACCTCATAGAGGCGTTCTACATGCTCAAGGAATACTTCAAGGATGCAAAGCTGATAATAATAGGGAAAGGGCCGCTGAAGGATGAGCTGGCAAGCCAGTGCTTCAGGCTCGGGGTGCAGGACTCTGTCAACTTTGTCACCGGCATACCAGAGGAGGAGCTCCCCCTTTACTACAATGCTGCAAGCCTTTTTGTCCTTCCAACCCTCTGGGAGCCTTCTGCGGTTGTGCTCTACGAGGCATTGGCATCGGGCAAGGCAATAGTTACCACAAGGGCAGGTGGTAATCCTGAGATAGTGAGCCCCAAGTGCGGGATGCTGGTTCCGCCGCGCAATGCGGAAGAGCTCTGCGACAAGATGAAGCTCCTGCTTGAGGATGAAAAGCTCAGGAGGAGAATGGAGAAAAACTCAAGGAAAAGGGCGGTTGAGAACTTCACCTGGGATATTGCCGCAAAAAGGTATGAGCGCATATACAAGAGAATTCTCTCCTGACTATTTGTAAAATTTGTGCTCATCCGATGTGCCTTTTTTCAGCAGGTATAAATCAAAATATGCCTTCCAGTAGCGCAGGGTTTCTCCCGCATATCCTGCCTTCTCAAATCTTCTCGTTGATGTGACAACAACCAGAGATGGGTCGAAAACCACCTTGCCCAATTTCTTTATCCTGTTTGGGAATTCATTGTCATCCAGCGTCCTGATTTTCTCATTATACCCGCCAGATTTCAGGTATGCCTTCCTCCTGAATGAGGAGTTCGACCCCTGGAATACTACAAAGCCAAATAGCTTGGCAAACCTCGCAAAGTAATCTGTTGTAACCTTGAATATGAGCCTGTGCTTGAGCTTGTTCTCAGCAGGCGCTATGGGACCGCCAACAGCAACAACATCCCTATCCTCAAAATGCTTGGCTATCTTCACCAGCCAATCCGGTGAATAGGAAGAATCCCCGTCGGTGTGGACCACAATATCGCCTTTGGACTCCCTCACCCCCCTGTTCCTTGCAAGCGGAACCCCTCTCCTCGGCTCATAGATGACTCTGCCCTTATACTTTTTAACTATCCCCAAAGTTCCATCTGTGCTTCCCGAGTCGACAACCAATATTTCAAAATCCTTGAACGTCTGCTTGCTGAGCGACTTCATGCACCTTGAGATGACTTTCCCCTCATTCAGCGTTGGAATTATCACCGATATCATAAAACCATCTTCTCATAGAGTTTAACCATACTCGTTGCGCAATTCTCAATGGAGAACTCCTCTGCGCTCTTCCTTGCATTCTCCCTCATCTCCTTGCCCTTTTTCAATGCCTTTATAATCTTCTCAGCGCATTCCTCAGGGTCATCTGGGTTGAACTTGTAGCCGTTGTAATCCTCCCTTATTATCTCTTTTAGAGCAAGATAATCTGCCCCGACAACTGGCTTGCCGCTTGCCATTGCCTCCTGAACGACTATGCCCTGAGTTTCGAATTTGGATGGGATGACAAAAACATCTGCAGCAGCATAGACCAGAGGTATCCTGTCGGGAGGGACAATCTCATTCACGAAGTGGAACCACTTCTCAACGCCGGTTTTGTCCACAAGTTTTTTGTAGTAGCTGAATGCCGGTCCCTCGCCGACTATGACAAACCTGGCATCTGAAAATTCTTCCAGAACTATCAGTGAAGATTTTATGAGCACATCCAGGTTCTTCTCAAGCACAAGCCTTCCAACGTTGAGAACAACCTTGTTCTTCTCCATGCCCCACTCCTTTCTTATGGAGCTTCCGTCATTGTCAGGGTTGAATTTCTTCACGTCAATGCCAGTTGGAATCACGTATATGCCTGTAAGCCCCCTCTCCTCAAGCATCTCCTTTATGACTACGCTGGGTGCTACAACTGCATTGCATTGTTTGTAGTACCACTCCAGATACCTCCAGGTGAATCTCTCAATCATTCCTTTGACAACCTTGGAGTTTGATATATAGTGGCTTGCCTGAGGGACCAGGGTGTGAAACGTGCTCACCAGAGGGAGCTTGTTTGCCTTGGCTGCCTCAACTGCAGCGAGCCCCATGGTTGCCATTCCGTGGGAGTGAATCAAATCTATCCCAAGCTTCCTGACTTTGTTCTGGGAGGTGAATGGAAAAAGTGCTATTCTGTACATTGGGTATGGCCTGAAGGGGGTTGACGTGTAATAAAACACCCTCTTATCCCTATTCTCTCTTTTTGCTTTCCTGTCACCTGCAGCGAATATGTACACCTCGTGCCCCATATCCTCAAGCGCTTTCTTGAATATGAGTATAGAAGTAACCACTCCATCCTTGTTTGGCAGGTATGTCTCAGTGTAATACGCAATCTTCATGTTTCTCAATATGCTGACTAGGGTATTTATTCATTTCACCCATATCCCGATAAGTTGTCCAGCTCAGCCTAAATCTTAGCTATCGCCCAAAGAGCGAACAGTGCAGCACCAAGAAACAGGAGGGGCGCAACTATCCTCATAACGGCAACTATTGCGTTGACAGTTCCTATGAGCTGCTGGGACTGACTCACCCCGAACACCCGAACCCCTTCAACCTTCTCAACCCTCATATCCGCCTCTACATTCTCAAGGTTCTTTGCCGCCTTTGAGACGCACAGGCATGCCCTTTTGACAATCTCATCGCCTTTGACTTTTCCAACCGGGTTTATAACACCGCTTACAACATTTGCGCTGTGCGAGTCCGTGGTCATGACCTCGCAGCCTATGCCCATATCCTTAACTGCACTTTTTATCTCCCTCCTGATGTTCGGCAGTATGCTGTTCCCATCGAAAAGTATGAATGCAAACCTCTCCCCGTCAAACTCAAAGAGGGCAGCCTTCATCCCGTCCTTGCCTACGCCTGCTTCCTTTCCCATGTCTATCATTGTATCTGCTGCTACCCCAAGCTTTATAGGCCTGTCCTTCCCCCTGTTTTCAACCGCTTTCCCAACAGCGTCCATGTACTCAAAACTCAGGGGGTCGCCGGCTTCAATTCTGCTGATTTCGCCGGTTTCTGCATTGTGCGCATCCGCAATCATCGCCTCATCAAGCCCGCCTGCTATTGCTTTGTTCCTGAAAGCCAGGCCCAGCGAAAAATCTATATCTTCCGTCGTTCTGGGCGCCCTTGTGAGAGCCAGGAACCCCTTGCCGTTGACAACCAGGCTGTGCACCCTGCAGGTTTCGTACTTCCCGAGCGATATGCTCCCTAGCGCCTTCTTGAAGCGCATCTCCTTCAGCGCATCCTGCGTCCTTTTTATGAACTTCACCACTTCGCCAGAAGAGACTGGGTTGAAATCATGCGTTGCAGTGCCGTGGAAGACCATGACCTCTGCATCCGTTGCCTCGTTTATCGCATTTGAAAGCAGGTAAGGAAATTCACTTCCTCCGAGATTTCCAAAAGGTCCGAAATGAACGTAGGGGATGAGGAAGATGCACTTAAGCCTGCCCTTCGCCTTGAAAGCCATGACACCGAGCAGGGTGTCAATCTCAACTCCAACCTCATCGAATACGTCCTCAAGCTTCTTCGACTTTTCAAACCATTGGGCGAGGAAAAGGCTTCCGGCTTCAATCCCAGAGACGCCAAAGGTTCTCTTTATGGGGGCGTTCACAAGCCAGAACATCGCATAGACTGCCACCAGGAAGATTGACGACGCAAAGTATAGCTTCAGAAGAGCAAGCTCCGGCGCAGTCCCTGATGCAAGGGGGCTGTAGGCCATAAAGAACACAATGTTAAGCGTTGGCTGCACGATGCCGAAGAACAGCGAGCTTTTCCTAAGGTTGAAAATTATATAAATCACTGAAAACCATATGGCAAAAACCAGGGCATTTCCAACAAGCATGACGTTGAAGCTGTTCACCATGGCGAAATTGCCAGCCTGAATCAGCCTCGCAGCTATGTAAAACAGAGAGTAGACAATAGCGGACGCAAACGAGACGAACAGAATCTTTCTGAACCTTATTCTCCTTCCCATAAGAAAGCATATAGCAGAGGATAACACCGCAGGCACGCCGATTATGAATACCCCCTCACCTCCCCCATGCGCTATTGACGCTATTAAACTGTTTCCGCTAAGAAGGCCGGCTATAATTCCTACGAAGAATGAGAGAAGCACTATCAATATGAATATCCTGAACGATGAGGGAAGGCTCCCCGAGAGAAATCGCGTTAGCCCAACAGCCTTCTCCGTGGAATCCTGCAATGATTCACCTGCTACTTCTCGCTCTGCCGTTCCTGTGAGCGATGCTACGACTTTTGATTGTCCTCCTCACTCCGCTCTCCTTTACCATCTTGTCCAAGGTGTACGTATTCGAGATGAACTCCCCTGCAACCTCCCTGAAGCTCTTCCTTTTCTTCTGCGCTAGCTTCATCAATTCCAGCGTTATAAACCTCATCTCGGAGTTTATGGATGCTATCTCTTCTTCATTCAGCATAGTTCTTCTTTATCCACAAAAAAATATAAGCCTTCTCCCACTCAATCCTGTCATGGAGCGTGTTTGTCCAAGATGCGGTGCTCTCAGCGGAAGCAAGAAATTCTTTGGTGATTTCTGTGAGGACTGCTACCTGGGCATGATAACCCTTGAATTTCCAACCCGGGTTGAGGTTCCGCTCTGCAAGATGTGCGGAAAAATGAGAATTTCAAAGTGGGAGGAGCTCGGCGAAACGGCCCTGGAGACTATTGTCAAGAAGAATGCCAAGGGCAGCTATGACAGCTTCCACGTCTCCCCGCTTGGAGGACATCAATACGAGGTGACATTCCTGGTCAGCAGAGGCTCAAACTATTTTGAGGTGAAGAAGAGGTTCTCGCTGAAGATGAATAAATCAATATGCGACGACTGCTCCAGGGCAACTTCCGGCTATTACGAGGCAATAATACAGGTGAGAGGGAAGCATGCCCAGCGATGGGCTGAAAAAATAATGAGAGAGCTGAAGAACAGGACTTTTGTGAGCAAGTATACGGAGCTTGATGAAGGAATTGACATGTATGTTGGCTCAAAAAAGGAGGCTTCTGCAGCCCTTTCCATCCTCAAACGCAAGCCCACAATTTCTGACACGCTCTATGGAGTGAAGGATGGAAGAAGAGTTTACAGAAGAACATACTGCGTCAGGATATAATTCTACCTTACAACCTTGAACTTGAAACCGTAGTGGATTAACCCTTCATAGCCGTCCTCCTGAATTTTTCTGAAAATCATCTCAACAGGAGTCCCTATTTTCACATCCTTGGGATCGGAATCTACTATCTGCGCTGTGAGCTTCGGCCCCTCAGCCAGCTCAATAATCCCCATCGCGTAAGGAGCATCCAGCTCAAAGCCAGTGGGCGGCGAATATATAACTGTATAAGAGTACACCTTGCCTTTGCCTGAGAACTTCACCTCCCTCATTTTGCCCTTCCTCCTGCACTTGGGGCACATCTTTCTCACAGGGAAATAATTTGTCTTGCAGTTCTCGCACTCGCTCCCAATCAAACCATACCTCTCAGGAATTCTTCTCCATGTCAGTGGAAGACCCAGATTTGCCGGTGACATCTAATCCGCCCTCCTCATTATGCTGACCACGCATGTAGCACCGCTGCCGCCGACATTGTGCGTCAAGCCAATCTCAGCTCCCTTCACCTGCCTGCTCTTTGCCTCGCCTCTCAGCTGCCAGGTTATCTCCACAGCCTGCTTCACCCCTGTTGCACCCACAGGATGCCCGCATCCCTTAAGACCTCCACTGGTGTTCACAGGTATCCTCCCGTCGAGGGCAGTCTCGCCGTCTTCAATGGCTCTGCCGCCTTTGCCTTTCTTGACGAACCCCAAATCCTCGTATGCAATTATCTCAGCTATGGTGAAGCAGTCATGGACTTCGCATACGTCTATATCATTTGGCTTCACACCTGCCATGTTGTAAGCTTTCCTTGCAGCCTCCACTGTTGCATTCAGAGTTGTGAGCGATTTCCTGTGGTGCAGCGCAAGCGTGTCGCTGGCCTGGCTGCTCGCAATTATTTCAATGGGAGTGTCAGTATATTTCCTGGCTTTCTCAAGAGGAGCCAGTATCAACGCAGCCGCCCCGTCGGTTATGGGGCTGCAGTCGTAGAGCTTCAGCGGGGATGCAACCTTTTTTGACTTCATGACATCTCTCACACTTATCACATTCTGGAAGTGCGCATAGGGATTTTTTGAAGCGTTAGAGTGGTTCTTCACGGCAACCATTGCCATCTGCTCCTCTGTTGTTCCGAACTCGTGCATATGCCTCCTGGCTATGAAGGCATACAACGCAGGGAATGTTGCGCCCATGAAGAGCTCCCATTCCTGGTCCCCAGCCCCGCCGAGGGCAACTGCTGCATCCCCAACAGGAACGTCAGTCATCTTCTCCACTCCGCCGACAACAACAATGTCGTGCAGGCCGCTTCCAACAGCCAAATAGCCTGTCCTCAGGGCAACTCCCCCGGATGCGCAGGCAGCCTCCACCCTTGTTGCAGGTATCGGGTTCAAACCCATGTAATCCGCAATCAGGGCGGTTATGTGCTCCTGCCCTATAAGCCTGCCGGCAGCCATTGTCCCACCGTATATGGCGTCTATCTCCTTTCCCGACATGTTAGCATCGTCTATGGCTTTCACTCCCGCTTCGGCTATCAGGTCCCTAAAGCCCCTCTCCCAATCCTCGCCGAATTTTGTCATTGCCGCTCCAACTATTGCAACTCTTCTCATGCCATCTCCCTACAAACTTTTGAGCTTCCTCCTCTGCTTTACATAAAGGCCGTAATCAAGGTATTCCTTCTCTCCTATGTACTGGAAGACACTCCTGTTCTTCCCCCTCAGCTCGAGAATCCTGTCAGTCACGACAATGCTGAATGAATCGCTTCCCGCACCGCTTCCGAAAGATGTTAAAAGTATCCTGTTTCCAGGCTTGGCAACATCAAGAACCGATGCTAACCCTATGAGCGATGCAGCCGAATAGGTATTGCCTATCAGCGGGGTCAGCAGCCCCTGCTTTATCTTGCTCGGGTCTATCTTCAGCATCTTGGCAACCTGCAGTGGAAACTTGCCGTTTGGCTGGTGGAACACAGCGTAGTCAAAATCGCCAGGCTTCAGCCCCAGCTTTTCCATCAGCTCCTTTGATGCGCTGATTGTGTGCTTGAAGTATGCAGGCTCGCCTGTGAATCTGCCCCCGTGGCTGGGGAAATCCATCCCAGGCCTTCTCCAGAAATCAGGAGTGTCGGTCGTGTAGGAGCATGTGCCCTCTATCTCGGCTATTATTTTATCCCTGCCTATGACGAACGCAGCGGCTCCCGCCCCTGCACTGTATTCAAGAGCATCGCCAGGCCTGCCCTGGGAGGTGTCAGTTCCAACTCCCAACCCATACTCAATCATGCCTGAGCTGCACATGCCCATGCAGCACTGAATTGCCGTTGTGCCCGCCTTGCAGGCGAACTGCATGTCCACGGCAGTCAGGTGCGGCGTTGAGCCAACTGCTTCCGCAACTATAGTAGCTGTAGGCTTTACAGCGTAAGGATGTGATTCAGAGCCTACAAAAATTGCATTTATCCTCTTGGGGTCAACCCCGCAGCGTCTTATGGCATTCCTGCTTGCCTCCACAGCTAATGTAGCGGCATCCTCATCCATGCCCGGAACGCTTTTCTCGATTATTCCAAGGCCATCTGCCCCTCCTTCATCTCCCCATATCCTGGCTATCTCCTCAGCCTTAATTCTGTAGCGGGGTATGTGAACCCCATAGCCTACTATTCCAATCATCTTCTCCCTCAAAGCTTCTTCAGCCTCTCAAGCAGGTCATTTATTCCCAGCTTTGTGGTTATTATGGGAATCCTCTCCTTCTGCGCTATCTTGAGGGCAACCTTGTCCACGCTGTCAAGCCTGTGGAGGACCACAACGCTCGGCTTCATCTGGCTTACCCTCACAACCACCATGGGGGACCTTCCGGTGCTTACCTTCGTGAAAATGAAAGCCCTCTCAGGGCTTGCCCCGAAGAGCTTGGGAAACTCGCTGTATGGCATCTCAACTATCACCTTTATGCTGTCAAGCAATGTAAAACCATACAGCTTCTTCTCAGCCAGCACATCTTCATTTACAACAACCTTGCCGTCTATTATCTTTGTGAAGGTGTCTGCGGTTATGCTTGTTGCAAATTCATGAGTCTCATAGAAAATGCCGCCCTCTCTGTCCTCTCTGAATCTCTGCGATACCTGCCCCCCTCTTGTAGAGTCAATATCAATGAGCGCATCAACCAATCTCTTTATCACCTTTATGCCCGGCGAATCCCTCCTGTCCCCCTCATAATCGCTTATTGTTGACGCTGATATTTTGAGGTGTTTGCCAAGCTCAGCTTGCGTTATCTCGAATATCTCCCTCCATTTCTTCATAGTCTTCCCAGGAGTATCCGAGAGGGCTATTTCTCCAGCCATCTTCACCGCGAACTTTTCCATACCTACGAATTGTGGGAAATAAGCTATTTAAGCTTATCGAACCTATGTTCGTTAAATAACGTTATAATCAAGCTTTTATAGGGAAATCTTCATAAAATAAGCATGCAGACAGAAGCCACTAGCAAAAGCTCTTCAGATGAGAGAACTGAGGAGCTGAACTTCACTAAAAGAAAGGATGCGGTGAAACAATTGGAGCGTATAATCACATCGCATCAGGAGAAGCCATACTTTGCATATCTGGAGCTGTCCCAAGGCGGTGCAGTAAAAGTATCCAGCTACAAGGGCGTCACAACTGCAAGCGACTCGGACTTTGCCGTTCATATCCAAGACAAGAACTGCGAATTCTGCTTCCAATCAAATTACGCCAGGAACATATGTAAGTCGCAAGGCGAAAGTTACTTCTTTGAGAATGTTCTGATGAGAGTGCTGAGGAGCAATTCCACTATGGAAAAGCTCACTGACCCGAAATTCAAAGAACTTGCAGTTGTGTTCTCAGCCATAAATAATGCTAAGATCACAGCGAGATCAGACAAAAGGATACCTCTAAGAGTTGACGGAGACAATCTTCGCTTTTATATTAATAGGTGGCAGGACCAGCTCAAGGCAGTAAACTTAATCAACAAATTGGAGAAAGAGGGAACTTCACCGAAAAATGCTGTTTACCATGTTCTTGAAGATATAGGCACGAATGATTTGGTTAAAGCATGCAAGGAGTATGGATTTAAGGTTGAGGCGGATATTGCATCTTCCATCTGGAGCAGGGAGAGCATAAAGCAGAGAGAGTTATTCGCATTTGTGAGTAAATGGGGGGCGGAGAGACCTGAGCAGAAGCTTGCAGAACTTGAAAAAGAAGTTAAGAGCATAGGCGCAGACCTCTGTGAACTTCAAATCCGCAGAAGAATACTGAAAGATGAAAAATCTGTAAGAATAACTGAAGATAGGATAAAATCACTTGAGAGAGACGGCGTTCCAGAAGATGAGTTTTTGAAAGAGCAATACCTAAGTAATTTAAAGTATGAGAGGGCTGAACTTCCCATAACGCAGAGAAACTTGCAAAATATAAGAAATCTTGAGAAGGCTGTTGAGGTGTTGTTTCCAAATGAGCTTGCTAAACCTTGAGACATGGGGCAGCTACGGCAGAGCATTTGACGAGTCGCTAAAAGCCCTAATTGCAGGAGAGATGATAATATACCCCACAGATACTATTTACGGGATTGGCGCGAATGCAACTGATGCAGATGCTGTTAGAAAGATTAATGAGGCCAAGAGAAGGGAGAACAAGCCCATCTCGGTGGTTGTCTCCGACTTTGAGATGATGAGAAGGTACTGCAAGGTTGATGCACTGCCATTTGAACTCCTCCAGCAGCTTTTCCCGGGCCCTGTCACCGGCATATTCCATAAGAAATACGACTTCCCACCCGAGATAACCAGGACGGACACCATAGCAATACGCATCCCGTGCCACCAGTTTGCGGTTTCTCTTGTCAGGAAGCTCAGCTTCCCCATCACCTCCACAAGTGCGAATTTCTCCGGAGGCAAATCGCCGATAACTGTTGATGAAATACCTGAGGAGCTGAGGCGCATGGCCAAAATCGTTGTTGACGGAGGCAGATGCCACCACGGAATGGAGTCAACAATAATCGACTTCACCTCACGCGTGCCAAAGATAGTCAGGAAGGGAGCGAACTTCGAGGGCATAGACAAGATACTCAGAGATGCAATGGTATAACAAATATAAGCTCTTGTGTAACATCTTTTATGTACAAGCAATTGCCTGAGCGCAGGCAATACCTTGATGGTTGGCATGCCACCTCAAACCGATGTTGAAGGCGGATACAAGTTCCTTTCTGCTGTTCTGTTCCTGCTAGTAGCCTTGCCTCTGGCAGGATATGCAATTTTCCCAGGCAACTCCTACGCCTCTTTTCTTTCCTATCCCTCCCGCCTGCTTCTGGTGCCAATCCACGAGTTCGGCCATCTTATCCTGATATACTTTACAGAGTTCTCCGGCATCCCGTCTAGCTACATGGATACACCAATAAGGATGACAGGCTCGCTTTTTGAAGTTTTCGTGCCGTTTGTTTTCGTGTTTTTCTTCATATTCGGCAGCCGCAGATACGCCCTGGCATGCCTTCTCCTTGTTGTGGCAGGTTCCGCGCTTATTAACTGGGGCGCCTATATCAAAAGTGCCTCAAACCCATCTGGAAGCGGGATTAATCCCTACATGGAACTTGCCGAAGTCAGCCTTGAGAACCATGACTGGTACAGGGTGCTGAGCCGCTATAATGCCCTGGACAAGGCCGAGCTTCTTGGCGATATGCTAATGGGCCTTGGGTTTGTGGTCGCTCTCATGGGCTTCTTCTCCTCAGTCTTTGAAGTGAATCTTGTGCTGAACTACGGCAGCAGCTCTGATTTCATGCTGCTAATGCTCTATGGTTCCATTCCGACACTAATCCTGTCCCTCGCTTACTTCAAACCTTCCAGAATTGTATTCTCCCTGCTGCTCCTCATACCTCTCCTGATTCATTTCTATAAGAAGGTTCTCCCAGGGCTGGAGGAGGAGATGGAGGAAGTTGATGAGGAGATTAAGGAAGAAGAGGCAGAAAATGAAGGAAAGAAAAACCAAACAAACTCCAAGGTCAGTTAGAATTGTTCTGGTAGAGCCGGAATACGAGATAAACATAGGGCATGTCGCCCGCGTTATGGCAAATTTCGGCTTTTGGGAGCTTTACCTAGTCAACCCAAAGGTAGAGATTGGGTTCAATGCAAAAATGT
>JACCLG010000008.1 GCA_013425335.1 Microcaldota archaeon
TGTGATTCCTACCATGTTATCCATCCTTTTTTTATTTTTACTTGCTGCGTCAGCCGTACTGTAGCCTACTAACTCACAAAAATCAACTTTCGAACCGGGTGCCCATCCCTCGAAGAAAAGGGCAGTTATAGCAACTCACTCTAGTATCTGACAGACTTGCCGTACTGCTCCCTCAAAACCCTTTTCAGCACCTTGCCCACTGTGTTGCGAGGTAGCGTATCTGCAAAATCCACCGACCGGGGTTTCTTGTAGCTGGCCAGGTGGCGTTTACAGAATTCTATGACCTCCTCCCCGGTAAGTTTTTTTCCTGGCTTGCATACCACGACAGCTTTGACCGACTCGCCCCATTTCTCATCGTAAACACCGATAACCGCGCACTCCAGTATTTTGGGATGCTTGTAGAGGACTTCTTCAATCTCAGCAGGGTAGATATTTTCCCCGCCGCTGATAATCATATCCTTCTTGCGGTCAACGATATATATATATCCCTCTACATCGCGTTTGACCAGGTCGCCGCTGTGGAACCAGCCACCTCTCATGGCTTCAGCAGTGGCTTTGGGATTCTGATAATACTCCTTCATCAAAGTGGGCCCACGATATACTGCCTCACCAACCTCTCCCACAGGAACTTCATTGTCGTTATCGTCCACTATACTCATCTCAATAAAGGGCAGGACTCTACCCACCGAGGTTTCACGTCCCTTCGACTCGCTCGATAGAAGCACCGAAACAACTGGGCTCATCTCGGTCTGTCCGAAGAGATCCAAGATCTTTGCACTAGGGAAGTGCTTCCGTATCTGCCTTCGGGTCTCTGTAGGCAAAATTGC
The DNA here is from genome assembly GCA_013425335.1 of Microcaldota archaeon. Classification (GTDB taxonomy): domain Archaea; phylum Micrarchaeota; class Micrarchaeia; order Burarchaeales; family Fermentimicrarchaeaceae; genus Fermentimicrarchaeum. Next base: position 828 of record JACCLG010000008.1, read on the forward strand.
ACCTCCCGATAGCCAGATTTGCAGAGAGCTTGTATCGTACTTATGCAAATCGGGGAGCAGCAGTAGGAAGTTCGCCATAGCGGGAATCAATACAATTGCATTTATTCTCTCATTCTGTATAGTCTTCATAATGCTGACCGGATCAAATACTTCTTCAGGCAGAACGACTGTAGTGCCAGCAAAAAAATTAAATTGGCAGAAACCAAAGGCTGCCAGATGGAATATCGGAGGAGCAGCGAAGGATTTAAAGTCCAAAACACTATATTTATCAAAAATGTTTTTTTCGGTGAATACAAACATGCCCCCAAGCATCCACATTACCAATTCATTCTGGTGCGTTATTACCGCTCCTTTCGGTCTGCCTGTGGTTCCAGCCGTGTACATGATGAATAGCGGATCATGCTCATCAACAAGGACAAGCGGTTCATCATCGGGATACTTTGCGATCCAATTCTCATAATGAAGCATACCCTTCACGGGCTTGTCACTGATAGAGATATACTTTTTTACCTGAGGCAAGTCCTTTTGAATGCCTTTGACTATCTGCACAAAGGCCTCCCCTAAGATGAAAGCCTCTGAATCAGAGTGGTTGACCATGTAAGCGAGCTCTTCAGGATGGAGACGGAAGTTGAGCGGCACGGCTACACCGCCGATTTTACCCAAGGCGTAATAGGCTTCTAGAAACTGATTACAGTTATAGGACAGCATTGCTACCTTTGAGCCCTTCTTGATGCCAATATCTACTAAAGCGTGAGCCAAACGGTTAATGCGAGCATTAAACTGTTTGTAAGTCAGGCGAGTCTTTCCATATACAAGAGCCTCTTTATCTGGGAATTTGCGGCTGTTACGGGTTATCGTTTCCCCCATAACCAGTCCTCTCCCCAACGCTTCCTCTATCGCTTGTTTATCTCTTATTAATTGCTTACCCTCCTTTCTCATCCCCTCTGCATTCCGCTCTAACTATCTCCCTCCGGTTAACAGGTGTATTTCTCGGCTTCTATAATCCTGTCTCCAATTTCTCTTCTCAATTTAACACCGTCAGCAGGAGTAA
>JACCLG010000031.1 GCA_013425335.1 Microcaldota archaeon
AGAACCTAAGGTTCAGACGGGAACAGAAACGAGACTGGCTGATTCAGATGAGAATGAAGCAATGAGATGGGTCAAACCAGGTGAAACGCGCCCGTTGCAAAAGCGAGATGTGCGATGCAAGGCCTTTGAGCCGCTTAGTCCAATGCTGTCTAAAACAAAAGGTGGGCTATGGCTCGTCACTCACTTTGCGTCTTTCTTTATTAATTTTTTAATCTCACTCACCCTTTTAAATTTTCTATTTCACAACTAATACGCCAAGGCCAAGGTAGCTCAGCTTGGTTAGAGCACCAGACTCATAAGCTCAGCTTTATGAGTGATGAGCGCTTGCGCGCGATGATATGCTGCGTAATCTGGGTGTCGCGAGTTCAAATCTCGCCCTTGGCACTACTTTTTCTGGGAATGAGACCCAAGCCACTCGTTGAACTCCTTCTCCAAATCTTCATGAACGTCATGCGCAGGCGGAGGAGCTGCAGGCGGCTGGGCAGGCGGTGCTGCGGGAGGCGCTTTCGGAAGCTCTTCCCTTCTAGGAGTATTCGTCCTTATTACTGTCAGAGCAACAAATGCTACCGCAACAATGACAAGCAGGGCCACGAACGCTCCTCCAAGGATGAGGAGTGTATTGTCGCCTGATGAAGTCTGGTTTGAGAAGGAATTTGTTGAATTCTGTTTGGTTGGCGTGACAATCGGTGGCGGGGCAGCGCCGCTGGGACACTTTCCTATCGAGTTCACTGACGAGTATATCGAGCTGTTGGCATCCCTGAGCTTTGAGAAGGCAAGAGTGTAATCATCCGAAGCCAGAGCCTGCACTGCCTCATTCAGAGAGCTGTTGGCGCTGCTGAGCTGCAACTGGGAGAGGGTCACATTCGAGCCGCACTTCTTGCCCTCAAGGATAACCTTTGCAACAGATGCAATTCTCAGCCCGGTGCTGTTTATGAGCGACACAGCCATTGTGCAGTTGTTCTTTAACTGCGTGAAAGACTGGTTAGCGGCGCGAACCGAGTTGGACACATCCATTATGTAGCTCCAGGATGAGGAGAGCTGGCATTCCCTTAGATAGAGAGTTGCTGCGGAAAGGTTGCCTGATGCAAGGCCGATGTAATTCCCCACAGCAAGCATGCCGCAGCACGAGTCGCCATAGCAGTCCTTGCCAACAGCATTTGCCAGTCTGTTATAATCATGCTCTGCATCCTGCAGTCTTGAAAGCAGATTGACTTCAAACGGGGAGGTGTGGTAGCTCACCTGCACGTCAAAAGAGGTGGTGTAATTGTCAACCCCGTCCGTGCCGATGAGTATTACGTTTATGTTTGAGGTGCCGTTCAGGCCGCCCATCATGGTGTATATCCTCATCGCGCACGAAGCTGAGCTGTAGGGTGACACCATGTTGTTGTTCCCATAGCACTTAATCCAGCTGCCCTGCCTGTACAGGTTGATGCTCGGATCATAAAATTCATAGGAAAGCATGAGCGGCAGGGGGGATGGGTTTGCTACAAATATGCTGACTTCTACAGGATTGGGATCGCCGTCTCCCCTGCAGTTGCAGCCGCTGAAGGATACCGGACCAAGCTGGTAAGCTACAAGGGCCCTGGCGCTGGCCAGACCTATGAGGGCCAGTAGTATAATCAGCTTGAATCTCATTCGTTCACCACATTTAAATTTTGGGTAATAGAGTATTTAAGTTTATTTACGATAGTATTACCGTGATACCTGAGAATCACCCTCGGAGGAAATCCCTGCTTTTGAGGGAGAGGCTGATTGAAGGATACAAGAGAGGGCTTGTTTCTGATGAGGGTCTTATAGCTCATGGAAGAGGAGAGGCTTTCGATTACCTGATTGGGGAGAGGACAAGGGAGCCTGCAAAAAAGGCAATAAAGGCAGCTGCTGCAGCTCTGCTCCTTGCAAAGAACCCCGTGATTTCCGTCAACGGCAATGTTGCAGCGCTCGCTGCAGAGAGTGTTGCCGAGCTTGCAAAAGAGCTCAACTGCAAGATTGAGGTGAATCTTTTCTACAGGACTGAGGATAGGGCCGGGAGGATAGAGGGGCACCTGAGGAATGCAGGTGTTGAAAAGGTTCTCGGTGTGAAAGACGCCTATGCAAGGATACCGGAGCTCTTCAGCGAGAGAAGGAAGGTGAGTGTGGAGGGGATTTACCTTGCCGACTGCGTGCTCATACCGCTTGAGGATGGGGACAGGTGCGAGGCGCTTGTGAAGATGGGCAAGAGGACAATTGCAATAGATCTGAATCCCCTTTCGAGGACTGCAAGAAAAGCACACATAACAATAGTTGATGAACTTACAAGGGCGCTTCCGCTCTTGATAGAAGAAGTTAAGAAACTCAGATACAAGGATAAGGCGCATCTGAAGTCTATTTTGAAGAAGTACAACAACAAAAAAGTTCTTGAGGAGATGAGGAAGCTAATAAATTTTTGACTGCATTGGCTGGCTGTATACTATTTTACCTTTTGAAATTGTCATTACTGGGGCTCCAACTGCCTGGAAGCCCTCAAAAGGAGTCCACTTGCATTTTGTGTACAGATTCTTGGCAATTATCTCGTGCTTCTTGTTCAGGTCAACGACAACTACGTCTGCATCGCTTCCCTCCGCGAGCACCCCTTTCTGTGGGTATATACTCATTCTCTTTGCAGGGTTGATGGAGAGCAGCTTTGTGAGCTTGTAAAGGTTTATCCATCTCCTTTTCACAGCTGTTAACATAAGCGGAAGCATCGTCTCTATGCCAGGCACACCTGCAGGCGCCTCCCAGTAAGGTTTTTTCTTCTCCTCCTTCGTGTGGGGTGCGTGGTCGCTTGCAACCATGTCAACAATGCCGGTCTTTATGCCCTTCCACAGCGCAGCCTGGTCCTCCCCGCTTCTCAACGGAGGATTCATCTTCCCGAAGTTCCCAAGCTCCTTCATGTTGTCCTCAGTGAGGAAAAGGTGGTGGGGCGTGACATCGCAGGTTACATCCATCCTCCTCTTCATACTTCTCACAAGCCGCATTGACTCCGCAGTTGAGAGGTGCGTGAGGTGAAGCTTGACGCTCGCAGCCATACCGAGCTGAAGGGCTGTTGCAACCGCAACCGATTCCGAGAGAGGAGGGCGTACTGCAGGATGCATTGCTGGGTCATTCCTCTTCTTCAGCTTCTCCCTGAAATACGCATTTATGTCAGCATCCTCGGCATGCGTTATGGCAACTTTTCCGGTCTTTGTTATCGCCTCATATGCCTCAAAAAGCTCATTCTTGCTCACCTGCAACTCTCCGAAAGACTCGCACATGAATATCTCGCCGAATGCTCCCACTGCAGGAGCCATGCCGGCAAGCTCGTGTATGTTGCCCTTCCTCACCCCGCCGCATATTCTGTAGTCTATCACGCATTTTGAATCTGCAATTTTCCTCTTCTCCTCAATCCTCTGCATTGTGGTTGTGGGTGGCATGGTGTTGGGCATTTCAAAAACTAGAGTGACGCCTCCATGTGCGGCAGCTCTGCTTCCGCTTGCCCAGTCCTCCTTGTATTCCATGCCAGGCTCGCGGAAGTGCGCGTGGATGTCAATCACTCCGGGCAGCATCACCTCCTTCTTGAATACGAATGTTTTCTCCGCCTCCTCAAGCTGCCTGCCAATCTTCGCTATCCTCCCCTCGCTTATCCCTACCTCGCACTCAACAAGCCTTCTATTAAGCAATGCACGCCCGACAAGCTTCAGATCGTACATGTAATCATATTTATTATTAATAGCACCATTTAAATTTATGGATACTTTCACTGCATTGGGAGCTGCCGGCGCAGCACTGGGCCCGATGACAAGCTTCATTGCAAGCCAGAATAACGGAATTTTCACTGCATTTTCTCTCTTCATTGACCGGTACTTCTACATAGTTCTACCCGCATCCATTATTATTTTCTACAAGAAGCTCGGCAGGAGGAGAGTTGCTTCCCTTGTCCTGTGCATGCTCCTGCTTTACCTGTCAGTCACATTCATGAAAGTTTTTTTACATCAGCCGAGGCCGTGCAATGAGTATCTGAAGGAAAGCTGTCCCGAGGACTATGCCTTCCCGAGTGGACATTCCTCAGTTGCTTTCGCATTTGCTTATTTCTCAATTGGCACAGTTGCCTTCCCATTCTACTATGTAAGCGCTTTCATCGTTTCATTGAGCAGAATATACCTTGGCGTGCATGTTCTCAATGATGTTATCGGTGGGGCGGTCACGGGCATTTTCTGTTATTTTATCGCTCAAAAGGTGGTTGAAGCATGCTTGAGATACGAAGGAGGCTAATACATATATCGGTTGGCTTGGTCATCATAGCGGTTCTCTCTATGTGGGGCGCTGGGAGCTATGAGTATATAGAGGGGATGCTGTTTGTTGCATTTCTATTTGGGCTGTGGATAATTGACCAGAAGATGAAGAAGAGGAAGCTGCCTGTTGTGGATTACATGCTGGAGATGTTTGAGAGGCCGCATGCCACTCCGGCATACGGGGCTTTCTGGTATGGGATGGGCGTGCTGCTCCTTCTCTCATTTATAGCTGACTTGAATTTTATACGAGCAGGCATAGCCATTCTCGCATTCGGAGATGGAATAGCAACTCTAGTTGGCAGGAGCGGCACCATGAGACTCTTTTACAACCCGGATAAAACAATTGAAGGAACCGCTGCTTTCTTCATTGCCAGCTCCTTTGCTGCGTATATTTTCATTGGAAGCGCAGGCATTGCGCTCTCCCTGCTCTGCTCGCTTGCGGAGAGCGTAGACTGGGGAGTGGATGACAATTTCATCATTCCTCTCACCTGCGTGCTGTTCTATCTCTTGATTTAGCAGCATGCGATGCATCAATTGCTAGTCCTCATCATGCATATTCATAAAAAAGCTGGAAGTTATTCTGAAGCCTTCAGTATCCACCTGCACACTCTAGCTGGCATAATTTCGCGCTCCACACGCAATCGACGATACCGTTTCCACAGTCGCAGCAAACAGGTCTCGGAGCGCTGCAAGTTTCAGAGACTGAAGCTGTGCATGTTGGTTCGCAGCTTCCGCAACTCGCTCCTGAGCAGGGTTTGTAGCAGGATACGCTAGCTGGATATGTGTATATACTTTCTCCTGAGCAGTACGGTAGATATGATGAGCAGCTTATTGTAGTTTTGTCACAGGAAGTCGGAGTAGCAGGGCAGGTGCAGGAGCAACTTCCTCCGGAGCAGGTTTTGGTGCATGTGGCTGGATAGGTGTATGCATAGGATGGGCTGTCTGTAATGCAGTAGTTTGATGGACAACTTGTTGTGCCACTGCATACATTTCCGCAGCCTCCGCAGTTGTTCATATTTGTGTTTGTGTTTATTTCACATCCGTTTGCTGAGTTCTGATCGCAGTTTCTAAGGTTGCTCGGCGTACAGGTAGCGCAGCTTGCTCCGCTGCAGTATTGCGTCGTGCCGCAGTTAGAACAGGATGCAGATCCGCATGAGGGAGTGCATGTGCAGGAACCTAAAGTGCAGGTTTTAGTGCAGGATGCAGCACCGGGAAAGCTGCAACCCCAGTTGCTTCCTGCGCCACCGCAATAGTTGGGGCAAGACGGGGGTATTGTGCCGCTGCATACAGTTCCGCAGCCTCCGCAGTTGTTCATATTTGTGTTTGTGTTTATTTCACATCCGTTTGCTGAGTTCTGATCGCAGTTTTTAAGGTTGCTTGATGTACAGGTAGCGCAGCTTCCTCCGCTGCAGAATTGCGTCTGGCCGCAGTTTGTTATTGTTCCATTGCAGCATGAAGCCTGGAAGTTGATCAAATTTGACGTACCTCCTGTTGAGTTTGAACAGTTAGCGCTGCCAGCTGGGGAGTCATAGCACGCTGGGTACACAAGCGGGAAAGCTGCACTGCAGAGACACTGGCCATTCACACAGCCCGTTCCAGCTACGCATACATATCCACAGCTTCCGCAGTTGTAGCTGTCCGTAAGCAGGTTGTCTTCGCATCCGTTTGTTGAGTTGCTGTCGCAGTTACCCCATCCAGTCAGGCATATGGTGCAGTTTCCTGTAGTGCTACTACAGTACTGCATATTCCCGCAGGATTTTATTGACGATGGCAGTCCACCGCAGCATGGAGCTTGGAAGTTGATTACGCCTGACGTGCCTCCTGTTGAGTTTGAGCATGCATTATGACCCGACTTAATATTATTACATGCCGGATTGATGGAGGGGTAGTAGGGTGAGCAGGTTGCTTCACATGATGTATTGCATATCCCGGTGTGGCCAAACGAGCAGTCCGGACCGCATGTTGCTGGGCAGTCAATTGGGCAGTTTAGGTAGTTCTTGCTACCATTGCATACGCCATCAGCGCAGTATACCACTCCGGTTGGGTGTGCCTCAAAGGTGGCAGTGACTGTCCCGTGGACGGTTCTGTTAAGCCCCCCAAGGCAGCTGGTGGGGTATTTTGGCGATGTCTCGCAATCTACATAACTCAGCGCAATATCTAATGGTACGACCCTGTTTGTGGGAGGAATTATCGCTGTGTCTGTTATGTCGAATGCGCAGTATATTGGGTCACCGCCTTTTATTATGCCGCTATTGCCCCAGCAGATTCCTGTGTAGTTGTTCACTCCATTATTTCCAATGTTATTCACCGTAATCTGCTGAGTCCCGCTGAAGGCAATCGCCTTTCCCATGCCGTTATTCAGTTGGAATGCGAACCTTATGTCTTCGGTAGTGTTCTGAAATAATTTGGACCATAGGCAGGGCAGGTCAGTCCCAAAGTCGCATTTTAGCATTGGCTGCTGGGCGGATAGATAGTAAAACGCCACGAAAACTGCAAGGAGCAATAGTATGATGGTCCAACTGTAAGCAGTTATAAACTCTATTGCCGATTGTGCCTTCATAGTAGAGGGTTTTGTGAAGGGAGTATATAAAACTAGCTATTTTTCCCGTATTACGACAAGCGGCATCACGCCCTTGTCAAACTCCATGTAGGCAATTTTAACCGGGTCTATAAGCTTCTCAGGCAGCTCTATGATCGGGGGCGCACCTGATGCAAGCTGAAGGGCACGCGCGCCGATAACTCTTGCTTTCTCAAACCTTGTCAATTCCATTCTATCACCTAGATTAATGCAGTCAGAACCTTTAATAGCTGAGGCCTTTTAAGCAGCACCTTTTGGACAACCGGCTTGTAGTCGCCTTTTATGAGCTTGTCTATATCTGCGTCATCCAGATTCTCAAAAATTGCGTTGAAATCGTCATCATCCAGCTTCTCAAGCACTTTCCTCAGGCGCAGCCTCCTCATGAGCTTGGGCTCCACCTTCTTCCTCCATCTGCTTTCGTATTCATAGAGGCTCTTCTTGTCAGTCTTTCCTTCAGCTGCGCATTTGGCAGCAACCTCCCCGGCCATGTCTCCTGCCTCCATTGCTAGAGCCATCCCGCCCCCGTGAATTGGGTCAACCTGGTGGGCTGCAGTCCCCACAACCATCAACCCATCGGCAACAAGCTCCTTGAGAGGCTCACCCACAGGTATCAATCCGCCCTTTATTGCAACCGTCTGGGCTCCTTCAAAACGCTTGTTGTTTTTTATGAACCTATCCAAGTATTCGACTGCATTCCCCTTCTCCAAGCCACCTATGCCAACTCCAACATTTGCAACATCCTTGCCTTTCGGGAATACCCACACGTACCCTCTTGGGGCTGCAGTCTTGCTGAAATATATCTCAATCAAGTCCTGGCATTCAACATTCACCATCTCGTATTCTACGCCAAAATCAGTGTCATACAGACTTGCAGTAGAATCCATGCCCGCCATTCTTGCAATGGTGGATTCCCCTCCGTCTGCAGCTATGAGCACCTTGCAGGAAGCTTCAAACTTCTCACCAGCGCGGTTTGCCTTAACCCCGCAAATCTTGCCGTCTTTTTTAATTACTTCATAAACCTCTGTCTTGGCAATGACTTCCGCTCCAGCCCTGCCTGCATCAATTGCCAAATCCTTGTCAAAAACCTTCCTGTCAATAACATAACCCCTTGTCTCAGGGTTCTGTATCTTCACTTCCCTCTTCATGTTTGGTGAGTACAGAACAGAGCCGCTTATCTCTGCGGATATTGCCTTTGGCGATACTTTCAAGCCAAGCTCATCAAGCCAGTGGGAACCTAAGCCTTCACCGCATCTTACGGGAGCTCCCAGTTCTTTTCTTCTGTCTATAAGCAGAACTGAAGCGCCTGCTTTGGCAGCTTTCTTTGCGGCAAAACTGCCTCCAGGTCCTGCACCGACAACTATTACATCGTAATCCGCCTTCAAACAATCACTTCCTGAATTCAATCGCCTTCATTGGGCATGCTTTGGCGCACATCCCGCAGTTTATGCATTTCTTCTCATCATATTCAATAAATGTTTCCTTTAGAATAAGGGCAAGCTTCGGGCATACCCCGACGCATGCTCCGCAGTATATGCACCTGTGCCGGTCTATCTTTATCAAATACACACCTTGGACTCTTCAATTATAACTGACAATAAATAAAAAACTAACGGACAATACGACCGTTGGGTTCTATGTCTATTTTTTAGCAACCTTTTATGTAAACCGTAGAACCCAAAAAAGCTGCTAGTATTATAACAAATGGTAGGGAAACGATTGGGCGTTGGGATGATACTACAATAAGAGTCAGAAATATCAAAAAGACACTAAAGTAATATAGCTCTGGTGGATTTTGACAGAAAGTATGGGCATCTAGAGATGCACCAAAAAGAAATCCCACAATAAGGATTGTTGTTAAAATCTGGAGCAGAGTTTTAGACAAATTTGTTTTGCCTCTTTTTTGCATTGGGAGTTCACTTTTCTTATTCATCTAACCACCTTGTGATAAATACTTCTCACCACTCATTATATTCCGTGTCATTGAACTCGTAAACAATCTTGTTCTCCTCATCCTTCTCTGTGGATATCTGCGCCTCAAGAATCTCCTTGCTGCCTGCCAGGTTGATGTCGTGCACCGGGTCGAACAGGTAGTAGCGGTTCCCGAAGCTGAACATTACAAAGGCGTGCTTTAAACCGCCCTTCATCTCAACAACCACCTTCGCGCCCTTGTTCCCCAGCGCTATGAGCAAGGAGCACAGGAGTATTGCCTTGTCCATCTCATCCGCTGCCTTCAGTTCAAGTATGTCCTTTGGGCTGAGCCAGAACTCTATATTCACATGCTCGGTCTTTATCTCATCCTTCACGAATTCGTAAGCCTTCTGAGCAACTGTAAGAAAAACCCTCTCATAATCATAAGGTTTGAATTCCCTTGTCAATTTCTCCTTCAGCTCTACTACCGAGGAGCTCTGTGGCCTGACCAGGCTTCTCAGCTCCGGAATTGACTTGCTCTCCCCAGCCTCTATGAGCTCTCTGTATCTCTCTATTATCTTCCTGTAGATTGACTCCCTCCTCCTACATACTTCAAGCTCGGATTCGCATTCCTTGGTGCCTTCATCCGGCTCTGGCTTAGGCTCTGGCTCCCTCTTCCTGAGAAATGGGATAATGTTTGCTGCTATGCATACCACCTTTTTGTCGTATGACAATTCAGTGACTGCTCCTTCATCTCCTCATGTTTTTTGGAAGCATGCATTCGAAATTTATATGCTTTCATTTATTCCACATCTTAACATTTACAAAATTACCTTTTTTTAATTATCAATTTATCATCGTTGTCCAAGAGTTTTTTTATTATTGTCGAGTAAGTGTCACCAACTTGCTTTCGTCTAATCAATCTATTTACAACGTCTCTATCCAACTTCACTATAACAGTATTACTTTTAATCATATTCTCACTTATATTCCTTTTATTAAAAGTTATTTATATGCTTTGCGGTTGCATAACTCTCATTCTGTCCAATAACTATTTATAGGTGGAGCATGCCCTAAATTCACAGGTGATTTGACGAATATAACTTTTTTTGGCGGTGCGGGTGAGGTTGGAAGGAACTGCGTGCTGGTTGAGGAGGGAATGTCAAACCTCCTGCTTGACGCAGGAGTGAAGCTCGGGGAAACAGATGAGTACCCTCTCATAAGCGATGACGAGGTGAGAAAGCTCCATAGGATAGCAATAAGCCACACTCATCTCGACCACATGGGCTACCTGCCCTTCATGTACGCACGGGGATGCAGAGCTCAGATATACTCGACAAAGCCTACCCATGACCTGAGCCAGCTGCTACTTGCTGATTACCAGAGGATAAACAGGGGGATGAAGTTCACCAATAACGACATAATAAAGGCAATGAAGATGTGGAAGATGGTGGAGTACGGAGAAGTTGTTGGGGACGGACTGAAGTTCTCCTTCCACAAATCCGGCCACATCCTCGGCAGCTCAATGGTGCTTGTGCAGGGCGACAGCAGGCTGCTCTTCAGCTCGGATGTCAACGACAGGGAAACCAAGCTGCTGGACCCCGCAGAGAAGAACCTTGTTGCCGAGAACCTCATAATTGAGAGCACCTACGGGGCTCCTGGGGATGAGCATCCTACATTGAAGAATGCATCGAAGATGCTGTGCGACAGCATAAACAAGACAATAAAGAAGGGGGGGAAGGTAATCATACCGAGCTTTGCTGTGGGGAGGGCGCAGGACATACTGTTCATTCTTGAGAGTTACATGAGCTCAGGTGTGCTGGAGCACGTGCCGATATTTGTCGATGGGATGATACTGAAGGCGAACAGGATATACCGGCAGAACGTGATATACGCCCGAGATGAAATTCAGAAAAGAATACTGATGAGCGACGATGACCCGTTCAAGAGCAAGTTCTTCCACACTCCCCATACAAAGGACAGGAGCGATGTGATTGAGAGGGGAAGCGCGATAATTGTTTCCACCTCCGGAATGCTCACTGGAGGGCCTGTGCTGCGTTATATGGAGAAGCTTGCAGGGGACAGCAGGAACCTTCTCATGTTTGTTGGATATCAGGCAGAAGGCACCCTGGGAAGAAAGCTGGTTGACGGGCAGAGGCACATAACCATAGATGGAAAGGAGATTGATATCAAGATGGGCGTTGAGCAGCTGTCCTTCAGCGCGCATGCAGATTACAAGGGCCTGCTGGACATTGTGAGGAGCACCAAGAGGCTGAAGAGGGTTTTCATCATACACGGGGAGGAAGACAAGCCCAGGGAGCTCGGGGAGTCCATACGCAGGATGGGGTATGAAGTCATCATACCTAAGAATGGGGAACGCTTCAGAATCTGATTATATAAAGTAGAAACGTCATTTCTAATTGCATGGAATCTGCTTTTATGGAGAGGTGCCAGGAGGTCAGGAAACGCATAGAGGGCTTCAGCAAGCCCCTCATTGTCAACCATTATGATGCGGATGGGATGGCAGCAGGAGCTCTTGCCGCAAAGGCACTGGAAAAGAGGGGGATTGCATATGACATGCTCACCCTGCGCAGGTTAGAGGAGAGAAGCGAGATAAAGGGGGCAAAAGAGCTTATTTTTGTTGATTTTGGAGGGGTTGAGGAGACGCTTGGCGGTTTTCTGGAAGGGAAGGATGTTGTGGTAATGGACCACCACCAGGGAAAGGAGGGCAAGCTGCTGCAGGCGAACCCGCACCTCTTCGGTTTTGACGGCGGGAGCGACATAAGCTCTTCAGGAACTGCTTACATGGTATTCAGGGATGCGGAGCTTGTTGACCTTGCCATTGTTGGTGCTGTGGGCGACATGCAGTTCCCCTTGAAAAGCCTCAACAGGAAGATTCTCAGGGAAGGCATAGAGAATGGGATTGTGAGGTGCGACATAGATTTGAGCATCTTCGGCAGGACGAGCCGGCCACTTGTTTGGTTCCTCTCATACTGCACAGAGCCTTTCCTGCCAGGGCTCACTGGGAATGAGAAGAACTGCTACAGATTTCTAAGCGAGGCGAGCATAGAAGTGAAGCAGGAAAACAGGTGGAGGAGGTATTTTGAGCTCAGTATTGAGGAGAGGATGCAGCTCATCTCGGCGCTTGTCTCATACCTCTATTCAAAGGGGGTTGGCGGGATTGCCAGCGAGTTGATTGGTGAGGTGTACATCCTTGCGAGGCAGCCTGAGGGGAGCGAGCTGAGCGATGCAAAGGAGTACAGCACCTTGCTGAATGCATGCGGAAGGCATGACAGGCCGGACATTGGAATCCGCGTATGCCTGGGAAGAGAGGGCGCCCTGGAGGAGGCCAGGAAGCTGTTATACGAGCACAGGAGGCAGCTGAGGGAGGGTATATTCTACGCAATTTCCAACTACGAGAACTACGGAAAGTTCTATTTCCTTGACGGGAGAGGAAAAATTGATGATGGGGTTATAGGCATAATTGCAGGCATGCTCTATGGAAGCATATTAACAGGAGACAAGCCTATAGTCGGGATTGCAATGGATGGGGAGGGAAAGATAAAGATTTCTGCAAGAGCCACGAAAAAGCTTGTTGAGGGAGGGCTGAACCTCGGCAAGGCGCTGGAGAAGGCCTGCGCAGGCATAGGGGCGGGAGGGGGGCATAACATAGCTGCAGGCGCAACCATAGAAAGTAATAAGCTCAACGAATTCCTGATAAACTTCGTAAAAGAGCTATAGTATTTTGCAGCCCACTATTTCGAATAGGGCCATAAGAATGAACTGCGCAACAAGGTTTGCAACCATCGGCAGCACAGCGGTTGCGCCAAAAAGTTTCAGCACTATGGCAAATGACAGCATGGCATTCTTTACGCTAGTTGCAACGAAAAATGTTACTGCTGACTTCTTTCCATACCTCGTGCCGAATAGATAGGCCAGCGCGCCACCAAAAAGGAGCATCAAGAAAATTACGGCAGTCTGCTGGAGGAACAGATACTCGTTTCCAGCTATAACTCCGTAGCTTACCCCAATGATGTTTGAGGCTAGAAGGAACATAACTATGAGCTGGTATTCCCTGTATCTGTTTATGCTTTCAACCAATCTTTTGAAGAGTTTTTTTGAGATCAGTGCTGCAAGTATCGGAATTATTATGACCTCTATGAGAATTGTGAAAATTTTATTATTATCAATTGAGCCTGCAGCTCCGCCCAGCAGGTATACGGTGGCGGGAAGCGTAACTATTGAAAGAAGCGATGCGATGAAGGATATTGCAACTCCAAGTGCAATGTCCCCTCCCAGAAATGAAGTGAAGAATGCCGTGGCTGCTGCGCTGGGTGATGCCAAGGCAAAAAGCACTCCTATGAAAGTCATAGGGTCTGTTAGCTTGAACGGCAGGGATAGTAGCGGCATAAGAACAAAGACGAAGAGCAAAAGGACCAGCAGTTGCCTGTGGTTGGCCTTTTCCAAATCTTTCTTTTCCACTCTCAGTGCGGAGAAAAACATTAGCAGAGCAAGGAGGAGGTTCTGGTAATCTTTCCACAGCACTGTCACATTCGGGAACAGCAGCCCAGATGCTATTGAGAGGAATATTACGGCTGAAAAAAAGTATCTACTCATCGGCATCGAACTCGCTGAGTTTTCTCTGCTTCAGATTGTTAATTGTCTCCCACTCCTGCCTTATGTACTTGTGGATTTCAGCCCTGCGGAAGTTCTTCTTGAGAAAGTCAATTGTTCTGTCATCCGAGGTATAGCCGCTCCCGAAATCGCACCCCAGCTCTTTCTTAATCTCCCCAATGACGGCATCCCTCTCCACCTTCGCTATGATGGAGGCAGCAGAACATATTGGGTAGTTGAAGTCCGCCTTGTGCTCGCAGATTAGCTCCTCATCGCCTGCATGGTACTTCCGTATTCTTGTGCAGAACCTCTTAGCAATTGTGTCTGGTGAGTCAATGTAAACAACCTCTGGGGGAGTTTTGAGCAATGAGAGCGCCTTTCCAAGTTCCATGGCCTCAATTTCATTCAGACTGTACTTCTTCATCTCCTCATTCAATGAGTTTGCAGTCGTCTTCATTACCACGAATTCATTGCATATGGAAGTTATCTTACCGAAGAGCTGCTCCCTCTTCTTTGGGGTGAGGAGCTTGGAGTCCTTCACGCCAATCTTCTTCAGCTCCGCCTCCCTGTCCTTCTCAACCGTTGCAAGGCATATGACGAGCGGGCCAATTACGCAGCCCCTGCCAGCTTCATCTGCCCCTCCTATGAGTATGGTACCACCTCTTATAAACTAAAGAAATAGAATGAGAAGTAATAAAAAATCAAAGCACTTTCTTGTCCAGTATTATATGGTCTGAAACAGCGAGCACCGCCGTGTAGGGGATGAGGAGCATTCCCTCCTCCCTCTTCATCTTCCTCACTGTGGGGTTGTCCACATTGGGCTCAACAATCAGCGACTCTATCTTTCCAGTGACCTCGCTGATGTAGGCGTCAACGAATTTTCCTATCTCTTCCCCATCATTCGTTATGAGCTTCTTTCCAGCCAGCTGTTTCGCAATGACGAATTTTCCCATCAATACCACCTTTCAATTACAACATGAATTTCTTAGACGTTATTTAAATAGCTTTCTATCCGCGGGCATGTCACATAGCTTTCTGTTCTTATGGCTGCTCCCACTCTATCTCGTAGTATTCATACTTGCTCCCAGGCAGCTCTATTCTTCTCACCCTGTAGTATGTCACAGATGTCTCCCTGTCGCTTATTGCAAGAATCAAGTCCAGCCCGAGCTTCTTTGCCCCCTCAATTGCCTCTGCAAGCTCCGCACCGCCAATCTGCTCCTCCTCGCTGAGGGAGAGCATCACAAAGCTTGGGTCATCCTTTCCGGGCACTTCAACTCCTCCGTTCTTTCTGTGGTAGAGCAGGAAGTCAAGCTTTGCCTTTGCCTTCCTTTTCGCTCCTGGTATTGCGAGTATGAATGTCTTCCTGACGCTGTGCGCCACTCTTATTGCCCTGGCCCACTCAGAGATTAACATCCGGCTGCTCCTTGGAAAAACATGTATGACATGCTTGGAGTGCACCCATTCATCTCCTGTCTTAGTTGGAGATGCCTTGGGGAAATATACTCTGAAGTGCGTGCCGAACTTGAAGCCTGTCTTGAGGATGAAGCCCCTCAGCCTCCAGTCCTCGTATACATCATACATGTAATGCAGGTCTGGCCTGCTCTTCTTTGCATAGGCCTTAACCCTCCTTTCGGTTGAGTTCTTGGGGTGCAGGCCGCAGTGCTTCAGCATGAAAAGAGTCTCGTATACATCCAGCTTTGAGAGCTTGCCCCTCTGCTCTGCCTTGTAGCTGCCGAACTGCCCCAGCCAGTAGCTCTCATACAGCTCCCTGCCAACCTCCTCATCATCAATAATTGTGATTAAATCATCAGGGAAGAATAATCCTTCTATGCTGTATTTCGGGGGTGTGAATTTGCCTGACGGGTATTTTTTTATCGGGCTTTTCCCGTATCCTCCCCTCGCCTCATCAACGCCTCGCACCATCAGCCCTCTGTCCCTCCAGTCCTTGTATGTGAAATACCGTGCCATGAGTTTCCTTGAGTAGAGAAAATGAGACAAGTCATTGAACCTCAGTTCGCTGCCATTCTCATCGTAGCATTTGGCATTCCTTATGTCCATGAGGTAGAGCGCCTCTTCCGGGAAGAGGTAGACAATTCCCTTCTTCATCACCCCGTAATGTCCGTTCTGCAGTGAGCTGACTGACTCAGACTCACTAACAATAAGCTCCTTGCTCTGCCTGTTGAATTCGATTGTCACTGCCATTTCTTCACGGAATATAAATGTGTACGCATATATTTAATTGGTGCTACGATGGGGTACATTCCAGAAGCTCTTGCAAAGCAGATGAGGAAGCAGCAGTATCATATTGTCGGCGGCCATTCTGCTGTCAAAAGCTGCAAGTATCTGAAAGAGGGCATACTCGGCAAGAGGACATGCTACAAGAACACATTCTACGGCATAGACAGCTGGAGATGTCTCCAATGTTCTACAATGTTGAGTTGCAACCTGTCCTGCCGCTTCTGCTGGAGGATATCGCCAGAGGATATCGGCTTGAGTTGGAATGAGATGAGCACTCCTGACTGGGATGCTCCTGAGTTGCTTGCCGAAGGCTTTCTCAGGGAGCAGAAGAGGATAGTCTCAGGCTACAAGGGAAACCCGAAGGTTGAAAGGAAGAGGTGGGAGGAAGCAAATAAGCCTGCCCATGTTGCCATAAGCCTCGTCGGGGAGGTGACGATATACCCTTTCCTCTCGGAGCTCATTGAGGTATTCCACAGGAAGGGGATGAGCACTTTTGTTGTGACGAATGGCACTCTTCCAGAGAGACTCAGCAACTTGAAAACACTCCCTACGCAGCTCTACATGTCGCTTGTGGCGCCTGACGAGGAGACTTATACTAAGACCTGCAGGCCAAAGGTGAAAGGTGCCTGGGAAAAAGTGAATAGGACTGTTGAACTTTTCCCATCTTTTAAAACAAGAAAAGTCCTAAGGTTAACTTTGGTGAGGGGCTTGAACATGCTCAAGCCAGAGGAGTATGCAGAGCTTATCCTGAAGGCGGAGCCTGATTATGTCGAGCCGAAGAGCTTTGTTTTTGTAGGAGGGGCGAGGTACAACCGAGGCCTAGAATTGGGAGACATGCCAAGCCATGAGGAGATAAGGGTATTTGCAAAGAAGCTTTCAGAAGAGACGGGCTACATCATATCTGACGAGAGGACGGACAGTAGGGTTGTGCTTCTCTGCAAGGACAAGGATGCCGAGAAAAGAAGGTTCATTCAGAAGAAGTAGGTGTTCCTGTCTTCTTCCTTTTCTTTCGCTTCCATTACCGCATTCTTCAGCTCATGCTGGGTTGGAACCCCGACGAAAGTCAGCCTGCCGTTTATGAGTATTGCGGGAGTTGACCCAAGGCTCAGCTCATCTGCCCTGGCCTGCCCTTCTTCCGTAATTATGCTGGACTCGTGCACTATTACTGGGAAGTTACACTTGGAGACGAATCTGCTGGCAACTTTCAACGCCTTTGGTGAATGAGGACAACTTGGGGAAGTTATTACTTCTATGTATATTGGATCCATGATTATTTTTTATCTCATGGTGTATAAAAACCCCTAGGAAAAGGTTAGGCAGGCTTGAGAAGTCCGAGCTTCCTCTCGCTCTTGAAAATCCTGATTTTTGAGTTCAGTTTGACCCCGTGAATGAACTGCCCGTCTATGATAAGGTCTGCATTGCCGGCAGTCACACTCATCTCGCATTTTACCGAATCTGGGAGTACTACCGGCTTGAATTCCCTCCTGTATGGAGCTATTGGCACAATTTCATACTTCCTCGCAAGCGGGCTTAACTGCGGTGCTCCTGCGGAATATGCATAGGCACTTGAGCCTGTCGGGGTTGAAAAGAGCACGCCGTCTGCCCTGAATTTCCTGTTATTTCCAAGGAAAGAGAGCGAGACGTCAATAATCCTATGGTCCCTGCTCCTGATGCATATTTCATTCAGGGCGTTCTCATAAACCCTGCCGGAAATACTGCAGCGCAGCATGCTCCTCCACTCAATTCTGGAGCTGCGCAGCACTGCTGAGAGCTTCTCCCTCCAGTTCTTGAAGTTCGACTGGCAGATGAAACTCTTTTCATTCCCAATTCCAAAAATAGGCTGGGTGTATCTGTCCTTGTTGTACAGCATCGTACCATCGCCGCCAATGGTTATGAGGATATCTCCTCCTCTCCTCACTTCAACTCCATGCTTCTCAAGGAATGCCTCCACTTCTCTTTTTAGCTTCACAGCTACTCCTTTTTTCGGATTTGGAGTGACAAATGCGCTTCTTGTTTTCATCGAATCACTGGGACTTGAGCACATTCACGACTATATCCCTCTGCGACCTGGGCCCGTCAAGCTCGCAGAAGATTATTCTCTGCCACGTGCCGAGGGTGAGCTTGCCATCCTCCACCGGTATGACTCTCCCGCTGCCAACCATTCCGCTTAGCAAGTGGGCGCGCGCATTGTTGTCTATATGGTCGTGCGTGTAATCCATGTTTGGCAGTATTTTTTCAAATACGCGTTCAAAATCTTGCTGGAGGTTTGGCTCAAATTCATTAAGGACTATTGCGACAGTTGCATGCGGTGCATAAATAACACACGCACCAGACTTCACCCCGCTCCTCTCCACTGCATACTCAACCTGGTTGGTTATGTCAACCAACTCAATTTTCTTCTTTGTTGATATTGAAAACTGCATTACATCACCCTCATCCTGCAAAGATCGGCAGTATCGTTATCTTCTATAAGCCTGCATACAAGGGATGCGTTCTGCTTCAGGCCGGCAACAACGTGCACGCACTGGTCCCTGAGAGTCTCCATGCTCCCGCAGTCTGACTCAGACAGGTGCACGATGGCTATCCTCATCATGCAGTACTCCCGCATTGTTGCATTCTGAACGTCATTGCATTCCGTGGTACTCTCGTCCCTCATTGCAAGGGCAGAGAAGCACCTGTCTTTCACACCGGCATCCAAAGCATTCTGGCAGGCTGAGCGCATATCATATAATCCGGAGCATCCGAGCAACAGAATGCACAGAAACAGGATTTTGAAATTCATATAAGGTATAGCACAGCGGAATTATTTAAATGCTATATTCCAAAACGTTGAAGCGCCTCCTCTTCCATGAAGTGGAGCTTGCCGGGTATCACAATGATGAATGGCGGCTTTCCAAGCTGCTTTTTAAGAAGAGCCTCAGGCTCCCCATATGTGATCTTCTGCTCCCTGCTCCCAACTCTGCTCAGAACCACGGCATGGAATTCCCCGAGCCTCTTTTTTTCTTTCTCAACTCCAAGCAGCTGCTCAAGCGCCTCTTTTGCTTCCATGCACCTCTCTTTGATATCCAGAAAAACGACAGAGTGCAGCCCCCTCTCCCTGTTCTCTGCTATTACATCATAGCTACTGGTGGGCTCGTAGCCCTTACTCCAGAGTGCAAGCGTGCAGGGCTTCCCAAGCTTGTACACCTGAAGACCGCACTCTCCAATCGCAGCTGTGAGTATTGATGATGAATGCACAATGGAAGTTTCTATTCCCCTCTTCTCCGCAGATAGCTTCAGCGAGATATGGGTTGTAGATATGAGCGGGTCGCCAGGGACAAGAAGGGCAACCCTCTTTGAGAGAGCCGCCTTCAGTATTTTCTCCTCCCCCTCGACTTCCTCCCTCCCAATAAGGATTATCTTCTTCCCTGCAAGCTTCTCAAGGCGCTTGAGTGAGTTCGGCTCCCTGCTTCCGGTATATTGTTCGGCAAAAACAACATCGCAGCCCTTCAGCTCCTCAAGTCCTCTGAGGCTGATGTCCTTCTCACCCCATATGCCCATGCCAATGAGGAGCAGACTCATTCATACACCCGCAAGCAGCCTCAGGATATCCCTCACCCCTGGCGCAAGACCGAATATTATGAGCAGGAGCAGAATGTAGTTTTTCTCATCCCTCTTGTCATCAGAAGTTTCAACAATCCATACGGCAATTGATGAGAAAAGAACCTTCACAACATAGAAGGCAAACATCGTCCCGAAGATTGCCCCAAGCGCACTGCTTACAACATGCTGCTCGAAGTATGCCGTCCCGCCCATGAAGAGGTTTATTGCCACATAGGATGCAGCTCCATCAAGGGAATGGGAGAGCACGACAAGGAGCTGCACCATGCCTGTCCCCACTTTCATTTTCTCAAGGAACAGCTTCCCAGCAAGCAGGCCAACGAGCGAGAGCAGCACAATGAGCATGAAGTAAAGCCAGTATTTCATAAGCGGCAGCAGGAGTATGAGCTGCGGCAGGAGCAGCACCACTGCGAGCACGGGAAGCAGATTCATCCTTCTTACTCTGTTGAAAAATATTATTGAGAGGAATGTCAGTGCTCCTATGAAAATATATATGCCTGGAGTTGCCGTAAGGAAGCTGTAGTCGTATATGTGCAGCCCGCCGACATATCCATACAGGCCGAAAAGAGCTGAGCTGTTCTGCAGGAATTGATTCGGGATGTCTGGAGGGACGCCGGTTGCATCCGTTACCACCCTCACTGCGGAGCCCAGGAGTATGAAGGGTATGACACGAAGCACGAATTTTTCATCAATCTTGACTTTCTCCCTCTTGAGAATTTTGAAGAAAATGAATGCAAAGAACAGGGCTATGGCTGCGTAAACCAGGGTGTTAATTATATTATAGCCCGTCCTGTCGTAAACCGGTCTTATGAAGTATGCGTCAATGACTCCCCAGAAATCCATGCTATCTCTCCCATATCTCTATGAACCTGTCTACAATTGCATCAAGGAAGCTGGAGCGGTATGTGACTATCGCCTTTGCCACCTCATCTGGGTTTACAAGCGAGTATATTACTTCCTTTCCCATCCTTTTTTTCTTTGCGAGCCTTGACTCAAGCATCTTGTCAAGATACCAGGAGGTTGTTGCCAGGGAGAGCTTGAGCTCTCCGGCTATCCTCTTGTGGTTGAGTTCATTGTTTGTAAGAAGCATGATTGCTATGTGGCGTATGGGCTTCTGCCTCAGTAGGGAGAGCAGCTTCTTCTCCTTCTCTGTGAAAAGCCCTATGACGTAGTAGCTTACATACTCCCCATCCCTCTTCTGTATTATGAGCCCGTCCCTGCAAAGATTGTTGAGATGGTACTGCAGAGTGCCCACTGGCAGTTTAAGATGCCGCTGCATCTCCCTGAAACGGCTCCCAGGGAAACGCAGGATGTGCTCGTATATCTGCTGGCGCTGTTCCAGCCCCTGAACTCTCATATTCTACTCCCTCACCACCGCAAAGAAAATAAGGGCCAAAGTCAGGAAATCAAGTATATTCGAGAGCGATATTATGAGTATGGACTGCTCCTCGCTTGTTATTTTTATGAGAGTTCTTGCGAAATAGGCGATGAATGCAAGAGAGACAAGCATTATAATGCTCCTCCTGTTCCTCCTGTAGGCCAGGAAGGATATCAGTGCCAGCCCCAGTGCAAAGATGACGGTTGACACCCCAACCAGCAGGTTAAACCCAGTTATGTATTCAGTCATGTTCACCCCTCCAAAACGTTAACAATGCCACCAAATTTCCGGCTTATGACTGCAGCCCGGCTCATTCAAACTTCCAGCTCGCCCCCTTCTTCTCATCATTCAGAACCACTCCAGCTTTCTTGAGCTCGGCTCTTATCTCATCTGAAGCCCTCCACTCCCCTTTCTTTCTAAGCTCCTCCCTTGCTTTTATCAATATTGCCGTCAACTTCTCAACCAGCTCACCGCCAGCTTTCTTCTCCTCGGTGAGCCTCATCCCGAGGATGCCGCCAAGTTCATCAAACATCTTCAGGATTTTTTCCTTCAGCTCGGGGCTCATGGAATCGTTTTTTGATGTGAACACGTTCAGGTTCCTAGAGAACTCAAAAAGCGAAGCCAGCGCAGCCGGCGTGTTGAAGTCGTCATCCATCGCCTTTTCAAACTCCTCCCTTATCTTGTTAATCAGCTTCTCCAGCTCTTCCTCATTGGCTGCTTTTGATGGGTTGAGCTTCCTCAGAAGCGTGATGGAATTCTTGAGGCCTTCCAGGCTCCTCCTTGCCTGCTCCAGGTTCTTCTCGCTGTAGTCTATGGGGCTCCTGTAGTGCGTTGAAGTGAAGAAGAAGCGCAATGTGTCTGCGTCGTATTTCTCAAGCGCCTGCCTCAAAGTTACATAGTTCCTGAGTGACTTTGACATCTTCTCCCCGTTTATTGTGAGGAATTCTGTGTGCAGCCAATACTTGACAAAGGGCTTCTTGCCAGTAAGCGCTTCTGCCTGCGCTATTTCATTTTCATGATGGGGAAACTTCAAATCTCTGCCTCCTCCATGTATGTCGAGCTGGTCCCCGATGTACTTCTCTGACATGACTGAGCATTCTATATGCCAGCCTGGGAAGCCCACACCCCAGGGGCTGGGCCACTTGAACGGGTCGCTCTCTTTCGCCTTTTTCCAGAGGGCGAAATCCTCCGAATGTTTTTTGTCTGGATGCACCTCAAACCTTGTGCCAGCAGACATCTCCTCTGGGTTTATTTTTGACAATTTCCCGTAATCCTTGAATTTTGAAACATCGAAGAAGACATTGCCGTCAACTTCATAGGCATACCCCTTCTCAATGAGCTTCTGGACTGCCTGAATCATGTCTATGATATGTCCAGTTGCCCTTGGCGAGATGTCCGGCCTTATGACGCTAAGGCTGTCCATATCCTTGAAGTACTCCCGCGTGTATTTTTCAACCAATGCCATGGGCTGAACCTTCTCCTCGCTGGACTTCTTCCCAATTTTGTCCTCGCCAGTATCCTCCCTGAGGTGCCCCACATCGGTTATATTCTGTATATATGTAACAGAGAATCCCCTATGCTTGAGCCAGCGCAGTATTACATCAAAAGCTATGTACGTTCTGGCGTGTCCTAGGTGCGCCCAGTCATAGACTGTGGGGCCGCACACATACATCCCGACTTTTCCTTTCCTGAGCGGGACGAACTCCTCAAGCTTTCCTGAAAGGCTGTTGTATACTTTCAACGGCATCTGCTCACCCTAGAGCCAGGAAGGGGAATCGAACCCCTCTATGCCGGTCTGCAGCCGGCCACATGGCCACTCTGTCATCCTGGCGGCGAGTATATATTTGCCTGATTTATTATTTAATTACGTGCCCTCCTTCCACGAGCGCGCATACCTCTTCTGCTCCTCACTAGGTTTTGAGAGTCTTATACCATTCGCAAGCAGGGCGAGCTCTGCAACCTTGTCATCTATTTCTTGTGGGACTGAAATAACTTTTGCAGGAAGCTTGTTTTTTGAAATGAACTCCAGACTCAATGCTTGAATTGCAAAGCTGCCGTCCATTATCTCAATTGGGTGGCCCTGTCCTGAAGGCCTTGAGAGGTTGACCAGCCTGCCTTCCGAAAGGAGGTAGATTTTCTTCCCGCTCCTCAGCATGAAGCGCTCCACATTTTCCTTCACTTTCTCCCTCTTTGCAGACATGCTTTCCAGCCCCTTTATGTCTATCTCATTGTTGAAATGCCCTGCATTTGCAAGTATTGCGCCGTCCTTCATCTTTGCAAAATGGCTCTTTGTTATAACATTGATATTGCCGGTTGAGGTTATGAATATGTCACCTTCCCCTGCCGCATCATCAAGGTTCATCACCCTGAAGCCGCTGTACAATGCTTCCAGCGCCTTGTGCTGCCCGGCAGGCCCCTCCTTTCCAAGCCTTCCGCAAACTTCAACAACTATCACGTTTGCTCCAAGCCCCCTCAGCCTATCGGATATTCCCCTGCCGCACCAGCCAAAGCCAACCACGACAACTGTTTTGCCTGCCAGGAGCTTGTTCGTTGCACGCATTATCGCCTCAATGGCACTCTGGGCTGTGCCAAACCTGTTGTCAAAAAGGAATTTTGAGTAGGCGTCATTCACAGCCACAACCGGGAATTTCAGTTTTCCTTCTCCTTCCATTGCCCTGAGACGCGTCACGCCTGTTGTGGTTTCCTCGCATGCACCTCTAATTTTCTTAAGGAGC
Organism: Microcaldota archaeon; assembly: GCA_013425335.1. Lineage (GTDB taxonomy): Archaea > Micrarchaeota > Micrarchaeia > Burarchaeales > Fermentimicrarchaeaceae > Fermentimicrarchaeum. The sequence goes on from JACCLG010000031.1 coordinate 23,338, forward strand.
TCCTTCCTCTTCGTGTGCACCATGAATATCTGGTCGCACCCGTCGTCAATAAGCAAATCGGGCTTGTGGTCAAGAACGCTGTTTATGTTTGCGTAATATTCCTTCTCATTCTCCCCAGCCCATGCATAGACATCCATGCCCTCCTCTGCAAGAGCTGCGGCAACCCTGTCGTCTGTGGTTAGGGGGTTGCAGCTGGCAGCAGCTATGACGGCGCCTCCCTTCTTGAGGGTTTCAAGCAGCACGCCTGTCTTCTTCTCAAGGTGCAGGCACACTCCAATGGTGATTCCCTTGAATGGCTTTTCCTGCTCAAACCTCTTCCCTATGCCTGCGAGAATGGGCATGTTCTCCCTGGCCCACTCCAGCTCCTCCCTCCCCTCCTTCGAAAGTTTCGCGTCTTTTATCCTACTCATATTCTCACCGTATGTTTATGCACTCTATTGTGACATGCTCACCCCTAAAGGGTGCAGGCTTCCTGCTTCACAGACGTTGCTACTGCAACATCTCTCTCCTTCTGCAAGGAATTGCAGGCGTTACTTCCCCCGTGCCCAGGGGTAGCTCTTGTGAGTATATTGCGTGCAGCATTTAAATCTCGGTCTATTGACAAGCCACAATTGGGGCAGTCGTATTCTCTGTCCCAGAGAGTCAGGTCATTTCTGATGTTTCCGCACCTGCTGCACATCTTTGAAGTATTCTTCGGGTCTACAAACACCACTCTGCATCCAGCTCCTTCCGCCTTATATGCAAGCATGTTTGCAAACATATTCCATCCTGCATCGTTTATCTGCTTGCCGTAACTCTGTTCAGCCATTTCTTTTGATGCAAGTTTCTCCAATGCAATGAAGGAATAATCATTGACAAGTTGTGTTGATGTTTTATGAAGGAAGTCCTTTCTTGTATCTGCTACTTTCTCGTGAAGCCTTGCAATCCTTACCTTTGCTCTCTTCCTGCTTTTGCTTCTTTTCTTTTTCTTTGAGAACTTTCTTTGGATGAAGGCAAGCCTGTCCTCATGCTTCATGAGATGTCTTGGATTGCCTATCTTCAGACTATTTGATAAGGTTGCAAATGTCTTCAAGCCTAGGTCAATTCCAACTGCTGCTCCTCTATTCTCTTTTGAGATTTCCTTGGGCGTATCAACGCAGAAAACAGCAAACCACTTCCCTGATGCTTCCTTTTTCAGAGTCAGGGTTTTTATTCTGCCTTTTACTTCCCTGTGCTTCTTTATGCTGATTTCTCCAAATGGAGTAACTTTGAGTTTCTTGTCTAAAGAGAAACCAAATTCATATTGTGGATAACGCAAGCTCTTCATTCTGTCAAAAGATTTGAAGCGTGGGAAGCCGCCTTTCTCTCCTTTTTTCTTCATCTCTATTTTCCTATGAAGGGCATCAATCAACCTGTCAACAAGCTCCTGCCCTACTTGTGAAAACAAGCCACTATTTTTAACTAACTCTCTTAATGTCTTTTTAGTTGGGAATTTTTCATAATTGTTATAAATCTCTTTGGTGAATGCAAGCATTTCGTTCCAGAGTTCCTTGGATACCCATAAGTGCCTGCACATTTCTTCTTCTTGCTTTTTCGAGGGATATACCCGAAATTTGTAAGCTCGCATAGACGTTATTTATGTCAATTTCTCTCTTTATAAACCTCTGTAAGGGGTAACTTTCCAGTGAATGATTTGCTAGGGGTATAACTAAGTTATATTTAAACTTATTTGTTCAAAAATAACTAGAGAATAGTTGAGATTTCAAAAGGGGTGGATGTATGATGATGCCATGCGAGGTTATAGTGCGCTACTACCTGCCAGCCATGAGATACAGAATAGCAAAAGAACTTATGGAGAACTACGGCTGGACGCAGGTTGAGGTTTCCAGCAGCCTTAGAATAACTCAGGCTGCAGTGAGCAAGTACATGGGAGGAAAGCTTGACGAGAAGTCAAAGAATTTCTCAAAAATGAAGGAAGTGAAAGATGCAGCCAGAAGAATTGCAAGAGAGATTGCAGAAGAAAGAAAGCGCTCAGACTCCATAGAGGAGCTGTGCCGGGTATGCAGCACCCTGAGGAGGGAGGGGAAGCTGTGCAGGATGCATCTGAATATGAAAAACCTGAAGGAGTGCAACTGCAACATATGCCTAAGCAGGTGAATATTTGAAGCGCAAAACCAAGGACGGAGGGATTCTGGAATTTGTATTCTACGTATGCTTCTTCCTAGTTTCCGCATACCTCACTCTGGTGCTGCTCTCCCCGCTGCTCATCCAGTCGGACAACAGGATACTGCTTGGTATTGGTGCTGCGAGTTATATTTCCAATATTCTCATGTGCCACCAGCTCCCTGAGAGGAGCCTGGAGCTATTCGGGCAGTATATGCCAATCTGCTCAAGGGATACTGGCCTGTTTCTCGGGGTGTTCATTGCCTGCGTCGCATCGTTTTACAGCAGGAGGCTCCCCAGCATACTGAAGAGCAGCTGGCTGGCGGTTCTCAGCGTGGTTCCCCTGGGCATTGACGGATTGATCCAGCTCCTTGGATTCTGGGAGAGCACAAATGATATCAGACTCGCAACAGGGCTCTTTGCGGGCTTCTGCATCTCGTACTATACAGTAAATGTCTTCATCGGCGAGCCCAAATTTAGCAGGAGGGCATCCAATGCCCTGCTGGTGCTCCTGCCTTTTCTTGCTGTCCTGCTTGTCGCATCGGTCTACGTCGGCGACACTTACCGAACAAAAGCGGAAATCTTATCTAGAGCAAAAGCAATAAATAACACTACGGATATAAATGTATTCTACATCGCTCCAAGAGCTTTCAGCTCCAGCATAGGGAGGGATGAGTACCTGAGAAATTACAACGACGTTGTGCTGAGCGATGTTGTGAGAATGGGGGGCGGCTCACACCAGTATGGTGTGTGGGTGGCAGTCGCTTCAGGTTCTAGCAGTAACGGGAGGTATGTATTCGCATCGGGAAAAGTAGATGATTATTTCTACGATGCTATGAGCGGAGAGCTTATAGCAGAATTTGAACATTGAGGTGAAAATATGAAGTATAAGAAGGAAAAACATGTTGCACATGAAAGACATGCTGCGCACACTGCCCCGAAAAGTCAATTCTGGGAACCTATGACAATTGCGTTAGTTTTAGTTATAGTTGTGCTGTTGGCGTACATCGGCTACAATTCAATGAGCGGACAGCAGCAGCCACCCAGTGGCAACAGCACTGTTATAAACAATACTACACCGCCCAAGCAGGCAAACGTCACGCTTGAACTCTTCGTCATGAGCAAATGCCCATACGGGGTTCAGGCAGAAACGGCTGTCAAGAATGTTATCGACAAGTTCGGAGGGGATGTGAACCTGAGCCTGCATTTCATAGCGAGCCAGGGCGCAGATGGGACGTTCTCAAGCCTTCACGGGAACACTGAAGTGCAGGAAGACCTAAGGCAGGTCTGCATTATGAAATACTACCCCACCAGCCTGATAGGGTATCTCGCATGCGTAGCCAATGGGTACTCGAATATTGAGCAGGTCTGGGAGAGCTGCGCGTCCCAGAACAATATTGACGTTAACAAAATAACCACCTGCAGCACCAGCAATGAAGCAAGTTCATTGCTCGCTAGCAATATACAGAGGACTAATCAGTTGAATATCCAGTCTTCCCCGACAATCTACCTGAACGGCAAGCCGTATAACGGAGCGGCTTCTGAGAACTCCATCACTAAGGCCATATGCGCTGTTACACCAGGAAGCGACACCTGCAAGAACCTCCCGCCGGAGGTTGTTGTGGGGCTTACCATCGTGAGCGATAAAAACTGCATAGTCTGCGACCCAAGCCAGATAGTAAGCACACTCCAGAGCAGGTTCGAGATGAACAATCTCAGCATAAAGAATGTCGACTACTCAAGCGACGAGGGGAAGGCATTGGTGCAGCAGTTCAACCTCACAGGAGTGCCTGCCTACATCTTCAATAGTTCAATTGTAAGCCACTCGGGCTACAGCAGCCTGAGCCAGTATTTGCGCAAGGTGGGTTCTTCATATCTTCTTCTTGTGCAACCCGTAAAGCTTGTGAATGTGGTTGAGAGGAACAACACCGTCCAGCTCTTTGTAATGAGCTGGTGTCCTTACGGGACTGCAGCCGAGATTGCAATGAACGAACTTCTAAATGCAATTCCAGACCTGAAGTTCTTGGGCCTATACTTCATTGCAACTGAGAGCGGCAATGGAACCTTCACCAGCCTGCACGGGCAGGGGGAGGTTGAGGAGAACTTGAGGCAGGTCTGTGTTATAAGATACTATAATACCAGCACCCTTTTCAACTACCTGGTCTGCGTAGATGCAAACGTGGCAAACTCCAGTAACATGTGGAGGCAGTGCGCAACTAACAGCAAGATGGATGTTGCGAAGATTGGAAACTGCTCCACGGGTGACGAGGGAAAGGCGCTCCTGCAGGACAACATAAAGCTCGCAAACTCCATGAGCATCTACTCCTCGCCAACATTGATTATGAACAACAATACAATGTTCAATGCAGTATCGGCTGAGCAGATGAGGCAGGTGGTTTGCGGCTATAACCCTGCTCTTGCTGGCTGCAACAAGACTTTGAGCGGACAAGGAACAAGCACGACCAGCGGAGGATGCGGTTAGTCGTTTATCACCGCTTCAATCTCGCTGTCTACTTTTATTTTTTTATTGAATTTCTCCAGAGTGAGCTTTGCCGCTTTCACACCGCTTATGAGCATTGCTCCGTAAAGCGGGCCCATCCTCGGCAGGCCGCCAATTGAGTTGGAAGCCATCCCGCAGACAATAAGGCCGGGGTAGACTTCCCTCGTGTTCTTTATTGTTGCTTTCTCAGCCTCAACAGCCCACATCGAACCTTCAAGCGGCTCGGGAATATTCAGGTTGAGCTTCTTTCTCGCTATCCTTGCCACCTCTGCCTGGTGCCCTGTCGCGTCAATCACAACTTTTGATTTCAGCGAGAGCGGGTCCACGCATGTGATAAACGGGGGCAGCATGCTGACCGCATGCCAGTTCACAACAACTCCGTTTATGCCGTTCTCCCTGTATATCACATCCTTAACCTCCAGGGAGTTGAAACATTTGGCTCCTGCATCAAGGGCTGCAACCAGTAGCTTCAATGAAACATGGGGCGAATCAGAAACATAGACGCCCTTTTCGTATTCATCCATCTTGAAACCCACTTCCTCAACAAGCTTGTGCGCTGGCGCTTCCACAACCATCTTGGGGAAGAGCATTCCTCCCTGCCACATTCCTCCTCCCATCATGATATTCCTCTCAATAATCAGAGTTTTCAAACCACCTTTGGCGAGGTACCTTGCTGCGGTAATTCCCGCGGGACCAGAGCCAACAACTATGACATCGGATTCCACATATTTCAAAAAATCCTTCATAAACTCTCCGGCAATAGCGCGCGTTATTGTAGATTCATCTACTTCTTTCATCACAATCCCACCTCCAATGAGAACTCTATAAGCTTATCGCCTGAACAGGACAATTGTCAGCAGCCGCCTTGCAGTCGCATTTCTTGCATCCCTTCGGGTTATATTCCTCGGACTTGCCATCGCTCCCAATTCTGAAAACATCAGGGCACAGTGAGACGCATGCTCCGCATCCTATGCATTTCTCCTTGTCAACGTTTGCCACCATCAGATTACCTCCTATATTTAAATATAACTGAGTTATATATAACTAACAATATCTCTTATAGATGAACATTTTTAAAAGCATTGGTGGGGAGATGAGCCTATGAAGAAGATATATCTGGACCATTCCGCAACAAGCCCGCTTGACAGGGAAGTTTTTGAGGAGATGAAGCCTTATTTCAGTCTGAAGTTTGGCAATGCATCCAGCCTCCATTCTTTCGGGAGGGAAGCGTACGAGGCAGTTGAGCGAGGAAGGGAGAGAGTTGCAAAGGTTCTTAACTGCAAGCCGAATGAAGTTTTCTTCACATCCGGGGGGACAGAAGCCGACAACTGGGCTCTGAAAGGAGTTGCGCTGGCAAGCAAGGGTAAGAAGCACATCATCACAAGCTCCATAGAGCACCATGCCGTGCTGCACACCTGCCAGTATCTTGAGAAGAACGGATATGAAGTCACATATCTCCCGGTGGATGGATACGGATTTGTGAAGCCTGAAGATGTGGAGGATGCGGTAAGGAAGGATACATTCATCATCTCAGTAATGCATGCAAACAATGAGATAGGCACCATTGAGCCAATCGAGGAGATTGGCAGGATTGCCAGGGAGAAGGGAGTGTACTTCCACAGCGACGGGGTTCAGAGCTTCTGCAAGATTCCGACAGATGTGAACAAACTCAACGTTGACATGTTCTCAATTTCCGCACACAAGTTCTACGGCCCTAAGGGCATTGGGGCGCTTTACATAAGGGAAGGAACAACGCTGGAGCCGCTGCTGCACGGAGGGGGGCATGAGAGAGGCATGCGTTCTGGAACTGAAAATGTACCAGGTATCGTAGGGCTTGGCGCTGCTTCGGAAATTGGCTCAAAAAGAATGGAAAGAGATGCTGAGAAGATGATTGCCCTGAGGGACAGACTTGTGAGGGAAACTCTGAAAATAAAGGATTCGTGGCTCAACGGTCATCCTGTGAAAAGGTTGCCGAACAACGCGCACTTCTGCTTCAGCCTGATTGAGGGCGAATCTCTGATACTGTATCTTGATGAGAAAGGCATCGCAGCCTCAACAGGCTCTGCATGCTCTTCAAAATCTTTGGAGCCAAGCCACGTGCTACTGAGGATCGGCCTGAAGCACGAGGAGGCTCATGGTTCTTTGAGAATCACGCTTGGGAGGGAGAACACAAGGGAGGAGATGGATTATATGCTCAAGGTGCTGCCTGAGCAGGTCGAGAAGCTCAGGGAGCTGTCCCCCTTCAAAACAAAAAAACAGCTGTCATCCTTCAAATCAACTGAGTAGCTGTTCCACCAGTAGATGACGTTAGTATTATATTCAGATTAAGCGAACTTTATGCATGCGGAATTTGCTTCCCGTATTGCTTGTTGCAGCCGTGGTGCTCATGGGCTGCTGTTATTACCTTTTGCCAAGCAATGAAACCGTGAAGAACAATACCCCAGTTTCTTACACCTGCCAAGATGGAACTGTTGTAACGAACCCTTCTGATTGCCCTCGCCCGCTGGTGCAATGCCCTGACGGGAGCAAGGCTGCAAGCAAATCCGAGTGCCCTGCCCTGGAGCTGAATAAGCCTGGCTGGTACACATGCAACGACAAAGAGAACTACAGCCCATGCAAGGAATTCCTGACGGTCTACTGCGACAAGTTCGACTCTAGTGACATCATTGTAAGGGAGGCAGCTTCCGAAGCAATCTCAAATCATCCAGGAGAGTTTTCGGTAAACCAGCTACTTGACATCTATGACTGGGTGCATACCAATGTATTTTATCAGAATGTGCCAGTGAACCTCACCTATCAGCCGTACTACCCCAATGAGACGATTAGGGTAGGGTCTGGAGACTGCAAGAACCAGGCCGTTGTTATAGCATCCATGGTAGGGGCAATAGGTGGCACGGCGCGCGTTCTGCTCATTCCAGGCTGCAGTCACGCTTTCGCAGAAGTCTATCTGGGAAACGGAACCGACCTAAACGTAACGAAGAATGCTGTGTGGGCGCACTACCCACAAGCAGCAGGCCAGACCGTAAATTGGCACTATGACAACACCAGTAATGAGACTTGGTTCATTTTTGACACTGCAGGAGGCAACTTCCCAGGCCAGACCATCAAAGAGTGCTTGAATGCTTCGCAGACTTTTGCGATATACGACTGCCAGAACATGGGAAAATTGAATGCACCTGTAGTTTACGGGACTGCTTATGGGCCAAAGACCGTTATAAACAGCAGGAAGATAATAAATCCCGGTGGGTACTTCTACACTTACCCTGTGACTCCAACTATTCCCAAGTACAAGTGGTGCCACTATGATATTGATGTGGAGTCTCTCTCATGGCCGGTTGACTGGTATGTGACAGATTATACGGGCTATCTGAACTACAAGAATGGAAGGGGCTTCAGTTACTACTGCGGCGAAGCG
>JACCLG010000026.1 GCA_013425335.1 Microcaldota archaeon
TTCCTGTTGCCGCAATGAAAACCAAAGCCGATGGATACTTCTATATGCCAAATGCAACATGTGTTCCTAATCTGCACACCATCAAAATAGATTTATGGTATTATAATGCAACAAGCCCTTCATTCATGGAAGGTGACCAAATGGGCAGTGCAAGCCCTTACCCAACTATTGTCTATTGGCCTGATGGAGTAGTAAATATGAAAGATGAAAATTTTGTAATCGCCCTTTTTAATAAACGCGAATGTCAAGTTGGATGGAACTACATGGGAGATCCTATTCCTGATAAAGTATGTAATATGAAAGAGATAAATGTCATTATAACCAATTTTAACCACAAGGGTACTTACCTCACGGATTTAACCGATATTACAGTCAAATTTGATGGTGCCGGTGGTGTTCATCCCAATGCCGATGGATATATTAGCATCCCAGCTGGTGCTACGAGTTTCGTTGTCTATAACGGCACTCAGACGGTTATGGCTCTTGTAACTTTCTATACTCAATCATTACCAGCCCAGCTCTCCCAGTCCGCATCTCCCTCATCTCCTCAGTATTATGGAACTTCTGTCACCTTCAGCTGCAACTACCAATTTGGTGGCTCACCAGTAACAGGCGCAACAGTGTATGTAAATATCAACGGAACTGATTACCAAGCAGTCTACAATGCCAGTAGCGGGAACTACACCTACACAAACAGCACACTTCCAGTAGGAAACAACAACTGGTACTGCAATGCAAGCGCACTCGGCTACCAGCCACAGGCAGGCGCCTCTGAGATTTACACAATAAATGCTATATCAACTAAGCTCACCCAGTCCGTCTCTCCCCCAAGCCCCCAAGGCCAAGGAACTCTTGTCAGATTCAACTGCTTCTACTACAGGGGGTTGATGTTCCCGATAGTAAATGCAACAGTCTATGTGAATATAAACGGAACTAATTACCTAGCAACCTACAATGCAAGTGACTGGAACTACACCTACTCCAACTCAACGCTTCCAGTAGGAAATAACACATGGTACTGCAATGCATCGGCAACAGGCTTCCAGCCTCAGGTTGGCTCACCCCAGACTTATACCATAATATCAGGATTCTGCGATATAACATGGACCGCTAATACTGCTTTTCCCGGAGATTTCAAAACAGACCATTTTGCAGCAGTGATCAAAGGCAATGTGCATGTTGCTGTGAAACTAACAGATGCAGCTGGCAACCCAGTTCGCGGAGTTTCAATTACCATAATCCCACCCACGGTCATTGGTCTCCCCCAACTAGTAACCTCAAATGCCACTGGAATTGCCAGTGCAACATTTAGCCCTCTTCCAGCAAACATAGGCTCATACTACTCTCTCAACACAACAGCACCTGCATGCGCCGGAGGAATTCCTACGAAGACTACTCTCGACAGCTACATCAATGCATTCCATGATCTTCCCTTTTCTATAAACGTCACCAGCAACAAGACCATCGCCGTGAACCCCGGAGATTTATACAACATATCTTTTGAAATTCTAGACCAGTTCGGTAATATCTGCAACAGCTCATATGACGGCACACCTTACAATTCCTCTGGAGCATCACCCTACAATGCAACCATAGCCCTAAACCAAACCCTCATGAATTCAACTAATAAGTGGACCAAAGACCCTGTTGCATGCAGCACAATAAATCCTGGCGCATGTTTTGTGGTTTTCAACAACTCAGATGTAGGCGGAATTGAGGGTAAATATACCTTCCAGCTCTATGCCTACATACCGGATCCGGGCACGAATATCAACAACATAACCAACTATCTCTACGAAGTGAATTTTATCAAAGGTGCCAACCTCGCATCTTCGACATTTACCCCCACAGGCAAGCTGACTAAAGATAATGTGACTGTGATATACAAAAAGCCCACGCCCCCCCCAACAATCCTCAAAGTCATTGCGCAACCCCACCAGATAGGCGTCAACGATTCATTCAATATAACCATAGAGGCCGTCTACCCAAACCAAACCATAGACAAAACCAACAATGACATAGTTGAAGTTCAGAGACTGGCGCGCGTTGACATGCCTCAGGTCACCAATATCATTATAAACAACAGCTGCAAGCTTGTCAACGGAAAGGCAACATTCAACGTCACCAGTGCCAATTCATTGAGCTGGTTCGGCTATACAGGCTTGTACACGCTATATGCTTTAGACATCTTAGGACCATTGCACCCGGGACTTAACGGAGTCGGCACACTGCTCGTGGGCGCAGGAGGGATAGACCACCTGAAGGTAACCATAGACCGCCAAGGGGTTTTCAGGACTCTGCCGTTCTACGCCACAGTGTATGTGGTGGATGTAGGAAACAACACAGTTGATAACTTCACAGGAGATGTCAGCATAGTCTGCCCTGCGGGTTCAACCGACCCGGCTCAGCAGAATGCATCTCTTACACCAGACGACAGGGGTAAGACAACCTTCAGCTTTATTGCAGAACAGAGCGGCACCATAACGTGCACAGCCTATGCTTACGACTCTGTCAAAAAAAGGCTGGTCAGCACCACTTTCAGCGTGATAGTCAGCGAGCCGTTAATGTGCACGCCGTACGCCATACCGCCAATCGTCCCTTCAACTCCGCCGCTTGACAGAGTAATCGACAACTCAATCGTCCCGCCAATTAACGAGGTCGTTGCTCACAATGAAAAAATCGGTCCCCAGCTTGTAGGCTGGGATGGGACGCAGATGAACGGCAACTACAGCATATGCCTAGAGAGCTATCATGTCGGAAGGCTGTGCGTCAACTCCACAGACATACAATTCGACAAGGTTCCAATCTCAGTTTGCGTCAAGGAGTTCGTCTACAACCCGGAAACTGATGCCCATATATCCGACCATATCAATTACAATGGAAGCACTGATTTTGATGCGAGTTTCAGATACCCACAAATTGTTTGGGGATGGGGGTACAATGCCTCCAGTGAAACATACTCGGCCTGCGGAATGGGAGTGAGCAGTGGAAACAAATACAGCGTGAAATTAACTCCAGGACAGGTTTACAAGGACTTTTTCAATGTGACCATCACCCTTCCCCTCGGGCCGCTCCAGCCTTACAACATAACCAATAACTCAGTTCTAAGTCCACATGAGCTGCACGCCCCGTCCGGCCTGATTGTGTTGGATGAGAGAAATAACGGCAGGCTTGCAAAGTTCACGCTGCCCACCCCGCCCAACCCTGCATCATTCCTCGAGGAATACAACAAGGACATAAATGGCACGAATGCCCGGTCAATAACATACGACAACAGGGGGAACATATATGTGGCGCTTACTGGCGTGGCAAAAATACTCGTCCTGAGAGTGACCGAGTCCTACCCGCCGACTATCACATTCTTGACTGAGATAAATGTACTGACGAAAAATGGCACAATGTTCCAACCCTATGGAATGGACACAGACAGCTGGGGTAACATCTATGTAGTTGGCAATACAAATCCTGACCAGCCGGATAACATGATGTGCATAAACAAATACAACAACACCTTCAATCTGATTGACAGCAACGACTGCTGTGGCAATAAATCCAGCAGCGGGAAATGCTCTGAAAAATATGAGGGCACGGTGCCAGCAATAACAGTGAATGAGGCGGGAACCGAAGTATATATTGTGAAGGACAAGAAAAGAACATGTTCGAATCTTGGGTTAAACTGCTTCTGGACCGGAAACCCGTACATATACGAGTACAATTCATCAAATGTCAGCCAGAGCATCACAAACTTCACCATCTATGGTGCGGATTCTGGCTTTACCCTGTGGAGCAACAACCCCAATGAGAAGATTACCGACGGTCCCTGTTATAACGATGCAGGGAACACAGACAATAACTTACACGGTCCCAGCTATGACAGTCCCGACGACCACTTCCTGAGAGCAATAAAGATGAGGAAAGGCCTCATATTCGTTCTTGATTACATGCCAATCCGCCATGAAGTCGACTATGTTCCCTGCGTCATAACTGACCTGTGGCCTCCTTTAGCTGGCTGTACTGGATGCGTCTGGCCTTTCAACGACCCCAATAGCTGCAACCACTGCAAGGTTGGTATAATCTGGGAGAATCAGATGACCCGGCTTCTGGCATTTGACACGCAGAACCCAGGGGTAGCTTACAGAGCGAGAATAACCGTTGAGCCAAACACCACAGTAGTTCCGGTGTGTACTATGCAGCATCAACCCGACATACCCTACTGCTGGGCGTATGGACTAGTCACTATGTCTGGGGTATCCTACGAAACTCACGGGCTGGATGTTGACTCCAACCTCAACGTATACATAGCGCTGAAAGGCAAGAACAACGGGGTTGCGCGCTACAAACTTACCACCACGCAAGACCCAACCCTTGTTTACGAAGGGGGCTCCTACTATTTCCAGGTGATAAACGGCTGGGTGCCTAATCCTGTTAGCGACAATTCTGAGGGAAGCCTTTATGCTTCAAGGACTCTGGGAAGCTGGAGCCCGCTTATGACAAACAATGTCACCCTGCCTGACAGCGTGATAGGATTTCCTGATCTCCTGAAGCAATCCATGGAATCCGGAGTTACCTGCCAGGGATGCTCCACTCAGGGTGCCGTTGAGCCGAGTACATGCAACGCAGAAGTCGCGCAAACAAATGCCACCCAGTATCAGAACATAAACACATCGCTGGTCTCCGGCAACATAGTTCCCGGGAGTCCTATCATCCATCTCCAAGGCGAGAAGCCGCCGGTTTATCAGCCAAATTCCATATCCACAAACATAACGGCATCCCTAAGGTTTGACTATACTTTTAATATTTATGAAGTACCTGGTGGATGCGGTGGAGGTGGAGTAGGTATATTGCTCTCGTCAGTGTCCAAGCAGCTCAACATCACAAGCTACAGCAACAACCTTGAGAGGTTTGTTGAGGGAGGCGGGGATTATTTTGAGCTCATGACGCCTAACTATCCTGAGAGGCCGGCAAGAACTCCGGATACTCTGCCATACCTGGCTTACGACTACTACACCAACAGGTTCTTCTACAAGCACTTCGCCATGATGAATAATGTATCAAACGCCGAAGGCAATATAAACACAATGGGTCCGCCCCCAAGCGATTTCTGGAATGGCAGCGCTGCTAGCGGATACCTCCCACTCAACTTCCCAAACCCATGGTGCACCTTCTTCTCTGATGCATGCGCGGATTCTGCTGCAAGAGAGTGGATACTGAACGGCAGCTACAGGAAATCATTCCAAAAATTTGAGAATCAGTACTATGGCTACCAGTACCTCTCCACAATTCCGAGCCTTGACGAGAATGGGCAAAACCCGGTATATGGGGTGAATGGGACATGGAATAAAACAACAAATAAGTGGATGGGCGACCCCAATGCCAATGGATACATCAACCCTGACATAAATGACACATACAAGCCGGGGATGATACCCCTCAACAATACAATCAACTGGACTTATCCGTTTGCTTACGTCTTCACTCCAGCAACCTTTGTGCCAAACCCACTCCCATTTATACCTGAGGATGTAGCGCCTGCTGCAGATTATACCTATCTTGCAAAAACAAACGTTTCCACGCTAGTGGTCTCAATAATATGCAACGACAGCACAGGTGCAGTCCAGACCTTTACCAAAGTCGTAAACAACGTCAGCTGGACCGTTCTGGGAAGCTGCATAGAAATAGAGGGCATAGCTGTGACCGGAGCACTGAAGACAGCTTCACTGTTCATTGAGCCGCAAGGCCTTACATTGAATAACGGCATATGCTTTGAGGCATTAACCGGGCCAAGCAGAGCTGCCTGCAATAATGCAAAAGCGTGGTACAGGCAGCCAATACAGCCCAATACAATTGTTGCCTACACTACATACGACAAGGAGATACCAATGCCCACACGCTATCCGCTTGTGGGCGAGCCGAACGCCTCCTGGCCAAGCTCTCTCATGGCTGTGCCTGTGAAAATAAGCGGCCAGACAACACTCACGCTTCATGGACTGAACAACAGCTTCAACCTTAGCGGAGAGGGGACTTTCGAGAAAATACAGGCAACCGCGAGACTGGATAATTCAACAACAAGCCAGCAGTTCGTGCCAGACGACCCCGCAAACAGGGACTTCAGGGAGATAGTAACCGTAAGCGGCAAGGGCTATGTGGGGGACAGTTTCAATGTTTACACTGATCCTAATGTAATTCTGCAGATAGACAACCTCACTGTGGGAGACTGCATATCCTGCACAACTGACGCAGACTGCCCCCAGAATATACACTGTAGCGGTTCAGTGTGTCAAACCTCTGAATGCGGGATTGCGAGGCATCCCTCAGGAGTTCCATGCCCCCTCTCATTCGTATGCCCAAGGATAGACACCTCCATGCTCAATGACACCATTTCGGTCAGGGCGGACAAGGCAAATTCAACCATCATAAATATTGTCGGCACAATAGCAAACGATGCCAGCTTTGGTCTCACCAGCGGTTCCGCAACCCTCGCTTCAGATGGCAGCAGTGCAACTTTTGGAGGCGCATACAGTGGAGTGTACGTAATAGAGGTGCTCAATGCAGTAAAAGGGACAACCCTAACCTTCAGCTCAAAGGGAATTGATGTTGCAACGTTATACGTACCACTTGCAAGCTACACCACCGTATCATCCATACGCACAATCCTGCCAAATCCGAGGAGTCTGAGGATAAGTTCAAACAATCCCAACCCCTCAGTTATATCATACAACATAAAGGGCACAGTGGGCAATACGCAGCCTGTTGAGGAAGAAAACAGCGGGACTCTTCAGCTCGTATCCTGCTCGCTTACAGGGCCTCTACTTACTCCTCCAGATCCGCTGTTCGCCAGTGGCGAATGCAAGCTGGAAATTGACCCCATACCCGACCCGGAGGCTGTGGGCGTTCCCTTCAATATAAGAATAGCCGCTGTCCCAACAGGAGCCGCGCCTCCACCCCTCCCTCCAATTGAGAATCTCACATATCCAGACGGATTTGGAGGGGCATACCCACGTTGGTCTGCTATGGAAATAGGTGCCTTGTGCGATGGAACTTCAGGATCCGCGCTGACTGGGTTACCGAATGGTATCGGAACGTGCTTTACAACTCCAGCCCCACCGCCACCAGGATACTGGGCAGACAGCCTTAATTATAGTGGTTCTATGGCTGAACAAGGACCTAATGATATGTGCTCGTATGGGAAAAACGTAGCTGACGTGCTTACGCATGATGGTAATGGCGGCTGCACTGACACTCAGGGTAATGCACTTATCATAAAATTGTCCAGTCCTCTCAATGTAAGTAAGCTCAACATCAGCATAGAAGATGCTTACAGCTGTTGCCAACATGTCCCAGGGGGGAGCTTCCCAGCGGTTGATGTTGGAATTTCCACAAACCCCAACTGCTTCAGTAGTAGTGGTAGTAGTAATAAAACTAGTAATGCAATGAATGACTGGAACACCTATTTTACCTCACCTAGCACATTTACGCCACCGGACGAGGGCAGCTGGAATGATATCATTGTAGACCTCGGCGCAGACTACTCCAATGTACACTGCATAGGAATTCGAACACATGACAACTCCTGGTTGTGCGGCATCCAGCCTTTTTGTCATCAAAACTATGTCATCGATTCAATCGGGGTAATAGGAAAAAACAAGTGGGTGGCCCCGCCTCCAGCCGCTCCTGCTAGCTTAGTAGGGATAAAGTTCGGTAGCGCAGTTGACATTGATGGGTTTAATATCACCGCAAAGAACTTGAATCCAACAACTGTTAATAAATTCACCATCATGCTGACAGATGACCCAACCTGTGTCCATGGAGATACATTATGGGACTCCGACCCAGCACACTGGCACTGGTCGCTTAACGTGGATTTACTAGCAACTGGCAACTGGGAGAATAACGTGGAGATGAACCCCGGCGTATACAAGAATGTATTGTGCATAGGACTCAAGGAAGTTCCCGATGTTAATGCTAAGTGGTCCATTGATGCAGTTGGGATATACGTCCCCATCCCGCAGGGGCTATCGCCGCCAGTGGACTGCACCCTTTTCAGCGGCACTGTAAAACTTGCAGACTCAAAAGGAATGTGCCCCCCCTCGGCAGGCCCGTTCGTCAACGGAGTCTGGACTGGCAGTGTCATTATTCCAGCCGCAGGTCTCGACTCTATTAGCGCATCAAACGGCATGTCAATTGCAACGAGCAATAGTTTCACAGTTTCTGCTTCAACTTCTGCCTCTACCTATCTTGACATACTAGGAACCAAGTTCACTCATGTGCTCTCCATTGAGATAGAAGGCGGCACTCCGGGCGAAGTTTTCACTGTGACAACCACACCGCTCTATGAGGATTATGGAGGTTCCAAAGTTCCGGAGCAGATAGGCATTATAAATGTTGAACCCAATGATTTTGCGGTTGGATTCCACCAGAACAAATCAGGAACATACATATACTCGCAGATGGACTCGGTGGAGCTGGATGTGCCCGACAACAACTCGCTTGGTCTGCACGACTTCCAGTTCATGTTCTACGACAGGTTCAACAACACCTTTGATATTCCGTACACCATATGGCTGAGGCAGCCTACCACAATCATACTCACAATCAATACGCAGAGGGCTGCGGGAAGTCTGGACCTGACAAACGTGCAGGTGAATGCACAGCTTCTCTACCAGAGGTTCGACAGGCCGCAGGATAAGCCCAGCATCCCGATAGGGTCTAGTTACAACCTCACGCTATATGTGGAGAACTCCAGCTCAACATTCTACGGCGACATTCCTCCAAGCCCGCCACCTAACCCGGCAAACTGCAACCCCGCAAGCCCTGGAGTCTGCCCCAACCCCGCCATACCAGGGCTTACGAGGGAGGAGAGCAACTGCTCCTGCCCAGACTGGTGGGATGACCCCGCCAATCCAGGAGACTGCATACCCAATCCAAACTGCCACCAGTACGGCATACTGGCGAATACCGCCGGCGGGTACCTGTTCGCCACGAACGGAACAGGTGAAGTGAACGCCACATTCGGCATCTACGGTTTTGGGAGAAGGCTGATGTTTGTGGTATTCAACGGCACAAGGGACTACGCCCCCTCAATCCAGATACAGCCGTTCTACGCCGGGGGAATGTCCATAGAGCTTGGTAATTTCTCAGTGCTGGAGCCTGTCCTGCTGGTGCTGGCAGCCCTGGGATTTTTAGCTTTCAAGCGAAAGTTTAATAAGTAAAAAAAGAAGTAATATATAACGTGAAGCCTGGTAGACCAGTGGTAAACTATCTATTCGTTCTTCTCCCGCTTCTTCTTCTGAGCAGCGCTTCCTATGCCAGCATGGGCGACATATCGATATGCTTCCCCTTCTTCCTGCTTCTGGCTTTCCTCATGGCAGCTATGATAGCCCAGGGAAAGAGCCCGCTTGTGGGCTTCGACATATCCACAAAAAAACCTCCCGCAGAAATAAAGTCAACATCCTACCATGTCAGATCCTACACCTCGGGCGGCTTCGACACGGTTTCAAAGAGGAGGGACCAGGCTGGGGGAGGCACGCACCTCACCAGAGGAGCTGGCTGGGTGGCAAATAAACTTGCTCAGGGAGGCGCAAAAGTTGTATCTAAAGCTACAGGAGAAAAATACGGCTCCGAGAAGGCGAAAGAGGGCATAGGAGCTCTCAAAAATATGTCCCAGAGAGGCCTGCTCCATACAATCAGCCGAGGTAGGCTTGGAGGAGGCGAGCTTGGGACTGTGGAGCGCACGAAAAAGGAGATGCAGCCGAAAACCACTGAAACTGTCAAGAGCCTCAGGCAGATGCTGGGCTTCGGGTTGGCAACGACGGCTGTCCTGTCGCAGAAGGAGAACAGGGTAAAGGAGCTGGAGAACAAGAAGAAAAAGACTGTTGATGAGAAGGCGGAGCTTCGTCGCCTGAGGGATGAGGTCAAGCTGGCAGCCCCGATAAAAATCAAGAATGAACAACTGACGAAGCTGGAAGCTAAGGAGAAAAAAGGAACAACCACGCCCGAAGAGGCGAAGCGCCTCATAAGCCTCAGAACAGAACTCCAGAGTCTGGAGGACAGGTATACCAAGCAGGGCTTGCATGAGAAGAAGTTCGACCTTCTTTCCCGCCAGATTAACGATGAACAGAAGATGCTTGCCGCAGTGAAGCACCGCGAGAGGGAGCTGAAAGCCGAAATTGGTGCGCTTGATAAAGTTGGCAGTGCCAAGGGCAGGATAACAATGATGGCATCCCCATTCGCGTTTGCAGTAGGCGGGGCTGGAGTTGCAGGTCAGCTGGGTTGGAGGTCATTCTCCAAGTCAAGGGAGAAGGCCAAGCTTAAAAAAGAGGTGGGGGCTGATGCGGACAGGCCCATGACTGCCAATGAACAAAAGGAACTGAGGAGACTGAATACAAAGTTCAAGAGGAGCGAGCGCGGGAAAGGCGAGAAGCTAACTGACAAGGAAAAATCTGATCGCAATGACCTCGCTAGAAGAGCCAGATACCTGGAGCTGAGGGATAGACCCAGCATGATTTCGTCAATACTCAACCCCAGCAGGCTGACCAAGCGCGAGTTGCTTGGCCTCTATGCAAGGGCAAACTTGGAGGGAGCGAAACGAGCAGTTTTGGATATTGCTCCACTCTACTACGGCGCAAAGGTAGTGAACTGGAATGCGGAGCGAAAAAAGAACAAAGCTAAAAATAAGATAAACGATAAGGCGCCTAAACTTATAAATGAGATAAATGCTGGGATCGCAGGACTCAAAAATCCACTGCCTGATAAACCGCCGCAAAAAACGCTACAAGAGCTGGACAAGAAGTTCAAAGAGCTTGAAAAGATGATAGGGAGCATGAGTCCCGAAAACGCAAGGCGTATAGAAAATTCATTAAGTGAGAAAATGCTCTCGGCGGATAAAGGGAAGTTAGTCGATGCAATCAACGAGCTTTCGACAGCGAGTAATGGGCTTGCAGGGCTTTACAAGGACAAAGAAATAGGCGAAATATCAAAGGGGATAGAAGAGGCGAAAAAATCCAAAGATACCAAAAAGCAAAAAGAGCTTGAAGAAAAACTTAATGCCAAGCTGAAACAAAGAGATGATGCAAGGGAAAATGTGAGGAAAAAGGCAGACGACCTAATGCTAGCGCTTTTCGGACCGCTCGGACTTGAGAAACTTGAGAAAAAAGGCGTAGTCTTAAGTGACGAGCAAAAGGACAAGGTGAAGAAAGACGTAGAGAGAATAGAGAAGGAAATTAGTGCTAAAGACAAACAGTTCAACGATGATATAGCTGCAAAACAAAGAGAGAAGAGGCAAAACAATAAGGAACTTGACCGTGTTATCAAAGAACAGAGAGAGAAAAAATATACAGATCCCGCAAGAGCCAAGGAACTGGAAAAGAGAAAAAAACAGCTGAAGACAGCAAATAATGAAATAGACAAAAAGATTAAGGACTTGCAAGCAAATTGGGTTGAAGCGATAGGAGGAATCATAAAGGACAAAACCAGTGGAGATAAACTCGGAGCTTACGGTCTCGGCCTTCTGGAAAAGTTTGAGCTGGACCGGAACAAAGAAGCAAGGAAGAGCATAAAGCCTGACTGGTTGCACAAGTCATTATATAATATAAGTGACGAAAAGCAGCAGAAGAATCTCGCGACTAATTTTGCAATGATGCGTGATCTTTACGACCAGGGTGTTGAGTCCGGAAGCCCATTTGCCAAAATGCTCAAGTTCTCCTTCAAGCCTTTGGCGCAAACCCAGGAACTGAGGCATATCGAATCAACAATAGAAAATATCTCAGGGCCGATGTGGGCAGAGTTGCAGAGACAAAGAGCCATCCAAGCGCGCCTGACAAGAGAGCTCAACCAAAGTGCGACATTTCCAGAGCGAGCCAGCAAGACCGGCGAAGCGAGCAGAGAGTACAGGTTAGCACAAGCCAATGAAAACATAAATAAACTACTCAACTCCTTCATGTACCAGGATGCCCTCCTTATGCAAAGACAGATGGAAGACCAGAGGGTTGAAAACAAGAAAGAGGTTAGAAAAATTGACAAGACCATCTCGAAGGATAATAGAGAACTCGACACACTTAAGAAGTCAATGTATTCCATGAGCTACGAAGAAACGTATAACAAAGATTACCGAAACCTCAAGGACCAGATGAAGGAACTGGAGCGCAGAAATGAGATGACTACTCCTGAGTATACCAAACTAATGAATTCAGCCATAGAGATGGAGGATAAAAGAGAACATTACACCTCACAGTACAAGAAACTGCTCAATCAATACGATGCTGTAAATGCATCAATAGAAGGGAAGGAAAAGGAAAGAAACAAGCTGACTTCAGGACGTGAAGAAAAGACAGCCAAACTCAGGGCTGAACTGCATGGGACAGCAGACTTGACAAGAGTCAAAGTTGGAGGAGAGGAGATACAGAAAGACAGGGACAGGATACGCTACGAGTTCAGGATGCAGGAGGCATACAAAGATTCCAACATCATCCATCTAAACTCGGATAGTTACTCTGTGCACGTCATAAACAAGATGCTTCATGGGGACAAGGAGGATACGGACAAGCTTGCCGCCTATTACAATGGGGACAAGCTACACGACGAACTCAAGAAGCTGAAGGAATACGAAAATCCAACACCCGATAAGGACGCAGTGAGCATCATAAACAACAAACTTCATGATGGTAAAGAGGATACGGACAAGCTTGCCGCCTATTACGCATCCCACAAGACCGAGTACAAGAAAGACTTGGAAGAGTCATTAACGAGGCTCAAGACCGAGTACATGGAAGACTTGAAAAAGTCATTAAAGGAGCTTAAGGAAAAATGGGATGGACTTAAAACGGTAAACTACTCTGACTTTCTGGGTGAATTAATGAAAGAGAGCGGCGATCCCAGAATAGGCCGTGAAAAAGGCTTGAACAGAGAGCTTCTTGAATACAACAAGCTTCTGGAAATATACGACAACAAACAACTGCAGGACACAAAACTTAATTTTAAAGAGTTCGGCTATGAGATGACTCCAGAGTTCAGGGAATACCTCAATAGAAAAATCAACCGTATAAACTCCGAGCTATACACGAACACACTGGCTATGGCTGGCGTCATACCTGTAGGCGAAGCTTTGGATATCCACAAGAAGTTTCAGGAGCTGAATGAAAGGGATGATGCTGTCAATGCAGCATACGCTGGGCAGGCGCAGAAGTTGATTATAAAAGCGAATAAAGACGAGCTGGAGGATGACAAGAGGCGCGGCTGGGATGCTGAGGTGAAGAGGATCAAACAGGTCATAAACGAGCAGAATGACAAGCTGAAGAAGATAGTTCCAGATATGCTTGGTGACTGGGATGCTATTCATACAGAAGAAAAGCAGAAGGGACCGAAAACAGCAAAGAGTTTGGATACATGGATACAAAAGCTCGAGGGCAAGCGCGATCTTGCGCGTGCTGTCGGGGATCTTGGAGAAGTCTCAAGACTGGATAGGCAGATAGATCGCAACAAGTTCATAAAGGAAGAGAACGATTTCACAAAAACTTCGCACATGTACAGGCTGTCAATGCTCCTGCACAGGGAGAAGTCTGAAGAAGCTAACATAGTCAGTGCAGAAGCGCTTGCCGAGCACAGAAATGCTCCTACTCAACTTGTCAAGAGTGGGTGGTCAGAGGCTGGAAGAGTGATTACAAGGCAAGCGAAAGACGAACAATCAGCGAGGGAATTAGCGGAGAGGGAAAAAGAAATCAGATCAAGAAAACACCTTACAAATGAAGAGAAGGAGAAACTAATAAGGGAACTACCAAGAAAAGACCTTATCCGTAGTTTTATACAGAACGAAACAATAAACGAACTGAATATATTCAGACAAATGTATCCTGAGGAAACGAACAAAAAAATGTGGGAGAATGCAATGGAGAGGGCGGATGCGCAGTATCTTGACAAATTGAAAGACATGGTTACTAAACTCGAGAACCAGTCCGAAATTATACTGGAAAAACACAAAGATGCGCTTGTCGAGAAGAAAAAACAAATAAATGAAATATCCGAAGGAATAAAACAACTGGAGGTGGGGCAGAAAAAACTCGCCAAGCTCGCTAATGATCCAAATGAGGCTTGGAGGTACGAAGAGGTTCAGAACAGTCTAAACGTCCTGCATGACAAGAAAACAAATGCGCTGAAAGAGTTTAAATCACTCTATAATGACTGGAAGGGCTACCAAATTGAGCACAGGTCAGTCTTCGAGCCGGATAGAACCAAAGAACTCTTCAGACAGAAAAGTGAGGAAAAAGAGGGCGACTACTTCCGCGAGCTCCGCTCTGATTTGGAGGAAAATATGTACGGCGGGAGGTTTGCCCCTGCGACTGGGTTTGTCTCAAAGGTAGTCCAAAAAGTAGAATATGCCTACAAGCGTGGTGGTGGAAACGCTCTTGTCGCAACTGCGATATTAGCGCCTCTTGCCATGCCGGTAGTAGGGCCATTTATATCATTGGGAGTAAGCTTAGGTGCTGCCGGAGTATATGGAGGCAAGACAATCACACGGAAGGGAGGTGAGTGGGAAGAGCACATGGCGCCCGGAAGCAAGATACATAAGGTGACTGAATGGGTACAGAGCTATACCCCATGGTCAAGCGGGTTTGATGCTGTAGCCCGCGGCGTATACCACGCCAGCAGATTTGCACCGCACCTCACAGGCAGGGGTTCAGGCGCTCCCCCAGCAGAATATTCCAAGGTGTGGGCCAGCCAAATGACCGGTACAGCTTACCTCACGAAAGGCTTCAGGGTGAATAAGTTCGGTGAGGTGGAACCTAATAAGCAGAAACTGTCAATTCCCTACGAGGGGCTCCCATGGTTCATTCGTGTTGCAAAAGAACCGTTTGAAAATGTTGGCGCGGTCCTCTCAAGTCACGTGAGGTTCAATACGCTCTGGTGGATGCATCATGAAGGAGCAAGAAACTTTGCGAAATACATAAAGCAGAACCCAAACATAATACCTGAAGTGGAAGAGGGAATACAATACCAGTATGCAAAGTTGTTCGGCTCCATAGAGCCTATGATCCACCCCAAGCAGGCTAATGAAATGACAGAATACAAAGCAGTTGCGTTGAGCATGCCTTACCAAGAGCAGTTCAAGACCGCCATACTTCCCAAGAAGTTCGGGTACAAACCGATGGCAGATGATACTAAGAGATACGAAGATATACAGCTTCGCGCAAACAGAGATCTTATCAAAAAAGTGTCTGATTCTGCAGTGAAATGGAGGAAAGATATAAAGTATAATATCCGAGGGGAAATTGGCGAGTCTACATGATTAACCAAGATGCAGTGCGCTCTGCATTGAAGAGAAAGTTGACAAGGACTATAGATGCTCTGGAGCTTCTGCTCATCTCAAAGAGACCCTACACAGTATACGATGCGCATGATATATCCGAAACAACCATCAGGAAGCTCAAGCTGCAGCTTGAGCTCAACTCCATCCTCCTGGAGGAAGCAAAGGACAACGGAGAGAAGAAGAAGCTTAAGGGAGAGAGGGAAGAGCTGCAGGATGATCTTTCCATGGAGCTTGATGAGGGGCTTGACATTCTCAATGCACTTTCCACGAGCCTCAGACTGGATGGCAGAGAAGACCTTGCCAGGCAGTTTGAGATTCTGAGGGATGTGAGAGAGAGCGAGTTGAATGAGCTCAAAGGGAGTTCATGAGCCTCAGAAAGGTATTTATTCACTATTATGCATAAATTATCTAATTATATATAATATGGTGCTGAAAAATGAGTCCCCAGCAAGCACTACTTGAACCTCCTGAGAAGGTTACGGAATCTCAAAATAAATTCGCTGAGCTGTATAAAACCATGTCATCTACAAACAGGGAGCTTGGCCCTCTTGAGAAAAAGATTCTTGAGTTCGAGGAGAAGCTTAAAGGTGGCAGGATATCCCGTTCTGAAGCAGAGGACTTGAAAAAGAAAATGGACAGGGTCCTTGTGCTCTATGACGAGCTTGAGAAGACATCAAAGGGCATACACGAGCTGAGGAAGCAGCTTCCGCCAAGCGAGGGCGTGCAGGGCGAGCTGAAGGCAGTTGACAACACAATAGCCGAGGTTTACTCTGGCTGGACCAAAGCAGCAGTTGAAAAAGACAGGCTCAAAGAGTCGCTGGGGAGAACTTCAGATGAGAAGGAGAGGAAAAGAATTGAGGCGGAGGTAGAGAAGCTTGGGGAGAGCCAGGAAGGCCTTATTTTTGCAGAGCAGAAGCTCAGGGAGTTTAAAGAGGGGAGAGAGGCAGACAAGAATGCCGAACTCTCAAAGCTCAAGCTCGGCTGATTCTGGCGCCACTTTCACAACTACAGGTTCCGCATCATTTGAGGTGAGCACTATGCACTCGAACTGCTTCAGGTTCCTCAGTGCCCTGCCAACCTCCTTTCTCCTTTCATAATCTACGCCTCCTGAAATGAGGTCTGTCATGTAGTCACATTCCTCGGGCTCCCTCTGGTAGAAGGCAAACGTCACTGCAGAATTTGCAACTATCGCCCTGTCGAGGCTCTTGACCATCTGGTTGCTTGTTATTATTCCCAACCCGTATTTCCTTCCCTCCGAGACAAGCCTTCCAGGCAGGGAGAGCTCCTCCGGGCTGCTTATGCAAACCCTGTGCGCCTCGTCTATCACAGCGAACAGCCTCATCCTGTCTGTGAGCTTCTGGCTCAGCATGTAGGTGTAGAGCTTCCTCAAGAAAGTCTCAATGAAAAGCGCCTGCGCCTCACTGCTCCCGAGCTCTGCTATGCTGAAGTCGTTCAGCCCGTCAAGAATTGTGCTGAAGGGGAGGGTTGTCTTCGCTGAGAAGACGTCTCCTCTCATAAGGGGGTAAAGCCTCTTGCTTAGGCCTGAATAGCCCTGCCTCCCACGCCCTTTCATTGATTCATCTATGCAGTCATACACATCCTGCATTGTTGGAGTTTCATTACGCCAGCTTCCCTGCTCAGCCTGAGTTATGCCCTTGCGCTCGTATGCCTTCTCAGCGCATGAGAGAAGGCTGTAAGCCTGTATGTCTCCGAGCTTCAAGATTCTCTTCAGCATTGTTACATTCTCGGAGATTCTCTCTGCCGGGCTGGCTCCGTCAAGCTCCCACATGTTTATGCTCGATTCCTTTGGGGAGTGCACCTTCCCCCCAAGCCTTGATGTGAATTCAGCGTATTCTGAGTGCACATCAAATATGCTCACTGGCAGCTTGAGCTTCTCCCTTATGCCAGCTATCAGCCTCTTGCACAGGGTGGATTTCCCAAACCCGCTCATCCCGGATATGTTCACATGGCAGTTTGCCTCGGAGTTGAAATCAATGGAAAACCTGCCTCCGACACCTTTCCATCTCCAGGCTGGAATTGGCCTTACCCTCAATTTTGGGTAGTACTCCGCCACGTAGGTTTTTTTCAAAAAACTAAGCTCGCCGATTCTCTCGCCGACATCCACTCCTCCAGAATCTGATTCATTCGTGAAATTCAGAATATTCCCAAACATACAACCACTCCCCAACATTGCTGGAAAAGTTTAATAACTAGAAAAAATAAAGAAAAAACGGGCGGAGTTCAAGGGTCTAAGAAATCTCCGGATTTCGGAGCACCTTTGTGTCCTCTCCGCCCACTTGCTTCATCACTCCCTCACTTTTTTCCTAGTTCTCTTCTTGCGCTTCTTCACCCTCGTCCCCTTCTCATCCCACGTCCAGCTCTCTATTTCCTCCTCCACCTCTTCCTCCCACAGCTCATCATCCCAGCTGTCGTCATACTGATCGTCTGCTGTGTCATACTCTGCACCTTCCTCCTCCTCTTCCAGCTGCGCATCCTTCATCTCATCCCAGAACTCAACCTCCTCTTCATCCTTCTGCTCATTCATTTTCCTCCAGTATTCCCGCAGCCTTTCCTCTTCCTCTTCAAAACTCTTCATACTCCCACCTTTGTGTCCTTTCCGCTGTTCACAACAGTCGGAAAATAGGCGACCTTCATCTGCACATGCTCTGGCCTGCCCCAAGCAGGGCTTACGCTAGAGGATTTTAGCTCGCAAGAATCAGCTCAGTTAAACGCGAATTGCTCTCCCCCAGCGCCCCTGCCCTTCCTTGCGGAGCGCTCGCTCAAAATCAGGAAGCAGGGCTCACAGTACTCATTTCCGTCCGAAAAGACCCTGCCTTCCCAGCTTTCAAGCTTCCTGAAGCATCCGGCGCATCTCTTGCCAGTCTCTGTGTCGTAGTAGCACTCGCTGCACAGCATCATGCCGCTGAACCATGCAGTTTCATAGCCCTCTACATACCTTCCGCACCTGATGCAAGAAAATCCCTCAACCTGCGCCATCAACTTCTCTCCGCACTCTGGTGTTCTCTCCATTCAAAACACCTCCTTGTACGGATAAAATCCGATGGAAAAAAATCAAATGGCGCTAAAAACATTGCAGAATTAGACAAACAGGCTACGCTAACAGAAAATAACTTCCAACTCCACCTTGAGGTGGATTCACCCACTCTGCGCTGCATTCATTCCACGGGCAATGACACCCGGAAATAAGCCCAGCGCGGGCTTAAGCCTGCCTTGCGGCAAGTTCGTTTATTTTCAGTGATAAAGAAATGGCTGGGGTGGTATATAAACCTAATGTCGAGAATAAGATTCTACAAGAAAGCATTAAACACAAAGCAAGAAACCTAGACTATTCTTCCTCCTCTTCCTCTAGGTCTTCCTCGTCCCACTCTTCCTCGTCATCATCCTCTTCATCATCGTCCAAGCAAATCACCCTGTGGGCTGAAATATTGCTTGTTGATTACCTAATAAAGGTTTATATACCTTTCGGCTTTGCAGGCTTTGCTCCTAATCCCCGCCTATGCGGATACTTTAGGAGCAAGTGAGGGACTTTAGGAGCAAACATCAGACATTAGGAGCAAATAGGCATTTAAGGGTATTTTAGTAGCAAAGCCGGCTTTGCACCCTATCAAAATTAGCTCCTCACTGCCTTCCTCAGCTCCTTACCCCAGTTCACCCACCCCGCCCTGAACCTCTCCCCCCTGCCCCTTATGATTTTCATTATCTCCTCAACATTTTTCTTCATGCTTCCGCTCGTCTCAATCTCATAAACTTTCTTGTAATTGTCCAGGCTCCTTATCGTGCAGTAGTCCAGCAGTTCGCACAGCATATTCCCGTTCAGCTTTCTCTCTGGGTAATCTCTCTCCCTCAATCTCCTCTCAAGAATCTCAGGCTTTGTCCTGCAGACTATGGCTAAATCGCATTTAAGCTTCATATCGCATGCCAGATGCCCCTCAACAATGCAGTTTCTTTTCCCTCTGAGAATTCGGTTTGCCTCAAGCTGCAGCTTCCTCATGTTGACAATTTTACTGCCGAACTCGTCCACCTCTTTCCACAGCTTTTTCCCCTCAACAATCTCATTGAGGTGGATTACCTCAAAGCCTTTCTTTCCGAGGGCATACGAAATTGCCGTCTTTCCGGTGCCAGGCACGCCTGTGAGGGCTATTCTCATAAATAAAATATGAACGATGATAAATAAATAGTGTGGCGTCGCATCAGCTTTTTATATCAAGACTTCGCAAATTTACTGGGTGGAAAATTGACTGAAAAACTCAAAGAGGGGCAGTCCATAAGGGAGGCTGCTGAGCACCTCAGGCTTACCTCTGAGCATCCTGCTCACGGGACGAAAACCAATTACCTGCAAGAAGGCATGTCGGTTAGCATAGGCAGGTACGCCCCGCAGGAGATGGGAAAACCGCCCAGGGAACACATTCAAATACACAACGACCCAGAAGGATTCGTCTCAAGAAATCATGGCGATATATCCTTTGAGAAGGGCCGAATTTTCTA
>JACCLG010000055.1 GCA_013425335.1 Microcaldota archaeon
CCAACCCTAAAGCCATTATCTTCTTTACCATTGAATCTCTGAACTCCTCATCTTCCATAAGGACATTCATGAGCTTGTCCGCCTTTGCCTTTGTCCTCTCTATTTCTAGCAGCTCCCGGTTGCCGATTGGAAGGCCGCAGGAAATGCAGAACTTTGCCACCGGCGTATTCTTCTCCCCGCACCTTTCGCATACCTTGAACTCAAGTGTTTTGTCTGCTGGGGTTTCCTTTCTTATCAGGCCTCGTTTTTCAAGCATTTTGT
Organism: Microcaldota archaeon; assembly: GCA_013425335.1. Classification (GTDB taxonomy): domain Archaea; phylum Micrarchaeota; class Micrarchaeia; order Burarchaeales; family Fermentimicrarchaeaceae; genus Fermentimicrarchaeum. Next base: position 262 of record JACCLG010000055.1, read on the forward strand.
TGTCAACATCGGCACCTGACAGATGGACGTAAGTGGCCGGCATCCTCGAGCCGCCGCTCCAGCCGAAAATCACCTTCAATTCCTGTTCTGTGAAGTCCTTGGCCAGATGTGTCGCCCTGGAATGCCTGAAAAGGTGGGGATAAATCCGCTTCTTCACTCCGGCCCTTAGCTTTGCGGATTTGAGGATATGCGCAAGGGTGGCGTGGTTGCCCATAAAATCGGAATCCCGCAAATCGACAAAGAGCGGAGCTTCGGGGTCTGAAGCCCTTGGATGGTGATTGAGCCAAACCTTGAGATCCGGAATTGAGTCAATCAAGCGAATGCGACGCATTCCCGTCTTTCCATTAAGCATTACAACGGCTCCATACTCGTCAAACTGAATATGCTTTATTCTCAGCGTCATGAGCTCTCCAGCACGAGCGCCAGACTCGTACAGCGTCAAAATCAGAGCCCTGTCGCGCGGATTCAGCGCGGCTTCTGCCATGGCCTTGACCTCCTCCTTGGTTAGTATCTCCTCGGGCAGCTTCCGCTTAGCAAAGCCATTCGTCTTGATCCAGGAGATGCATTCAGGATAATCCTTCCCCCCGTAAAGCCATTTGTAGAACGCCTTGACCGAAACCTTCAGGGAAGGGGATTTGTACCAGGAATAGGTTTTGAAGAAGTCTATAAGGTCGCTTTTTGTCGCTTCCTTGAATGGCTTTTTCAGGAAGTTTGCTAGTTTGCAAAGGCAGAAATAGTACATATAACGGGTTCCGGAAGCCGTGCCTTGAGCTGCCTTCTCCCTTTCGAATTCCTTCAATGCTTCCAGTTGGTCCTTCGTCAAGTACCTAGCTCGCGCAAGGTATTTGTCTGGGTCGCGGCAGTCGTTTATGCTCATGCCCATGACACAGGCTTTGATCTATATAAGGCTTGCTACGGTCTGCTAACTTTTGTTGTGTCAGATCGTCCGTCTATCTTCACAGCCCTAAGAGCTCAGAGATCACCTTCGTCATCATCTGATAATTTATAATAGCAAGTGCTTAAATGCTTTATGAGATTCAAGGCAGTTCTTTTCGACTGGGATGGAACGCTCTACGATTCAATAGATACATCATTCAAAATTTACGAAGAGCTTTTCAAGAAATATGCAAATCTGAATCTTACTTGCGACTACTTCAGGAAGACATTCATCGTCAACTACCACCAGTATTACTTGATGCACGGCATACCCGAAAGCAAATGGGGGGAGGTGGACAACCACTGGCTGAAGAGATTCCATGAAATGGAGAAGGACATTCATCTTTTCCCAGGAGTAAAGGAGCTGCTTGGCAGGCTTAAAGAAAAAGGAATGAGAATAGGGCTTGTTTCTAATGGAACAGGCGGCAGGATAAAGAAGGAGATGGACAAGAACGGCATACGGGAATATTTCGATGCGGTAATCACCGACGATGAAATTAAGGATTTCAAGCCCAACCCAGTAGGTGTGCGGGAAGCCTTGAAGGTCATCCATGTTGATGCCAAGGACTCGCTCTATGTAGGGGACATGGCTGAGGATGTGCAGGCCGGCAGGAATGCAGGGACAAGCACTGCTGCTGTGACATGGGGAGCGCATTCCCTTGACAGGCTGAAGCCTGCAAAGCCGGATTACATCCTTGATTCAGTGTGTGAGCTGTTGGGAGTTCTATAGCTTTATCTTCCCAAGCAGCCACAGCATTATTGCTTTTTGTGCGTGCAGCCTGTTCTCAGCCTGGTCGAATATTATTGAGTTCGGAGCGTATATCGACCACTCGTCTATCTCATAGCCCCCGTGTATGGGCATGTCGTGCATAATGAGGGCGTTTGTTCCTTCCACCAGTTTTCGGTTTAGCTGGTATGGCATGCAGGTCTTTATCCTCCTCTCCTTCTCCTTCTCGAATTTGGGGTCTGTGAAGAACTCCATGTTCACCCATGTATCCGTATACAGGACATCTGCTCCTTGGACTGCCTTCTTGGGGTCCTTCTCCTCCTCATACAAGCCGCTCTTTCTCAATTCTTCGAGAAGCTCATTGTCTACACAGAGCGGGTCCATCTCAGGCGCGCACAGCGTGAATTTGACTCCTGTCCTGACGCAGCCCAGGCTCAGGGTGTTGCTTACATTATTTCCAATTCCAAGGTAAACAACCTTCAACCCTTTCAGCTTCCCCTTGTGCTCCTTTATCGTCATCAAATCCCCAAGGGACTGGCAGGGGTGGTATTTCTCGCACAGGCCGTTTATCACAGGCACCTCTGATGCAGTAGCCATCTTCTCCAAATCTGCATGTTTCAGAAGCCTGGCCATTATTATATCCACAAACCTTGAGAGGCACTTGCTCTCATCCTTGATGTCTGACATGGCAAACTGCGTGGTTCTCCAGTCGAGGTATATTGCATGTCCTCCAAGTTGAGTCATGCCAACTTCAAAAGAAACCCTTGTCCTTGTTGATGTTTTCTGGAAAACCATGGCCAGCGTTTTGTGGTCAAGAGCAGTCCAGTACTTCGGCTGGTTCTTCTTTATCTCAATAGCTTTGTCAATCAAGCTTTCAAGCTGCTTTCCATCCAATTCTTTCATGGTAAGAAGATGTTGCACCACAATTTCACCCCTCAATTTTATATGATGGCTCTCTTTTAAATCTTTCCGCTTCGCGAGCAGGATAATTTTTTATCTGGTGAAACAGCGCTTTTACCATTTGTGGTTAGGATTTCTTGGTATTACCACCCAGGCTATAAGGTATGCCAGAACTCCCATGCCATTCAGCCCAAGCAGAATAAAAATAAGCCTCACCAGAGTGGGGTCAATATCAAAGTACTCCCCTATCCCCCGCATACTCCCCCGAGTATTCTGTCCTTCCCCGAACGGTATAGTTTTTTTATCTTCGCCATAGAAGCACCTAGTATGCCAGCAACCTCCTTTTGATAATTTCAAATACATAACCCAGCACCATGAAGGCAATGAATATGCTTAGAAAGTTTATGCGCAGGAAGCTTGTTATAAGGTCTATACCACTTCCAGAATAAAAGCTGATCAAATTCAGCATGAATATTAAAATCCACACCAGGAAAGCCACGCCCATGGCAAAAACAATAGGCGAGATTAGCCAATAAATCCTGTTGCTTCTCCGGCGCAGGTAACGGGCGTAGGCAAAGAAAAGAGAAAAAGCAAAGAAAAGGTACAAATTGCCAAACAGAAAGCTTGATACCTGGAAAATAAAATAGCTTTTCAACGGCATGTTGATAAAATCAAGCACCACTATGATAAATGCCAGAACCGCAATGGTGAAAATGCTTTTAATAAGCGGCCACACCAAGCCAAAAGCTCCAAACCGCCACTCTTTTCTCCTCTCCCTTCTGCGCTCCGCATGTTCCCTGAACCTCTCTCCCATATCTGCAACTTCCTCTCCAAACTCCTTGCCCTGCTTGCCCATCCTCTTGCCAAACTTCTTTCCCAGCCTTTCCATCCGTTTTCCAAACCTTTTCCCCCACTCCTCATCAGTCTCCGTATGCTTTTTCTTTTCCTTCCTTGCCATATTCACACCCTAATAAAAATAGTCATTGAGATATATTAAACTTATTTAAAAAAACAGTTACTTCACTCCGGCCCAGCTGTTTGTGACGTGCTCCTGTATGAACTTTATCTCATCTTCATTCAGGTGCCTGAACCTGCCCTGCATCTTCAGGTAGTCCGCAACCGGCTTGAACTGGGGCGGTCTTAGGCTCAGCTTGAATTTCCCCTCCTCAACCTCGTAAAGCATCCAAACGCCTGTGTCAACCGCAAGCTTTGCAATCTCAATAGTTTTTGCAGAGTCGTAGTTCCATCCCGTAACGCATGGAGCCATCGTGAGTATGAAGCGCGCTCCTGTCATGTCCTTTGCCTTCCTCACCTTGTTCTCAAAATCAGCCATGTAGCCTATGCTTGCCGTTGCTACATACGGAATCTTGTGCGCTGCGACTATTTCCGCTATGGGCTTCTTCCACTGGAGCTTGCCGTGCCTCACCTTGCCGGCCTGGCTTGTCATTGTTGCAGCCCCGAACGGAGTGGAGCCGCTCCTCTGGTTGCCGGTGTTCATGTAAGCCTCATTGTCATAGCATATGTAAAGAACATCATCATTCCTCTCCAGCATTCCTGAGAGCACCCCGAAGCCTATGTCATAGGTTGAGCCATCTCCCGCCAATACGATAACCTTCGTGTGGTTATTGCCCTGCGAGCGCAGAGAGGCAACAGCTCCTGCAGCTATTGCCGCGGCATTCTCAAAGAGGCTGTGGATGTAGGGAACTCCCCATGCGCTCCTTGGATACGCTGAGGAGACTATCTCAGCGCAGCTGGTTGCATTCACAACTATGACATCCTTGCCCAGTATACCAAGGGCATGCCTGAATACAATGGGCATTCCGCAGCCCGCGCAAGCCGTATGACCAGATGCGAAATATTCCTCCATTACTACACCTCAAACCCATACCCTCATGTGCTCTCTCTTCCTTATCATCTTGAATATATCTATTGCATGCTTCACAGTCACATCCTTGCCTCCGAGCCCTCCTATAAAGCTGGAAACCATAGGCTTCTTCTTGAGCGAATAAAGCGAATTGATTACATCGGCATACACTGGTGCAAAGCTCCCCATGCTGTATGACTTCTCAAAGACAGCAACGTGCTTCTTGCCCTCAAGCATCTTTCTTACTTCATCCTCCGGGAAGGGCCTGAAGCTCCTTATCCTGACAACCCCGACTTTCTTTCCCTTTGCCCTCAGCTCGTCAACTGCCTCCTTTGCGTTTCCAATAACGCTCCCCATGCCGACGAAAACATAATCCGCGTCATCGCTTTTGTAACCCTCAACAAGCCCTCCATAACCTCTGCCGAACATTTTTTCAAACTCATCATGAACCTCGACAATCTTTCCCTTTGAAGCCAGAACGTCCTTGTGCACATCCTCCCTGAAACCCTGGTAGTGGGTTGGCAGTGCATACTCGCCCATGCTTATTGGGTTCTCAGGGTCAAGCTTCACCTGTGGCTGGAATTTCGGCAGGAATTTCCTAACCTCCTCCACTGTTGGGACGTCAACAGGCTCAACTGTATGGGTGAGATAGAAACCGTCAACGCAGACCATTGCAGGCAGCATCATGCTCTCGGCAATCTTGAATGCCTGAATTGCAGTATCAACTCCTTCCTGGGCGCTCTCGCAGTAGAGCTGGATCCAGCCCGAATCCCTCTCAGCAATGGAATCCTGGTGGTCGCACCATATATTTAAAGGGGCGCTCAGCGCCCTGTTCCCGACAACCATCACAACAGGCAGCCTCATTCCTGCGGCTGCGTAAACAACTTCGTGCATTAGTGCAAGCCCTTGGCTGCTTGTCGTGCTGAAAGCCCTTCCTCCTGCAGCAGAAGCACCGCATATTGCGGATATTGAGGCAAACTCTGATTCTGTGGCTATGAAGTTCTTAATCTCGCCGTCAGAATAGAATTTTGCAAGCGTTTCTGCAATATGAGTTGATGGGGTTATGGGGTAGCATGCAACTACATCCGGCTCGCAGTTCTTGACTGCCTCGGCAATTGCAATTGAAGCCTCTTCAGTTTTCTTCACCATCTACTTCTCCTCCTGGACCATTTTGATGCACTTCACAGGGCATTCGTTGGCGCATATGCCGCATCCCTTGCAGTAATCATAATCTGTTTTTGGAAGTTCCCTCTCCTGGAGGGGTTTTTTGACATCAGCCCCGCTTATGCAGCCTTCAGGGCAGACGCTTACGCATGTGCCGCACTTTATGCATTTTGAGGTATCGGTAATCGGCCTGAATGACCTCCAGTCGCCTGTTTTGTTCTCCCTGCTTGTCTTGGGGTTTGCTATTGGGAATTTCATAAACACCACTTCACACGCAACCGCTGTGGCAGTCCTCAATTGCCTTTATGTTCTTCTCTGCAAGCTGCGGGTTAAACCTCTCTTTTATAGCCTCTTTCAGAGCATCAAGAGGAACCAGGTTCGTTGCCTTTATAAACGCGCCGAGCATTGCAGTATTCACAATGGGCCTTCCGATATTCTTGATTGCAATTTCCGTCGCATCCACTGTGAAAAGGTTCTTGGCTTTCAGCTTCAGCTGCTTCTTTGGCTTGCCGGTGTTCACAACAACAATTCCATCCTTCTTGAACCCTTCAAGTATGTCCGGCCTTCCTATTAATGATGCGTCAAGTATTACAACATAATCAGGGTTGTAGACCTGCTGGTGCACCCTTATGGGTTTGTCGTCTATCCTGCAGAAGCTCCTCACCGGCGCGCCTCTCCTCTCAACACCGAAATACGGGAATGCCTGCGCATATTTGCCGCCCATTGAAGCAGCAACAGCAAGAAGTTCAGCAGCAGTGACAGCGCCCTGACCGCCCCTTCCCCAAAATGTTACCTCAATCATACAACTCAATTTACTATAATAAAACTTAAATAGCTTTTGGATATATTTTGAAAGTAGAATTTGCTTTTATTCAACTCAGGATGTCGGGCGGGTTACTTTCACCCCTTTGACAAGCACATGCGGAGTTATCACTGGAATTTCAACCTCCCACCCAAGTATCTGCTCCTGTTTTTTTGCAACCGCAACCGTATTCTGGAGCATCCTCAGCATGTTGTCGTTCAGCCTTATCTCCTTCAGCGATTTTGTGGGCTCCCCCCTTTCAATGAGGAATATCCCATCCCTGGGTATTGTGGAGAAGTCGCCTTTCTCATAATTCTGGAACCTGGTGTACCATATATTCGTTATGTACAGCCCTCTCCTGACCTCTTCGAACATCTCCTTCTCGCTGTAACTGCCCTTGTCCAGCACGGCATTCCATGGTTTCGGAGAAAGCAAGCCAGCATTTGCAGTGGTTTTGACCCCGTATTTCTTAGCAGTTGAGGTGTTGTGCAGATACGTCTTGAGAACTCCCTTCTCTATCACCACATTCCTCCTTGTGGGAACGCCCTCTGCATCAAACTTTGAGGAGCTCAGGCAGCGAGGCATTCTTCCGTCATCAATCAACGTGACCTCCCTGCTCGCAACCTTCTTGTTAAGCTTTCCGCCAAGGAAGGAGAAGCCTGCCTCAACTGAAAAGATGGAAGCAGAGTCCATTGCTATGTTGAGAAGATTTGCGAATGGGTAAGGGTCAAAAATGATGTCGTAGCTCCCAACCTCGCCTTTTACCGGGTTTACTGCCTTTTTGGCAACCCGGCCTGCTCTCGCTCCGGCGTCTTCCGGCTTGAAGTCTCTTATTGTTGTCGAGCAGCATACCTTATGTCCGGACGCATACTTGTCCACAAGAGCCCTTATTGAGAAATACAGCCCGCTGCCTCGCTGGGTTGCCTCAACTGAATTTGAGGTCACCAGGAAGTCCTCGCCGGCATCGTACTTGAGCACTCCGGAGGCTCTCACAGCACCCTCGGCAAGGGCGGAATTCACCCCCGCCTCAACAAAATCTGTTGCCCTTTCATCAAGCTTTGCAATTCTGCCGTCATAGGTGCCTTCCAGAGGCTTATATTTGAACGGTCCCTGTGCTATGCCATTGTACTCTGGATTGGGCTGCATCTTCCTTGTGAACCTCAGAAGCTTTGAGATGGACTCTTCTATGCTCTTTTTTGACAAATCCTTTATGGTCGTCAGCCCAAGCCTCTTGTCCTTTGAGATGAAGAGGGATACTTCTTCTTCATAGCTGCTCATCCAGGTTGCTATCCTGTTGTCTACGAACTTCACCTCCCAGCTTTTGGACTCGTCCCCGCTTGCAACCACGTCATCTGCGCCAAGCTCCTCAGCCCTCTTCACTATTTTTACAAGCAAATCGAAATTCATGAGCTCACCCAAGCCTTATCCCCTTCAGCCTCACTGTGGGGCCGCCCATCCACACCGGAACGCCTTGGGAGGGTTCCCCCTTCCCGCATGTTCCTGCATGGTAGCCAACCTTGTCTCCCACAGCATCTATTGCTGAAAAGAAATCAAGCGTTGTAGTTTCAAGCGCAGGCCTCTTCACCGGATGCGTTATCTCCCCTCCCTGGATGAGGTAGGCCTCGCTCCCCACATACCTCTCATTCATCCTCTTGTCATCAATGTTCCACTCCATGAAGCTCTTCATGTAAACCCCAAGCTTGACATCCTCGATTATTTCCTCCTCAGAGAGCTCCCCAGGCAGGAGGAATGTATTCGACATCCGCACTATTGGCTCTGACCCATAATCCATCGCCCTGGCAGAGCCGTTGCTTTTTATACTGAATGAGAATGCTGTCTCTCGGTTATGCAGAAACTCGTTCATGTTGCCGTCTTTTATGAGATACTTCTTCCTCGCCCTCACCCCCTCATCATCAAAAAGGAAATAGCCGGCGCTTCCCGGGACAGCAGGGTCGTCAACAACATTGACAAACCCCTTTGCTATCCTCCTCCCAATCATGTCTGGAGTCATGAATGATTCCCCGGCCTGCGCAGCCTCCCTGCCCAGTATTCTGTCCGCCTCGTACGGGTGGCCCACGCTCTCATGCATCGCTATGCCCACAACCTCCGGGGCTGCAACTACATCCACCTTCCCCTTTGGAGCCGGCTTGCCGTACTTGAGATTCTTGAACAGCACATTTGCCTCCTCCGCAACCTTGGAAGGAAGGTTCCAGCCCTTTACTATCTCCCAGCCTCCCGTCTCATCAAGTTGTATTGTTCTCTGGGCTGTCTGCGCATCATTATTCACGGTAATGAGCGAGAAGAAACCGACATATGGTATTATTGAGCTTATCCTGCTCCCTTCAGAGTTTATAAAGCACTTGTGGACAACGTCATCCGAGAGCGAGAGAAACCTGGCAGGGATGCTGAACCTGCTCTCCTTCAGCTCAGCCTCTATGTCAAAAAGCTCTGCAATCTTGCCCCTGGAGTCCACATCACTACTCCTGACCCTCTGCTTCACCTCATAGGAAACCCTCTCAACCGGAGCATCACTCATCTCGATTTTTGAGGCAACCCTGGCTGAGCTCTTTCCAGCCCTCACCGCCCTGTCTATCATCTCCCTCAACACGCTCCTGCTGAGCTCATTTGTTGAGAGGAACTGCATCACACCTCCGACAATAAGGCGCACTCCTATCCCATCCTCCTTCTGAAAACCTGCAGCATGCAGAACACCGTTCTTCATTGCGAATGCCGTGCCTTCAGAATGCTCTGCCCTTGCCTCTGCGTAATCGGCACCCTTCTTTATAGCGTAGTTCACGGCAAAATCAGCAATGTCCTCGTGCATGCACAACACCAGCTAACCAATTGGACAATTAAATTTTAAATACTCTTCTCTCTAGGAGGGCTTCTCCCCAATCTTTTCAGTTTTTTTTAGTATGAGCACGACAACTGCCAAAATGACTAACAAGCCGAAATACAGCACCGCCGGCAGAGCCGAGGCTGAAGCTGAGACATAATCCTCTATGCTAGACTCGTTAATCACGGTGTACTGAGCTGTAACATCAAAGCCTGCTGTGTAGAAGCGTTTTGTCCCTCCCATGTCAGTATAGTCAACCCTCAAATTATGCATTCCAGGAGCTAGCACCACTGAAACAACTCCATCGCTGAGCGGCTCCTGCATGCCGTCGATGCTCACCACCACGTCCCTGGCATCCTGAATTCCTGAGAAGGTCAAATCCGCTCTCACTGAGCCATTTCCCGAATTGGACAGCTTCTTTGTGAAACTTATAGTTGGAATTGAGTATACTGTAACAGGCTCGGTAACCTCTCTTATGAATCCACCTGATTCCACGGTAACTGTGATGTTCTGGATATAAGAGTCATTGAAGCTTAAGTAAAATTCAACAGTTTTGTTCCCAGTCAGGCTGATCTGCTTTGCCTCCTTATAAGCTCCAGCGGTTGCAGTGATGCGAACATTTTTGTCAGTCTCATTGCTTGTGAGATTTACATAGATTATACTCTGCGAGTCCAGGAGGACAAACTGGGGGGCATTCATCTCAACTCCTATGCCTGTTGATTCGGTCACCTGGAAGTCCAGCTCCTTGGCCCCTCCCAGGCTTGTCGCCAGGTACACTCTGTTCAGGCCAATCCTGCTGGGCTGCAGTGAAAATGAATACCTTCCGCTCCTTGTTATGAGGCGGGAATAGACTGCATCATCTGATGTGAGGTAAAGGTTTCCAGAGTAGGTTCTGGCAACACCAACATCAACATACACAGTCTGATTCTCCCCAGGCTGCAGCTTATCTTTTTCAACAAAGCCGTTGAAGTTGATTGTATCCGCTCCAGAAGTTATTTTGATTGTGAGGTTCTTTGCACTGAGATAATCTGAATCTATAAGGGCAGGGCAGGTATACTCATATCTGTTTGACAGCCCGGAAGCTGGCGTGAGAACCCAGCTGACCACCTGAGGTTTGCGAGGTTCCAGAATCACATACTTCTCGCTATCTTCAACATTAATCACATTGCAAGTGACTAGATTCAGGTGAACCAGCCGGTAGTCGTCAGAAGATATGTCAACAAAAACCAGCGTCTTCATGCCCATTCCAATTGTGCTCGCAGCCCCCTCCAAATCGTAATCTGCATTTTTCTCGCCTTCCTTGAACGATACTATTGTAACATCAGATGACTTGCTCGGGTCAGGCTGGGACCATTCCAGGCGTGCATTCTGGCTTGTCGAGTATTCAATATTGTTGAAGGTTTCGTTGTCAAACTTTTTTGAAAATTCAAGATGCATGGCATCAAGATAGCCCACTTCGGGAGGGTTCCATGTGGGGTCGACAGGCACCCATGTGCCTATGTAAGCTTCTGCCCAGGCATGCCCTGTCCACTCATTTTTGGCATCATCATAGGCGAGCCCCTCCACAATCCTTGCAGGTATCCCGATGGACCTGGCAAGCGCAACGAAAAGGGTCGAATACTCGCTGCAGACCCCTCTCCTGTTCTGGAGAATCCACTCCGCATCCTTGGATTCTCCTGCGAGACTTAGATCATAGGTAAGCTGCCTGTTAACCCACAGGGCAAGCTTTGAAACTCTTTCAAAATCATCCGATGAGTTTGCAGTTATGTTGCGGGCCATCTCCCTTATGGCTGCATCATTGCTCTGGATTCTTGCAGTGGGCCTGGTGTAAAGCATCTGGCTGTAACCAAGCTGGTATGTCTCTGGGAGATAAGTCGTATACCGCGCCTCCAGGGAAACTGATGATGTTATCTTATAGTTGAAAGGGTTGCCGGGGTTGCTGCTCCCTATATTGACAACAGAGTTGTCTGCATCAACCTTTGTGACAGGCCTGTCCGTCATGGCGGTCTGGTAATCCGTGCTGGAGGGGATTGAGAGGTTCATGGTGAAGTAGGCGAGTTCACCGCCCACCGCACGCACATAGCCCTGCTGGACAACTGCCAGACTCGACTTTTCAACGAGCCTCGCATCCATCCCGCTCGCAACTAAGGTTGACAGTAGGAGTATAAGCATAACGCGGAATTTGTTCGCCATGAATTTAGTTGGAATGGCGGTATTTAAACCTATATGGAATTCAGCCGAAAATTGCGCCGAATCCCTGCTCAGCAGAACCCTCTTCCTCCTCAATTCTTTTCACTATGCCATCCTCAACCTTTTTTTCGCTCCTCTTCAGGCTGTTTATTTCCTTGAGCTTCTCCTCTGCAGTCTTGAAGAAATCAGCATCAGCCTTTATGTAGAGGTAATACTTGCTCTTCTCTCCGCCTATGACTCCGCCTTCCTTGAGCTTGTAGCCCTGCCTTGCAAAGCTCTTTTCCCCGTATGGGTCTGTCTCCAGCAGCTTTTTCAGGCTCCCAATCTGCGGCGAATCGCATTCATACACTCTGCTCTCCATGTTTTACACCTCTTTAAAGCGGGCTCTCATGGGAAGACGCTTCTTTAACCTTCGCGAGTATCATCTCCTTGAGCTTGACCGCATTTGCATTTGTGACCCCGTCTATGTGAGCGTCCTTCTCAGATGTCACCGTCGCGCTGGACACGTGCACATCGTAAAGCCCGAATATCAAATCAAGCGTGTCCCTGTCCACGTATATGTCCTGAATCCTGTTGTAGGGAATAGATATCTCATCAGGCAGGAAAATACCCTTCCTGATCACAATAAGGTCTTCCTTAACATTAAAGTAGTACGTCCTGTAATACAGGTAATTGTAGAGAATGTTGATAACAACTGCAAGGAATACCACGGCAAGCAGAAAAAGCATAACCAATGCCTCATTGTTTATTCCCAGCGGTGATAACGTCTGGCTGATTACCGCTGGGGATGAGAGGTAGACCAGCGTAACAGCCAGGAATATTGCGATGAGTATTATATTGGCCTTAAACGTCTTCTTGAGGATCTTCTTCCTGCTGAGCCTTATCTCGTTTGATGTTGCATCGGATTTCAAATCGTATGGCACGTATATCACTTGGTCATTGCAAACTTATAAACATTGTGAATTGCTCAGTGAGCATATTTAAAAATCTATCCAACAAATAATAAGTCAGGGGGTGGGCATATGGTAGTGAGAGTCGCTCTGAACGGTTACGGCGTTATTGGAAAGAGAGTAGCCGATGCTGTTGCAAAGCAGGATGACATGCAGCTTGTTGGAGTTGTGAAGACCAAGCCGGATTACGAGGCGAAGCTGGCAATAAAGAAGGGCTACAAGATATACGTGCCGGACAATGCAAGCCTCGACCTGTTTAAGAAGGCAAATGTCCCCTGCGAGGGGCTCTATGACAAGCTCTTTTCAAGCTGCGATGTTGTTGTCGACTGCACCCCGGCAAAGATGGGGGCGGAAAACAAGAAGAATATCTACGTTCCAAGGAAGCTCAAGGCAATATTCGAGGGAGGGGAGAAGGACGATGTTGCGGAGGTATCATTCGTAGCCCAGTGCAACTATGACAAGGCCGTGAACAAGAACTATGTGCGTGTTGTCTCATGCAACACAACAGGCCTGTGCAGGACCATGGGCGCCATAAACAACGCATTCGGAGTTGAGAGCTCCAAGGTTGTGCTTATAAGAAGGGCTGCAGACCCCAATGACATAAAAACCGGTCCGATAAACGCAATTGTGCCGGAGACAAAGATACCGTCCCACCAGGGGCCGGATGTCCAGACGGTGCTTCCCATTCCAATAGAGACAGTTGCATTGAAGGTTCCGACAACCCTGATGCACGTGCATGTTGTCTTTGCGAAGCTCAAGAAGCCTGCAACTGCGCAGGATGTGAAGAATGTATTTGCCAATACAACGAGAATCGCACTTTTCAACGCGGCAGACGGGTTCGAGTCAACCGCGCAGATCATAGACTACGCAAGGGACTTGGGCAGGTACAGGTACGACATGCAGGAGATAATTGTGTGGGAGGATTCAATATACGTTGACGGCACTGAGCTCGCGTACATACAGGCGGTGCACAACGAGGCCAATGTGGTGCCTGAGAATGTTGACGCCATAAGGGCAATGTTCAACCTGTGCGACGCCAAGACTTCGATTGAGAAGACGAACAAGTCTTTTGGAATAAAATAGAGGTGAGTTTCCATGAATGATGCTGGATTCTGCGTAATGGACGACTTCAATTTCTCAGGAAAAAAGGTTTTGGTGAGGTGCGACTTCAACTCGCCTCTCGGAGAAAACGGGGAGATACTAGAGTTCATGAGAATAAAGGTTTACAAGAAGACGTTTGACAGGCTGAAGGATGCAAAGGTTGTCGCCATAAGCCACCAGGGCAGGCAGGGCAACTCAGACTGCGTGTCTCTTGCGAACCACGCCAAGATACTCGGAGAGACAATAGAACAGAAGGTCACGTTCATCAATGACCTTCTCGGAGACAAGGCGAAGAAGGCAATTGACGAGGTTGGTGTTGGCGAAGTTGTCGTGCTTGAGAACACCAGGTTCCAGCCTGAGGATAATGAAAATGCAACACCTGAGCAGCACAGCAAGAGCGATATTGTGAAGACGCTGGCGCCGCATTTCAATTATTTCATAAACGACGCCTTTTCCGTCTCGCACCGCTCCCAGGCATCGGTGGTTGGCTTCCCGCTTGTCCTGCCTTCCTGTGCAGGGCTTGTTGTCGCCAGGGAGATGGAGGCGATGTACGAGGCGGTCAAGCCGGACAAGAAGCCCGCAGTGTACTGCATAGGCGGGAAAAAATTCAAGGAAGTCATAAAGGTGATGGAAGTCACACTCAACAACAACACGATTGAGAAGGCACTTGTCGGGGGCGCAGTTGCGCATGCCTTTCTGTACACCAGGGGGCTCGTCCCAAAGGAGTGCTTAAGCGTGATGGAGGAGAAGGGGGACGACCTCACAAAGCTCGTTGACAGGGCAAAGAAGCTTGACGAGAAGTACAAGGACAAGATAATCCTACCAAGCGACATAGCAATCTCATTCGGAGGCAGAGAAGAAGCCTCTATTGGCGACTCCAGGCTTGGCAAGTATGTTCCGCTGGATATTGGGGAGAGCACAATTGCCGAATTCACCGAAGTAATGAAAAACGCCAAGGCAATTGTAAGCAAAGGTCCAATGGGGGTATATGAGAACCCGATATTCCTGAAGGGAACCGTCAGGATGCTTATCACCATGGAGAACTCTCCTGGCTATTCACTCATAGGAGGGGGGCACATGGGCAGCATTGCATTTGATTTGGGCATAAGAGTGGACCATATATCCACGGCAGGAGGGGCTGTGCTTGCTTTCATGAGCGGTGAACCTCTGCCAGGTATAGAAGTACTTAAGCAGTCTGCAAAGCTTTTTGAGGGAAAGTTAAAATAAACAAGCTACGTAAGAAATAGCATGCCCCAGTAGCTCAGCTTGGTTAGAGCGACTGTTTCGTAAACAGTAGGCCGGGGGTCCAAAGAATCCGGACAAATCCCTCCTGGGGCTTTATACTTTTTACTAATTTTATGAGAACAAAGCAATGTTTATATATTTATGTATTCAAATATAACGATATATGAAAAACGAGGTTAAGATTCTCAAGGCTCTGGCGGATGAAACAAGAATAAAAATAATCCAATGCTTGTTAGACGGGGAGAAATGTGCATGTTCGATAGTGCCAAACGTTAATCGAGCCCAACCTACTGTTTCTCAGCATCTCAAAATTTTGGAGGAGGCAGGAGTATTGGAATCAAGAAGAGTTGGCACTAATATCTGGTATAAAATAAAGAGCAAAAAAGCAAGACAGATTATGGAAATTCTGGATATCACAAAAATCAAAAGTAAGATGAAGTGTTAGCATGGAAGAAACTCTTGGAAAATTTGAAAAATACCTCTACATCTGGGTAACCCTATGCATGATTTTAGGTCTAATCCTGTCGCAAGCACTCCCAGCATTCAGTATCATGCTTAATGGTTGGCAGATATATGGAATCTCGATTCCTATAGGCATATGTTTGTTTTTGATGATGTACCCTGCTCTGTTGAATCTACAATTCGAAGAATTGAAAAAATTGTTAAAGAATCCCAAGCCGATCGTATTAACGCTGATTTCAAATTGGATTGTTGCTCCGATTGTTGCTGCATTTTTGGCATACATGTTCTTGAATGGACACGAACAGCTCATTGTTTCCGTCATACTACTCGGCTCTAGTCCCGGTACGGCTATGGTTCTAGTATGGGGTGCATTAGCAAAAGGCAACCAGGAGCAAAATGTAATTGTCACGAGTTTGAATA
>JACCLG010000041.1 GCA_013425335.1 Microcaldota archaeon
GACAATCTTGAAATCGTATACCGTGTATTCTGAATAATCTTTTGAATCCATAGAGGAAACGAGCTCAATCAGATCCTCCTTTGTCGCTTCAGAAAAGTCCTTTCCAAGCCATCCCGCAAGGTAGCGGACGCACCACATACATTTAACCACCCTGAGCTTGCTTGAACCCTTTGCGAGCCTGATGTGGGCGAAATCCTCAATCTGTTTCTTCGTCTTTGTCGGAAGGGCTGACGCTCGCAGGCGTCCTAACTCCTTCTCAAAGTTCGTCTGGTGCTTATAGATAGTGAATTCGTTCATGTGCCTGCGTCTGGTCGAAGATCTATTTATAGATTGCTGCTGAATTGGACACTTTTGTTAGGCTATTGACGAAGAAGGGGCAAGACTATAGTATGATACACTATGCAGGGGGTGGGATTTGAACCCACGAACCCGCTAAGGGACGAGGTCCTGAGCCTCGCACATTTGACCAAGCTTTGCTACCCCTGCAGCGGTTGTATAGATACGAGCTTATTATATAAAAACAATAGCGTAGCTTAGTGGATAAAGTTAAAAATACCTCTGAATAAAAACGAATTGTGGTGGTGTCTATGGATTTGTTCGTTCTGGCCCCGGTAGGCTCTTTGGTTGCCCTCTTTTTCGCTGCCTATCTTGTGCGCAGGATACTGAGGCATGACGAGGGGGATAGCGAGATAAAGAAGATGTCCGCCTTCATACGGGAGGGCGCATACGCATACCTCAAGAGGCAGTACGGAACCGTAGCAGTAATAGGCTCAGTTGTATTCCTCATGCTGCTTGCGCTCGCGTATTATAACGAAGTATCATACTTCCTGCCCTACGCATTTGTGCACGGGATGATAAGCTGCGCCCTTGCTGGCTACATAGGAATGATGATTTCCACCAGGGCGAACGGCAGGGCGACTTTTGCCGCGAAAACCGGGCTGAGTCCTGCATTCGACATTGCTTTCAGCAGCGGTGCGGTTATGGGGTTGGTCGCAACAGGCATGGTTCTCATGGACATCACCATATGGTATTACCTGCTAAACTACTTCTATCCTGCAGCAGATCTGGGCTTTATAACCGACACAATGGTATCATCGGTTATAGGAACGAGCCTTATGGCATTCTTCGCGAGGGTGGGAGGGGGCATCTACACAAAGGCTGCGGATGTTGGAGCTGATTTAGTTGGAAAGGTTGAGAAGGGCATACCTGAGGACGACCCGAGGAATGCTGCAGTGATAGCAGACCAGGTTGGTGACAATGTCGGGGATGTTGCAGGGATGGGTGCGGATTTGTACGAGTCATACACAAGTGCAACTCTCGCGGCAATGTCCCTTGGCGTTTTTGCTTTCTCAGCTTTGAACATGGGCTTCAATGCAATGGTGGCTCCCCTGCTCATAATGGTTGCAGGAGGGGTTTCATCAATAATCGGAATATTCTTCGTGAGGGTAAAAGGCGAGAGGCACAGCCAGGGAACCCTTCTCAGAGCGGTAAGGAGGGGCGTTTACATCACGTCTGCGCTCTCCATCATACTATCCTTCCTTGTCGTGTACCTACTTTTTGGAGCGAATAACCTCGGGTTCTTCGGTGCGATGGCTGCAGGATTGATTGCAGGAGCAGTTATAGGCAGAGTCAGCGAGTATTACACGTCATCTGAATACGGCCCTACAAAGGCAGTTGCGCAGTCTTCCGAGAGCGGCGCTGCAACAGTGATAATAAACGGCTTGTCTGTTGGAATGCTCAGCACTGCCATTCCGATAATTACGGTGAGTTTAGTTTCAGTGCTTGGCTACTACATTGCAGGAGGGGGAAGCAATTCCGACATGGGCTTGTATGGAATCGCCCTCGCCGCAGTTGGAATGTTGAGCACCGTTGGAATGACGATTGCCACTGATGCATACGGCCCAGTAGCTGACAATGCAGCTGGCATTGCAGAGCTGACGCATCAGCCCCATAGGATACGGGAGAAACTGGATGCGCTTGACGCAATAGGAAACACCGAAGCTGCAATTGGGAAAGGTTACGTAATTGCTTCCGGTGCTTTGACAGTGATTGCGCTTATAGCAAACTACACGCAGATTGTCACCAAAATTTTAGGCAAACCGCTTTTTCTCAGCCTCATTGACCCACTGGTAATCGGAGGGCTTTTCGTAGGTGCAATGCTTCCCTATGTTTTCAGCTCCACCACGATGAGGGCAGTGGGCAGGGCTGCCGAGAGCATTGTTGGGGAGGTTAGGAAGCAGTGGAAGATACCGGGAGTGCAGGAGGGAAAG